>JBHADF010000076.1:0-18218 GCA_041854955.1 Anaerovoracaceae bacterium | reverse complement strand
CGTCATCGCGATTTCCTGATAAAATTTGTAGCACTTCTTCATGAGATAGTGTAATATTAACTTGAGCCATGATGTACCTCCTTTATGTTTTGTGTCGTAACTAACATTATACAGGATAAGTACTTGTGGCTCATCTTTTTTGTCTTTTTCTTTTTACACCATTATATGGGCATAACCAAATTGATGGCAATAGTATAGAGATGATTTTAAAATTTCAATAGAGAAGTTGAGCCGATTTTGGAAAACCAGCAAAGTCGGCTTAATTTTTTTGGCAGTGAATGGCAAAAAGCTTCCAAAATCCGGGGTTTACGCTAGGAAAGACGGATTTTTGCCTGCGAAAAGGTAAAAAATTAAGCCTCGATTTAGACTTTGCGGGAAATGGCTTAATATACGAGATATCCCCCTCGCTTACATGTGATTCACCCTTGCCTTCCCCTTGCCTCCCGAGAGTGCATAAAAATCCTGTTGCACCGCTGATAAAATGTTGCAAAATCCACGTTTTAGTGGTATTCTAATAATGGATATATGTATCCATTATCTGACAACAAGCATAATTATAAAAACTAAACAATTTTCAGAAGAAAGAAGGGAAGAAATATGAAGAGTCTCAAAAGGCCTATGAAGAAAATTCTGTCGATTTTTCTTGCAACCGTATTGATGACAGGCTCCTTTACCTTTGGCGGCTTTGCTAACGCCGAAAACGGAGGAGATCCGGCAGCGGTCATACAGATAAACCCGGCCAACAACTGGTTTAAAGTAGACCCTAATAACACGGTTATGAAAACACCGGCAGATTTTGCCATCGGTAAAATGGGAACCTACGAGTTCGCACTCGGGTTCAAGTTTTCCCTGGGAGAGATTCCCGATGACAAGCGGGTAGGTGTGGCCGCCACATTCAAAATACCGGCAGGCTTCAGCGTAATTAAGCTACCCAATTTGCCGGATGCCACATTTCAGACTGCCAATAATGCTGACGGAAGCACTACTGTAATATGCAAGCCGGCCCAGGGCTTTACGACGGCTTTGCTTGGGCAGATTTCCGTGAGACAGAATGCCACAAAGCTTTTGAATGAGCTGACAGCAACCCAAGGGAAATATGATTTCGAGATGAGGATCTTCACAAACTACGGAAAACCTGAGCAGGAGGAAGCTTCAACTTCAGCCACACCGGGTGAGCCGGCAGGGAAAATTTCCCTTGTAGGTGATATGACTACTCCCGAATGGACTATTGTCAATTTAACCGATGACAAGACATGGAATACAGGTGATATTTCAACCGAGGGAGGATCTCATCTTCCGAGAGCACAGGTAGACTGGCGCACAGCCTCTGCTGCCGATGATGCCAAAGGAACCATGTCCTCTTTCTGGACAGAAGGCCAGATGGACAAGAAATCCTTACAGGTTGCCTTTACTAAGACAAAAGGCCATCTGCTTAACGATACCGTTTTAGGCATGATTTTGCCCGGTGTGGGAAATATATTTGAAAAGGATAGCGGACCAATCCGAGTTACCTTTACAGCTGACACAGGCGAGACGGTTGTTATGGACGGAAGTGGCGGAAAGCCGAGAAAAAGCGAATTTACCATAAACGGAGCAGCACTGGCAGGAAGGGAATGGGGAAATAATTTTGCCCCGGCTGCACAGGGCCTTAATCTTTCATGGGCAGACCTTCTCTACAAAGCCGGCACCTTCACCTTAGAATATAAACCGGTGGTTTATTATAACAGACTCTACCAAGGCGACTGGAGCCAAACGACCCACATCGCCCCCAACCCTTCCTATGTTTCCTATAAAGCTACAGACGGAAGCCTAAAGAAAAAAGAGGGTATGCCGCTGAAATTCAAATATGTTCAGGGCAACGAAACTATTTCCGTAAACGGCTCGGACGCTGTAGCCCTGTCAAAGAGCTATTCGAATCCTTTGACACAGATAGCACAGTATATGAAGAGCGGGGATAAGTATAATGACTCCCAGAGCCTTTGGGTTCTTCAAGATTTCAAGGTTAATCAGAGCTTCAAAATAATGGATGACCTCAAGCTGTCTCTTGAGTACGAGGAAACCTTAACCCCTATTGAGCTGAGTCAACTTCGGACTTCAAAACAGTACGGCTTTACATATAGAATCTTCATAACCGATGCATCTACGGGAAATGTGAAGAGAATAGAAACCTTGGTAGATGAGGAGAGCTTTGCCAAGGGATATGAGGCTCAAACAATTGGAGGAGTGACGGAAGCTCCTGTAAATGCTGCTGCCATGACAGAGTGGAAGCTGGCGGAGGCCAACGATGCAGGCAATAAATTGTATGTATCGAAGATTGAGGTTCTCAAAAAAGAATATGAATACAATACTGTGGGAGTCAATGAAGAGTGGTTCCGGTACCGTTTGCGTGCTTATCACCACAGACTTTCCAACGGCGCCGACATTCCCGATAAGTACCAGGCGAAAATAAAGAGGGAGCTGACCTCGAAGCAGATACATGAACAGGAAGGGGGACCCTTCAAGAAGGAATATACTGTTACTACCTTGCACCAAAAGGATAATATTCATTTGGTAGCAGACCCTTCCGGTAGCGGTGAAATGGAGGTTAACGACCACGATATCACCGGAATGTACAGAACTTTTGCTATAAGAAAATTCAGCGACACCATGAAATACAATGTGGATTCCAATGGAAACACCATTGCTTTCGGTGAAGCCGGATATGACCCCGTTGTGGTAGAGCTGACTGGAGACGCCATTACTATGGCAGACCGTTTAGACCGAAAAAACCAGAGACTTTTGGAGGTTATAGGGCCTGACGGAGTTAGACATAACCTGAAGAATGAGGGAATAGACTCGGAGAAATATTTGATAGATGCTTCCTACCGCTATGAGGCGGGAAAGGAGACCGTCTCCAACAATACAAACCATAACGACTATAATGCAGGCTTTAGCGGCAAACTATACAAGCTGGATGAGCTTTGCAAAGCTTTGAATATACCATACGCAAAAACTTTGGTAGTAGCTGTAGATGAAATCAACGACTGGACTGTAACCAACCAAAGTGTGGATGTGAGATCGGGACTTTATATCCATAAGCTGATGCCGGGCCACATGAATTACAACGGCCTTATAGGCACCGGCGGAGCGGCAGACCTGCCAAAGACCTTTAAACTTAAAGCGGCTCTTTATTGCGAGTACAGCGATTATAAGGATGAAGTCATAGATGGGCTTCCGGCCCATGATGATAATGGAGACACTGCTTACCACGGAACTAAAAAGGCACAGACCTATATTGGTGCTAAGTTTGTAGAAGGAACTCGTCCTCAAAAGATTTCTGTAGTGGACCAGGATTACTACGTAAATCCTTTCGGCTCCGTTAACGACGGAAGGGGTAGAGTATTAGGGGATGCCGCCGGCGTTCCTTTGGAAAGAAGGACTGCAAATATGTTTGCTCAGGATGGAGTGCCCAGTACCAACCTGCCCGGACTTTTGGAGTTGACTCGAATAGATATAACTCCAAGGACCGGAACCTTTACGGAAACTCCTGCCATGCAGTATAAAGATGCTGTGCTCGATTTCCAGGGTACAGATAAAAAGTTGTTATCACTTACCAATGCGGTTTCTTTCGATAAAATCGGTTGGTCCCAGGTAAACGATTTCGTTCTCGAATACACTCTTTCCACCGGAGAGACAATCAAAAAACAGTTTGTAGGGGTTCAGGATTGGCAGCATCCTTCTGATGGTAAGGGCAGGTCATATTTCCTGATTCCGGGTGTAGATGTTGATAATGGCATATATCTCACATCTCTTAAGGTAAGCTTCCCCAATGACATAAACTGGGGAGCAAATTCTACAAAGTTCTGGAATATGGGTTCGGAAAACGCTTGGATGCCGAGCATAGGCCTTGGCATGTACAATGCTAAAATCCCATCGGTTTATCCGGGTACAAATATTCAGGTAGGAGCTGTAAGCGACAAAGAAAACGATGACAGCTACGATAAACTCAATGTAGCTGCAGCCCTCAGCTTTAAAAACCTCTTTGAAGAAAGCAAGACTGAAGGAAAGGCGGAATATAAGGCGGAAGGCGCCAGTAACAGGTTGGCCAAGCAGCAGATTAAAATTCACAAGTTCCAGGCCCACGGGCCGTCGGTAGGCCCCGGTACCATAAATCAGGGCGAAAACCTCAACATAACCGCACCTGTTTATTGGGAGGCTACAGGAGATACAAAGGGACTTCTCGTCAATAACGATGTAAGGCTTCGTCCTACCTATTACTATAAGATAAATTCGGAGTTCAGCTACATTAACGGAAGTGCAGGCCTGGGTAATTACGGGCAGGATGAAAATATCTCGGTACAGTTTATACCCTCCGGCATAGGTGCAGGGAAATCAGGAAGCGATGAATACGGCATACTGAAAATTTCCTATAGAGATACGCCCTTTGAAAAGCTTCTTTCCGCAAACAGCACAAAGCCCGGATACAGTACCTCCTATAATCACAGCAGGATTATGTTTAAGCTTCAGGCTAAGTATAATGCAAAGCCCGTAGTTGCATGGCCCTTGACAGGTGCCTGGATGGATACGGATTTTGACGCCAACAGAGACGGAAGCGGCGGAAACGAGGCTAAAATAATCGTTGAAACCACAAATGATAATAACCAGCTTTTAGATGGAGCTCCGAAAGGAGATGTCTTTGGAAATGATGCATCTGCCAAGGATATCAACGGCGATGGCAAAGCGGAAATGCTCTATTACGATTTTACAAAGCTGTCTACCATGTCGGTAAAAATCAATGAGCAGGCCATTCAGGGAGTGGCTCCCTATGCTATAGCTACCAGCCCCTATGATGAGAGCACCGTAAGCGTGTCCAGCCGCGACATTACCGCTGTGGAAAATCTGTTCTCTGAAAGAATATTCATGACGGGCAGCGACGCAATCCAGACTAAGGATTGGGAAGTCTATGTACCTATTATGAAAAAAGGCGTACCGCAGAAATACTTCTATAACGGTCAACTGAGAAGCACCGAAAAGAATGATTTTTCCGTTGACTTTATGGGAATAGATACGGCAGGCCTTGATAGCAAACCTTTGAAGTACAACTTGTATTACACTACAGATGCCAATGCTGCAGCTAACGGCTTTACAGGTGCACAGGCCTCCTCGTGGAAATTGTTTAAAACCAATTCGGGAGCTGCTGTGGAAAACCTTCCTGTAGACCTGGCCGAAATCACCATGATTAAGCTGACCATCGACAAGATAAGCGCCAAGGAAAAGATTTCCTTAGATATGCAATATAAACTACATGAGCATAAATCGGAGATAGGCTTGCAGACTGCTCAAAATGTGTTCTATGCCAACTTTACCATAGAGGGTACAACCACTCCTTATTTCGGTGACAGAGGCCAATCGGGAAAACCTCTCGAATACAATTTGCAGGATATGGAGATAACAGGCTTTGCTTGGCATGAAGAGGACTACAACTCCACCTACAATGATGGAACGGATACCAAGTCATCGGGAGTTGAAATGAAGCTCTTTGATATGAGCGGCAACGAGGTTAAGCAGACCAATGCCAAGGAATATGCCGCCAATACCAAGTTCAAAACCGATGCGGACGGAAAATACACTTTGGTTATGCCACACGACGGCAAGTGGCAGGTTAAAGGAGTGTTGCCGGCAGGACAGAAATTTGTTAAGCAAAAGGTGAACGGAAAACCTGCTATAGACTCAGCCTTTAACAGAGAAACTAATATGGCGGAGGTTATCTTTGCTGCCAATGTGGCAAGAAGAGACTATAGGGCAAAGGATGTCAATGCAGGACTTCATACTTTACCTGTAATCAAAATAACGCCCGATAAAACCTTCGTGCATGTGACGGACAATCATACCGGCAAAGTTGTAGCAACAGTGGAGAACAGAGTTCCCAATTCAAAGGCCTCTCTTACAATAAAGCTTGGAGAGCCTCTTGATATAGCCACCATACATGACCTTGGTGATGAAAGTGCCGACTTAGACGGCTTAAAGACGGGAACTGTAAAGGGGACAGCAGCTATTATAGACGGCTATGGCGATAAGGTAAGCCAAGACTTTGACATCGTTGTATATTCTAATGTTAAGTATGACAGCAACACGGGCACGGGAACTGTAGAAGATACAAACAGATACTATCCTTCCGTAGATGCTCTGGGAGCAGATGCCAATACAGATCAAGTGACAGTAAAGCCGGGCACAGGACTGACCAAGGCGGGCTATGTATTTAACGGATGGAATGATAAGGCTGACGGAACAGGAACATCCTACACGGCAGGAAGCAACTTAAAAACGGGACAGAGAACAGAGGATTTAATTCTCTATGCCCAGTGGAAGCCTTTGGGAGCAAACATCATATTTGACAAAAATACACAGTCAAATAACGGAGAGCCTCTTTCGGGCACTCCTACGGGAAATATGCCGAACCAACCTATAATTCAGGATGTGACGGTGCAGCTTACAAGCAACACTTATGCTTTGGAGGGATACGATTTCACAGGGTGGAATCTGAAGGCTGACGGAACAGGCACTGCCTATGCCGATCAGGCTTCGGTTAAGAACATAAACAACCCGGGAGAAGATGTGACCCTCTATGCCCAGTGGAAGCACCATGTTTATACTATAAAATTCGATAAGAATACCCTTGACTCAGATGGAAATCCTCTAATCAGTCAGCCTGAGGGCACTACACCGGACAAGGCTATGGTATATGGAAAGGCAGACAAGCTTTCGAGTAACGGGTATACTCTCACAGGGTATGCTTTTGCGGGCTGGAGCTTTGTGGATGATAACGGAGATATCCACACCTATACCGATGAAGAGGAAGTTAAGAACCTAACATCTGTAGATGGAGGTGCGGTAACACTTAAGGCTATATGGAAGAAAAACCAACATACGGTAACTTACACTTATACAGCAGATGTGACCGGACAGCCGGCACTTCCGGCAATAACTACTCACAGCTATAACGATGAGGTCACTGTAGAATCTAATCCTGTTTTGCCTGGATATACCTTTAGCGGATGGAGGATTAAGACCCCGGCAGGGTTAACCATTACGGCGGGAAAATTCACCATGCCTACGGAGGATGTGGTCTTGGAGGGTACTTGGTCTACGATACCACCTGTACCGACGCCACCTTCCGGCGGAGGGACATCTTTTATACCTGTAACCTCAGACCCTCCCGTTAAAAAGGAGATTGTGGGCATAGAAAATTCCCGGGAGACTTTCAGGTTTGTGCTGGAGGCAGAGAGCAATACTGCAGGCCTTTTACAAATGCCCATGCCGGCGGGAGCAGGAAGTGCTCAGGCCATGGAAGTTACCATCAAGGGAACGGGAAGCAAGGAATTCGGCAACATAACCTTTACAAAGCCGGGAACCTACATTTACAGGATAAAGGAGATAGATACGGGAATCGAAAAGTATTCCTTCGATAAGTCTCTTTATAAGATTGAATATGTAGTTACGGCAAACGGAGTACAGCTTCAGGTTGAAAGAAAGATTACAAAGGACGGAGCAGCGGCCACCGATGTGGTATTCATAAACAAATATGTACCTCTTTTGGTCAAGGGAAAGAAGCTGGTTGTTGCGAAGAACATTGAAGGCGATAAACCGAAAGCCGATTCAAAATTTGTTTTCAAACTGGAACCTTTGGATAAAAACAATCCTATGCCTGAAGCAGGAAGGGAAGTAACCATTAAGGGTGAAGGCGAGATTGCTTTCGGAACTATTGAATTCACTCAACCGGGAACCTATTATTATCGCATAATGGAGCAAAATACAGGCATCGAGGGCTACAAGTATGATAAAACCGTATATATGGCCGCCTATGTGGTTAAGGAAGAAAATGGAGACCTAAAGGCAACGTGCACTATTAAGAAGGGCAAGGAAACGGTTAAGACTATGACCTTCACCAATGTGTATAAGACTAAAAAGATTGGTGAAATTGCTCCTAAGACGGGATACGATGCATATCTAATCCTTTGGATGCTTATTATGATTACATCTCTCATGCTGGCTATAATGCTGATTTTATTCCCTATCGGAAAGAAAACAACCGGGTAATGGCAATTCTCCTTAACGAGAAAAGACATATTTAAAAGAGAACTGTTCCTCGGGGATGCCTCGGGGAACGGTTTTTTTATGGGAATCTGAAATTCTGACAGCAAATATCAACAATAGGCAAAATAAAATTTTGCAAACAAAAAGCTAGATAGTTTGCCGAATGTGATATAATAAGGTAATTCTTTTTAACGCAAAAGGGAGAGAGTAGCTGATAATGTTCAAGGAATACATGGACTATTTCGGCTTAGAGTAGGCTGTACAGATAGAAAGGAAGAGGTAAGGAGAACTATGGAAGCTATTAAAATTACCGACCTTACAAAGTATTACGGAAAATCCAGAGGTGTCATAGACGTGAATCTTTCCGTAGAAAAAGGAGAGTGCTTCGGATTTATCGGGCCTAACGGCGCGGGAAAATCCACCACCATCAGAACTCTCTTAGGACTGATTTCACCCACCTCCGGCAGTGCAACGGTGCTGGGAATGGATATTTGTAAGGAAAAAGAAAAAATCCTGGCCCAGGTGGGTTATCTGCCTTCGGAAGCCGTTTTCTATTCCGGCATGCGGGTCAGAGACATATTGAAGCTGTCCGCGGATATGAGGAAAAAGGACTGCAAAGCAGAGGCTAAAAGACTTTGTGAAAGGCTGCAGCTGGACCCTGCCATACAGGTGGATGAGCTGTCCTTCGGAAACAGAAAGAAGGTAGCCATCGTGACTGCCCTCCAAAGCAATCCGCAGCTTCTCATATTGGATGAGCCTACAGGTGGCTTGGATCCCCTCATGCAGAGAGAGTTTTTTGATATAATAGAGGAAAGAAACAAAGAGGGGGTCACCGTTTTTCTTTCCAGCCACATCCTCTCCGAAGTTCAGCGAAACTGCACAAGGGCGGCTGTCATCAGAGAGGGAGAAATTATAGCCTGCGACAGGGTGGAAGCCTTGAGCAAGACCAATGCAAAGCGGATAGCGCTTCAAGGAACTGTGAATTTGCAGGGGCTGGAGGGCATAAAGGACGAAAAGACCATAGGCGAAACTCTAAGCTTCCTCTACAGCGGAGATATGAATTCCCTGCTTGAGAGACTTTCCCAAGGGAATGTTTCCGACCTGAGCATCGGGGAGCCTGATTTGGAGGAGATTTTCCTCCACTACTATGGAAAGGCAGGTGAAAAGTGATGACTGTTTTAAGACATGAACTGAGACGGGGAAGAACCTCTATGCTTATATGGACAGGTGCCATAGGAGCCTTCTTGGCGCTCTGTGTCCTTCTGTTCCCGGAAATGAAAGAGGAAATGGCAGGAGTAAATGATATGTTTGCCTCCATGGGTTCCTTTACCGCAGCATTTGGCATGGACAAACTGAATTTTGCCAGCCTGATAGGCTTCTATACCATAGAATGCGGAAATATATTGGGGTTGGGAGGTGCTTTTTATGCTTCTCTTTGTGCGGTAGGCATATTGAGCAAGGAGGAAAAGGAGCGAACGGCAGAATTTCTTCTGTCCCATCCTGTGAGCCGAAGGAAAATCATAACGGAGAAGCTGGAAGCCATTATTCTGCAAATAACGATGATGAATCTCATAATCTATGGAATTGCAGTCGTAACCATGACCTTCATCGGTGAAAATATCCCCTGGAAAGAATTGAATTTGATTCATTTGGCATACTTTGTATTACAGCTTGAGCTGGCGGGAATTTGCTTCGGTATATCAGCCTTTATGAGAAAGGGAAATACCGGAATAGGGCTGGGAATTGCAGCTGGCATGTACTTTTTGAACATAGCAGCCAACATCACGGAAAAGGCCGAATTTCTCAAATATATTACCCCTTTCGGCTATACTGAGGGTGCGGACATCGTTAACACCGGAAAAATCGATATCACCATGCTTACCATAGGTGTGGCTGCAGGCATCATAGGAATCATCGCCGCTTATATAAAATACTCTAAAAAGGACATCCACTAAGGGCAAGACAAAAAGGAGAAACATCATGATAAAGAAAGACAGAGAAATAAAGGACAGACAGGAAATCATAGAGGTGATGAAACGATGCACCGTTTGCAGGATAGCCTTAAACGACAATGGCTACCCCTATATCGTTCCTCTTAACTTCGGCATGGCGGTTGATAATGAGAAGATTGAGCTTTTCTTTCACAGCGCCCTGATAGGCCATAAGCTGGATTTGATACATAAGGACAACAGGGCGGGATTTGAGATGGACGGAGCCCATAAACTCCAATACTTTGAAGAGCAGGGCTACTGCACCTATGACTACGAAAGTATCATAGGAAAGGGCCGTATCATCATCCTTTCCGAGGAGGAAAAGCAGGAAGCTTTGCAGCTCCTCATGGACCACTATCATCCGGAAAAGAAGGCCGGCTTCAATCCGGCGGCCATACCCAGAACCACCGTGTATAAACTCACTGTGGAGGAAGTCACGGGAAAGCGGAAGGAAGCAAAGAGGGCATAACTTGCCGATATACGCCAACACAAATGCAAAAGCCCTTTGGAAGAAAATCTCTCCCAAGGGGCTTTTGTGCACTACCATTTTTTTATTTATCGGAGGAATTCCCTAGTTTTCCTTTTGGTCAACCTTGGAATCGTCATTGCTTATATTTTTGTGAAAAACTTTAGTCTTAATCAGCTTTGCCCCCCTTGATATGAGTTTAAGCTTTAACACCAGCAGGACAACAATTATCAGCACTGCCAGCTGAAGCAGGTTATAGCTGAACCATACTGCTATATTTTCAAAACCTCTTACGAAGTCGTTAGCACCGTTCTTCACGGAAAGCCACAGTCTCTGACCGAAGTTAAGCTTAACGTTTACATTTTCCGAAAGAGTTTCTACGCTTTCAAGAGACAGGGTTATGGTGGAGTAATCCACCAAGCTGTCATAGTCTCTCAGCTGGGATTTGAGACTTTCCAGAGCATATTCGTTATCTGAGAGAGCGCTTTCCAGCTCGATGATATCGGACATCTTTGTGGCGGCGGAAAGGAGCTTCTGCAATCTTTCCTCCTTGATTTCCAAAGTCTTTATTCTATTTTCCGTGTCAAAATATGCAGCCCCGATATCCTCTATATTTTGGGATAGGGATACCACGTGGCAGGCTCCGGAAACCATGTCCAGAAAATCCTTGTACTTTTCAAAAGGCACTCTTATGGTAAAGCTTCCTGTTTTCCCGTCAGAATCCGTGTAATAGGTGCCATTGTTTATCTGACGGCTTTCGAAATAGCCCTTCTTCTCTTCAACTATCTTTTCTATGGCTTCAAGGCTCTCGTCGAAGTCGAGGGTTTGCAGATATATATCGGCTCTGTAAATCAGCTTAAAGGTTTTTTTGCTTTCCTGCTGTTGGGGAGCGGCCGGTTGCTCCGCCTCGCCGGATTTCCCCTTGTTTACATCATTCGTAACGGAAAATCCTGCACCGGTTTCCTCATAATTCATATCGGGCATATGGTAGCCGTCTGCAGCGCTTTCCTCATTGGAGTTGCCACAGGCAACCAGGGAAAAGCAAAGTATCGCAATCACTGTTATTGAAAGTATGGCTTTAAACTTTTTCATTTTGTCACTTCCTTCCTTAAAGTTAAAATCATCACCCTTTAACAATTAGTCGCTTTGATTCGTAAAAACCCTCAGTTGTTTTAAGAACTTCCCTTGGCCTTCAAAAATGCTACAATAATGCATAGAAATGTGCAGAGAAAAGGGGAGGAGTCCATGAAGGTGCTTGATGTTTTACTTCATAACGGATTGGTGTATCTAGTGCTATATGTTATCGTATTTGTATACGGCTTGATAGTATATTTCCACGGAAAATGGTTTATGGGCAGGAAGACAGAAGGAATAGGGCCAATGTAGCAAAATATATTTTGGCCATGGGCAGTGTCCATACCATAAATTTAATCATGCTCATAGTGGCATGGTATTTGACGGTTAACTATTCCGTACAGGTGGGTATGCCGGGAGCGATTTTAGTGGCCATGCCTGCGATTTACAGCGTCATGCTTATTATAACCGGTTTTTACAAAAAAGAAAAAGGCTCGGGAAAGGCATTGATTTTCGTAGTTTTGGTTTTACTGTCAGCTGTAATAAATCTGATAATAAGCCTGATGATATCTTGGAACATCCAAGGATATTTTAATAATATGAAGGCGTGAACCCTACATAGCATTATAATGTAAAGAAAAAGTAATGATAATGCTTGCAAAATTTTAGTGGTTGAGTTATAATTAGGAAAACAGAAAGGTGGTGTTTAACATGGCACAGGCAGTAAATGTGAATTTTAGATTAGATGAAGATGTGAAAAAAAGCATGGAGCAGACTTGTTCCGAATTAGGACTCTCCATGAGTGCGGCATTTACGATTTTTGCAAAGAAAGTCGGCAGGGAAAAACGCATACCTTTTGAAGTTGCCATTGATCCATTCTACTCTGAAAATAATATCCGTTATCTTGAAAACATTGTGAAAGATATAAAAGAGGGAAAAGCGAATTTTGCCTCACATGATTTGATTGAGGTAGACTAATGGGGCCATTATGGGAAGATAGATATGGAGCGATTATTTATATTGGCAGATACAGGACAAGAAAACCCTGAAAAAGATAAATGGGCTTATAAAAGATATACAGAGAAGCACTTTTGAGGGTATAGGCAAGCCTGAACCGCTAAAGGATAATTTAAGCGGTATGTGGAGTAGGCGCATTGATGATACTAACAGAATTGTCTATTATGAGGAAAACGATATAATCTATATCGTCGCATGTCGAGGACACTACGAAGATTGAATTGAGAAGTACACATGTAAAAGCGGATACTTCTCTTTTTTTGTTTAGAAAACGCTTTGATTTTAGATTTTAACGAAGGCTTCGTGCTTAGCCGGCATAGGGTATTGCCCGCTGAAAAAATTCTAAAAAATTTTCACTTTGCTATGGATTATTGCGGAATTTTATGGTATAAACGAACTATATGTTGTGGCGGGAATTACAACTAAAAAAGAAAAACAACGAGATATAGCGGATTAAATAACATAGAAGGTTTGCAAAAGCGTGGCAGACCAACCAATATTTAATAAAAGAAAAGGAACAAGAACATGAAAGTTATAGTGAAGAGAAATTTAACGGAAGCATCATACGACCCGGCTAAGATAAAATTAGCCATATCCAAGGCCTTCGATTCTGTGGGTGAGTCTTACGATGAAGCCAGATTGGACGGCTTGTTAGCCCAGCTGGAAGCTCAATTTGAAAACAGAGATAAAGTGGAAGTAGAGGAAATTCAAGATAAGGTTGAAGAAATCCTCATGAGAAATGACTGCTATACTGCGGCTCGTAGCTTCATTCTTTACAGAGAGCAGAGAACCTCATTGAGAAGAATGAGAACCAAACTCATGGAAGATATCGGCGATTTGGATTTGGAGCCTGTTTTAAGCGGAATCCAGATGGACTTCCCCGAATATGATGTTTCACGATTGAGGGCTAAATATATGTCCCTGGAAAAGAAGGAAGAAAACCTGGATGCCAGGTTGAAAATTCTGACCATTGCCGCCGAGGAGCTTACCTCCCAGGAAGAGCCGGAATGGGAAAAAATCGCAGGACGGATTCTTTCCTACGGTTTCCACAGGGAGCTGAAGGAAACGGAAAAAAATCTGGGACTGAGCAGCTTTGCGGACAAGATAAGATACTTAACCGATGAAGGCTTATATGGCGGCTACATATTAGAAAATTATACAAAGGCGGAGATCGATGAGCTGGAGAAGAAGATCGACAACAGCCGAAACGACCTTTTCACCTTCGCAGGCTTGGACTTGGTGAACCAGAGATATTTAATCAAGAGCCACAGCCATCACAGCTTGGAATCTCCCCAGGAAATGTACATGGGAGTTGCCATGCACTTGGCCATGAAGGAGGCGGATAAGCTTTACTGGGCAGAAAAGTTTTACGATGTTTTGAGCTTGCAGCAGATAACCGTGGCAACCCCCACCTTATCCAACGCGAGAAAGCCCTATCATCAGCTTTCCAGCTGCTTCATAGACACGGTGCCCGATTCCTTGGACGGAATATACCATAGCGTATCCCAGTTTGCAGAAGTTTCAAAGTTGGGCGGCGGCATGGGCATGTACTTCGGAAAAGTCCGTTCCCGTGGCGGCAAAATCCGTGGCTTTGAGGGTGTCAGCGGCGGCGTAATCCGCTGGATTCGCGTAGTCAACGATACTGCTGTGGCCGTAGACCAGTTGGGTATGAGACAGGGAGCCTGTGCGGTATATTTGGATGCATGGCATAAGGATTTACCTGAATTCTTGCAGCTGAGAACCAACAACGGAGATGACAGAATGAAGGCCCACGATGTTTTCCCGGGAGTTTGTTATCCGGATCTGTTCTGGAAAATGGCTAAAGAAGACCTGAATCAAGAATGGTACTTGATGGATCCCCATGACATCCTTCTCGTTAAGGGCTATGCTTTGGAAGATACCTTCGGAGACGAATGGGAGGAAAAATATTGGGATTGCGTTCAGGATTCCAGAATTTCCAAGAGGGCAGTTGTACTGAAAGACATTGTCAGGCTGATTTTAAAGTCGGCTGTGGAAACAGGAACACCCTTCACCTTTTACAGGGATGCGGTTAATAAGGCCAACCCTAACAAGCATAAGGGCATGATTTACTGCTCCAACCTCTGCACGGAAATTGCACAAAACATGAGCGCCAGCCAATTTGAAAGCCAAACTGTAGAGACCAAGGACGGAGATCAGATCATAGTGACGGTGCAGAAGCCGGGCGACTTCGTTGTATGCAATTTAGCATCTCTTTGCTTAGGCCACATAGATGTAAATAATTTTGCTGAAATAGATGAGGTTACAAGGACTACGGTTAGAGCCTTGGATAATGTAATCGACTTAAACCTGTATCCTGTTTTAGATGCTGAGATTACCAGCAAAAAGAATAGAGCCATAGGCCTCGGCGTTTCCGGTTACCACCACATGCTGGCCAAAAACAAGGTGATGTGGGAATCTCAGGAGCACTTGGATTTTGCAGATAAAGTATTTGAAGACATCGCTTACGCATCTATTAAGGCAAGTAATGAATTGGCGAAGGAAAGAGGAGCCTGCGAATATTTCTCCGGAAGTGAGTGGGAAAGCGGTGCATATTTCGCAGACAGAGGCTACCATAGTGAAAGATGGCTGGAATTAAAGGGAGAAGTTGCCACACATGGCATGAGAAATTCCTATTTGATGGCCACAGCTCCTACCAGCTCCACTTCCATTTTAATCGGAACTACAGCAGGCTTAGACCCTATAATGAGCAAATTCTATTTGGAAGAAAAGAAGGGGGCAATTTTACCTAGAGTTGCTCCGGATCTTTCTCCTGAAACCTATTGGTATTACAAGCAGGCTCACAATATTGACCAAAGCTGGACTGTGAGAGCAGCCGGTGTCAGACAGAGACATATTGACCAGGCACAGAGCTTTAATCTCTGGATTACCAACGATTACAAGATGAGCCAGCTCTTAGACTTATATGTGTTGGCTTGGGAGTCCGGCGTAAAGACGGTATACTATGTGCGTTCTAAATCCTTAGAGGCGGAAGATTGTGAAAGCTGTTCATCCTAAGGATAGGGGCGAAAGCCACCGACAGGTTTTGCATAGATATTAAGAGGAGAAGATAAAATGAGTGAAAATAATATTTCAAAGAAGGCACTTTTTAATCCGGAGGGGGATATAAGTGTTAAAAACAGAAGACTTTTAAACTTTAATACGACCAATATAAACGACTTTAACAATATGAAATACAGCTGGGTTTCCGATTGGTACAGACAGGCTATGAACAACTTCTGGATACCGGAAGAAATCAATCTGAATCAGGATAAAAGCGACTATCCCAAGCTTTTGCCCGAGGAAAGACAGGCCTATGACAAGATTCTAAGCTTTTTAGTATACCTGGATTCCTTGCAGTCGGCTAATTTGCCCAACATTTCCCAGTATGTAACGGCTAATGAAATCAATTTATGCCTTGCCATTCAGACCTTCCAAGAGTGTATCCACAGCCAAAGCTACAGCTACATGCTGGATACCATCTGCAACCCTACGGAAAGAAATGATATCCTGTATCAATGGAAGACTGATGAGCATCTGCTCAGAAGAAACACTTTCATAGGAGAGCTTTACAATCAGTTTGTGGAAAACCCCAATAAAGAGTCCTTCTTGAAGGTGGTAATTGCAAACTATATACTTGAAGGAATTTACTTCTACTCCGGCTTTATGTTCTTCTATAACTTAGGCCGTAACGGTAAAATGCCGGGAAGCGTTCAGGAAATCAGATATATCAACAGGGATGAAAACACCCATCTTTGGCTCTTCAAGAAAATCGTTGCCGAGCTGATGGAAGAGGAACCTGAACTTTTCAATGAACAGTCCAGAGAGATGATAAAGGACATGGTAAAAGAGGGCGTCGACCAGGAAATCAAGTGGGGACAGTACGTAATCGGAGATAAGATTCCGGGCCTTAACTCTAATATGATTAAGGATTATATAATGTATTTAGGCAATTTCAGATATTCAAGTCTGGGCTTAGGTGTACTATATCCCGGCTATGAAACGGAACCGGAAAGCATGAAATGGGTTAGCCAGTACTCCAATGCCAACATGGTTAAAACCGACTTCTTCGAAGCCCGCTCATCAGCCTATGCCAAGAGCAGTGCCATAGAGGATGATCTATAATCAAAAGGCGGCGAATAATAAAGCCGGAATAAGAGTATAAGTTAATCAGAGGGCTATTTATCTAAGAGGGTATTTAGCCCTTTAAGTTTCAGGCCATAAAAACAGAGGTGTAAAAAGGAGATATAGAAGTAAATAAGGAAAAGGATGCTTCTTAAGAGTGGCTCAAATTTCCCATAACTATTGATTTTCAACAATCTTTCATATATAATAGAAAAATATTGTTCTCCCAAAGTCATGGGGAGGATAAATCATAAAATAAAGACAGAGGAGGTTATTGTATCAATGAAAGAATTGCTGCTGAGAGAACTTTTCAGAAACAGTGAAGAATACGGAGACAAAGAAGTGCTCATAAGGGGTTGGATTAGAAATAACAGAGCCTCCAACAAATTCGGCTTCATCGAGCTGAACGACGGCTCCTTCTTCAAGTCGGTACAGGTAGTATATGAAGAGGAGTTCATAGAAAATTACGAGGAAATATCAAAGGCCTATGTTGCCAGCGGTCTGGCCGTAGAGGGTATCGTAACCCTTACGCCGGGGGCAAAGCAGCCTTTTGAAATAAAAGCGAGAAAGATTACCGTAGAGGCTACATCCACACCGGATTATCCTCTGCAGCCCAAGAGACACACCATGGAATTCCTTAGGGAAATCGCCTATTTGAGACCGAGAACCAACATGTTTTCTGCAGTCTTTAGAGTGCGCTCCCTGGTAGCCTTCGCTATCCATCAGTTCTTCCAGGAAAAGAACTTCGTATATGTTCACACACCCCTGATTACGGGAAGTGACGCCGAGGGTGCCGGAGAAATGTTCCAGGTTACCACCTTGGATTTGAACAACATCCCTAAGACTGAAGAGGGAAAGGTGGATTTCAGCGAGGACTTCTTCGGAAAGGCTACAAATCTGACAGTTTCAGGACAGCTGGAAGGCGAGATTTTCGCACTGGCCTTCAGAAACATATACACCTTCGGACCTACCTTCAGAGCGGAAAATTCCAACACGGCACGCCATGCCTCAGAGTTCTGGATGATAGAGCCGGAAATCGCCTTCGCCGACCTGAATGACTATTTAGAACTGGCGGAGGAAATGACCAAGTATATAATAAACTATGTTTTGGAGCATGCTCCCGAGGAAATGGAATTCTTCAATTCCTTTGTAGATAAAAGCCTTTTGGAAAGACTCAACGGCATCGTAAACTCCGACTTCGGCAGAGTTTCATATACGGAGGCCGTAGAGCTGCTCAAGAAATCGGGAAAGGTGTTCCAGTACCCTGTAGAGTGGGGTGCCGACCTCCAGACTGAGCACGAAAGATATTTGACGGAAGAGATATTCAAGAAGCCGGTTTTCGTAACGGACTATCCTAAGGATATAAAGTCCTTCTATATGAGACTCAACGATGACGGCAAGACCGTAGCCGCCTCCGACCTTCTGGTGCCGGGTGTAGGCGAAATCATCGGCGG
>JBHADF010000075.1:0-8034 GCA_041854955.1 Anaerovoracaceae bacterium | reverse complement strand
GAGTAGTTGGAGCCTGAAAGAGCTTTTAGCTGCCCTTCAAGGATTTCTCCATAGGAGTGAGAGCTTGCCTTTCCGGAAGCGTTATATTTTCCTACAAAGTATCCTGTAGGTAAATTCCACTCCATTATCTCATAGATTCCCCAAGGGATTTCGTACGGTATTACGATTTCGCCGTTGGCGTTACACTCGAAAGTGAAAGGCCCGGACTTTGAAATATTTTCTGCGTTAGGGAGGAATCTATTATAGTGAGGTGCAGAGGTAGGGTCTGCTAAAAGAGGGTTCCCCTTATATCTGATATAGAACTTGGTTCCTTCTTCAAATACGGTCTTTCCTGTCTCAGCATTGGTCTTTATAACCTTTATGACATTGGTCTTTTTCTTGTCTCTGATGTTATAGTCATATCTATCATCATTTACCTGGGTAGGGCTATATACCTGTTTATGTTCCCCTATTTCCACCTTGAAATTTTCAAGCACATAGGAAATATCATCAGCCTGTACTTCATACATGGTATATACTCCGTAGGGGATGTCATATATAACCATATCTCCGTTGGTTCCTACCTTCATAGGGTCAGTATCCGATGAGAGGCCACTGTTATCTCTAACTACTCTATATACAGCCGTTCCATCTACAAGGCTCGCCTCTTTTATATATCTCACATAGGGATGATTTTCAAAGCCTGAGCTATCCAGCTTTAAGCTCCAGAGAGACTTTATGGAGTCCTTCTGGACACCGCCTAAAGGGTTAGGGTCGAATACATTTTCATTTTGTAAGGACTTTGAAAGGGTCAGCTTTCCTCTATAGTTATCGTTTACAAAGGTCTGAGAACCGAAGGTGAGTACATCTGAAACAGCTGCTAAAGTTCCTGTATCTGTTCCCTCGTTAGGTACAGGGGCTCCGTCTGTTACTGCTCTCGTTATCTGATAGTTTATCTCTGTCCAGTTCTCCGGGTCATTTATACAGGTTCTCGTATCATCGGAATAGCCGTAGTAGCTTACTGTATATTTTCTAACTCCTGAGTCAGGCTCTACAAATCTTCCGTCAGGGCGAACTTCCCTTATCTCATAGTTTACAGGAGCAGACCGCCATTCTAACTTTGTAGGGCTTACGGTGCAGTGATACACAGGAGGGGTTCCGGGAAGATAATGGTCTCTACTTCCGCTTTCCGTCTCTGTAAAGTCCGTTTTGCTATCCCAGGGTTTATCGCTTAGGGTCATTTCAGAACCATAGCTATCGAGAGTTACACGGTCAACCTCAACTCCGTCTTTTAAAAGCACATAGGTTGCATTAAGCTCCGCATCCCCCATGGGAGTGGATGTGTTACCATCAAAGCCGGGGTTGGCATCAACCTTATTTACCTTGAAGGAAAATACAGGGAAATACTCAGGTTCCGGCCTGTCTCCTTTGGGAGGGTTCTTTGTGGGTTTTAAGAAAAATGTAATAGGGTCAACACTTCCTGTTACAAGGGGCTGAATATGCTTTCTGTTAGCAGTCTTCATTTCCCAGAAGGTTAAATCATCAGCAACCTTCTTATCTCTTCTTTGAACTTTTTTCTTTATCTCAATAGTTCCGGCATCATCCGGGTCACCACTATACTTCAAAAGATATTCGTTTGTGGTTCTATCAAGGGTGATTGTCAGCTTATCTGCTCCCTTTCCTCCTACGGTAAATACATCATAGGCTTTGGCAGCGGTAGTCTTTACTCTCGCCTCCCATATACCGTCATTATCCTCATCGGTAAATCGGATTTCTTTGGCCGTTTCTTCTGTTCTACTTGCCAGCTTAGGCTCAATTATGTAGTGGTCTTGAACCAGCTTTTCCATATATCTGTAGATATCATAGGCCGCTCTTCCTTTAATGGGGTTCTGATAGTGTCGTTTATTTATGAATCCTGATGTATTACCTCGCCAGCCATCCTGATATCGGAGGGTTGTTCCAGCAAGTTTAAAATTCTTATCTCTAAACTCCTGCTGAGTTTCGTGGATCAGCTGCCTGGTGGCCGCTTCCCAATCGTCTAAGGTATACGTGGTGGAATCCTTATACCACTTGGAATTTTTGAAGCCTAAGCCTCTCTCTCCTTCAGAATCCTTTAGCACTTCAATGGTGCTTCCCTGAAGCCTTCCATAGTATGTGATGAGACCGATGTTATCAAGGATATATTTTTTCCCTTCTTTTTTGTAGGTTCTCTCCACATAGCTGTCAAAATCCGTGTTCTGTGTAACAGCGGTAAGTTCCGCAGCTGTGTTGGTAACCACTCCATGCTCCACACAGTAGGCCACCGTCATTTTGCCGTCTTTTTCCACACGATATTCCTGTAAATATGGCTCTTCTATGGCACTTCCAATCTGAAGAGACAGAGTATCATAATCGGGATAATATATCTGCATATATGACATCTCTCTGCCTGTGTATTGATAAGGTATACCTTGAGCATCTTTCAGCTTTGCCCCCTTCTCAAAGGTTGCACTGCTATATGCCTCAGCTCTGTCTGTACCCAAGTTAAAAGACAGCCCTGTGAAAAGCAGGGTGAACATCAGGAACATCATCCCTACTCTCTTTAGTTTCGTCATTTGTTTGTCCTCCTAAATATATTGTTTGTATGAAAAAAGGAGAGGCCTTTACCTCTCCTTGGAAAATGATTTGTATAACACTGATGCCTTGATAAAATCAAGGCATTTTGCATTTATTTTTATTTAATTGAGCCCTGTACTGAAGGGTATTCCCATTGGGCGACAGTTATCCTGCTATATGCTTTAAGCAGCATTTTTCCGCCAAAGCGGTGCCTATGGCAGTGCCGTACTCTCCACCCTCGGGAACGATAAAATTGTAATCCGGACACATGGTCTTGATCATCTTACCTATTTCTTCGCACTGAGGGAAGTTGGTCAAGGCTCCTATAAGGATGAAATCCTTGATATTGGTATTTTGAGCTATGAGGGCTGCCGTCTGGCATATAGTCTCGATGACCATGTGAACTATGCCTGCCGCCTTATCCTCGCAGCTGGCTCTTGAAGAAGCCTTACCGAAGTTGGAAGCCGTAACCTCCATGTTTAGGCCGGGTATTGGTTCCGGGGAAATATCACCTATCCTAAGGTCTATGTGGCCCACATCTCCCATGACTGCCATTTCGTTTATCTTATCTATATCGTTGGTGCTCAGCATCAGCTTGGAAAGGCCGATGATGGTTCCTCCGCCTATGCCTATGCCTCCTATGTGGCTGGGAGCACTGTTTTTAACCGTAACAAAGGATGTTCCCGTTCCCATGCTCACCACCATAAACTCAGCTTTTCCCTCGGCAAAATATCCTCCGCCTACACCGTTGGCGGTGAATTCGTCCACCTTGTATGTAGGGAGTCCGTATATGGCCTGATTCACAGCGGCCGAACCTACTCCGGTGAGATTTACCTGCCTTATGTCGGTTAAAGCCAGATTATTGTCGTATAAAAACTTTCCAAAGGCTCCGAACAGGGAGGCTATAGGGTTGCTGGCCGAAATTTGAACGGGTACAAGCATTTCCTCACCTCTGAAGCCGGCAATTTTCGTCGTGCTTCCTCCTATATCTATGCCCACTACGATACTCATTTTTATTCCTCTTTCTTTCATCATTTACTTATCAGCTAAAAAGAACATCGTTAATTGTATCACACTATTTAACCCTTGTAAATAGCGGGCCTCTGTTTTATTTCCCTCCAGCCTCTAAAATCAGGTCGGCCCCCTCATCAACCGTTCCTGAGTTTTCAGGGGTTTCAGTGGCTTCTCCTTGGCCGTCAGCTTCTCCTTCTGCGGCTTCCTCACCTTCATCTTCCTCCTCATCATCGGGGATGTTTTCCACCTGATTTAGGTTTTTCGCCATTTGCAAGTTAAATTCCGTCTGAAAACCGTTGAACAGGGTGAATAATATGACCAGGGCCAGGGCTATTATGAGATTTTTCAAAACACTCCCTCTTTTCTGTAAATTTGCCGGTTTTCCTCCGCGGAAATTCCCACCAGGTCCGGTGCTCCTACGACACCGTATAGTGGCAACTCCAGCCTATATTTTCTCGCCTCCTCATCCACCGTCAGGTTCACCTCATACTCTCGGCAACCTGCTATGGCCGACAGCTTTTCCTTGAGCCCCGCAAAATCCGCCTCGCCCCTGCCTGCATCCCTCATGGTTTTGGACAAGGCATTTTCCACCCCGGCCACCCTTATATAGGTCTGATGGTTGGCCGCATACTGCATGAGAAACATGGTGAATATGAGCATGGCGCCTATGGTTGTAATCAGATTTTTCATCCACCGTACTCCTCCACAGCCCGCTTTATAACATAGGCGGAGGTGCTTTTCAGGGAGCCCGGTTCATCCCCCACCATCAGATTAAATACATAGCAGCCTAAAAGCACCATGCCTATAACGATTATGACCTCCTTCACATCAGTTGCCCCCTCTGTCAAAATGCAGATTGTCCATAATGGCAGAAGTTCCCTCGTCCACTATGTCCTTGGCTGTGGATTTCAGAGAACCGCTGTCACCTAAAACCATGTTATTTACAATAAATGCACCTAAAATTATGGTGCCTATGATGATTATAAGATTTTTCATGTTTCCTCCTAAAATATATATCTGAGCATTTCCAATGTGTCTAAAAATACTACTACAATTACAAAATTTATGAGCAGGGCAAAAACCCCTGCCGTAGCCCATACAGTCATAATAATGGCTTTCCTTTGGGAATCGGCCATGGCCTGTGTCATCCTTTCCTGGGTCAACAGCTCCTGAAAGACTTCCATCTGCCTCACCAGCTCTGAAGGATTTATCCTGTCCAGCTTGGATAGAACGGCTCCGAAATTCTTGCCCGGCTTGGTTCCCACCGACTCCGCAAAATATGAGAAGGCCTCCTTTTCCTTACCGCTCCTGTAAATGGCCAACATCCGTTGATATATGGGGCGTAATCTCATGGAGTTTTCCATGAGCCTTTCATAGATATAATCAGCGGAAAGGGGCCTGTCTTTTCCGACGATAGCCAGATTTTTCAAGGTTATGATGCTGCCTAAAAGCTCCTTCTCATATCGCTCCTTTAAAAATCCAGTCGGTTTTTTGAGAGAAAGGATTTTATCAGCAATCCGGTTACGTATATTGTCAATGAAATGATGAACCATGTAAGCCCTGCCTCCGTTCTGAATTGATATTTTATAAATTGGGAAAAGGAGAGGCCGAAATATTTTACCCCGCCGAACACCGTCAGCAAATACACCGCCGGTATCATGTATTTCATAATAATATTTGCTTCATTGTTTTCCCTTTTCCCATGCTCCTTTATTTTTCGAGCATTGCTTATGGCTACCGTCAGGTCGTTCATAGCCTCAGTCACATCCACTCCCGATGTAAGGGCAAAATATATGTTTCCCGACAGTATATTGCCCCAGGAAGTATTTAGTGACAACCTGAATTCCTTAACCAGCCTGCTCATATCTGCTGCCGCTCCCGCCAGATTGATGCCCTTGGACAGATTTGATAAAATCCTTTTGCAGACGGGGGCTTCCTCTATGGTCAAGGCTGTGACCTCTATGGCCTGCTGCATATTTGAAAAGTTTATCTTGTAATTTTCCAGCAGCTCCGTAAGGAGGATTTCTCCTTCCTGAGAAGCCGAATTCCTCAATCTTTCCAGCTTTATTTGCAGCAAAGCATAGGGTATCAAAAGTCCTACGGAGGCCACCAAAAGGACCAGCTTTACGGGTATTTTCCCCGACAGCAGGACTATGGCTAAGGCCGCCGGCACGGCGGAAATCACCCCAAAGGCCTTGACACTTTTGTCCGAGCCCAGGCCCAAGGTTATGTTTAAGAGCAAGCGAATATGCTCCCATACTCTGTCCCTTTCCTTTCGCTCCACACCTATCTGCCGAGGAGCATCCTTAAATGTGGAAAACCACCTTTCCGCCGCTTCCCCTATATTCCCATAGACCTGTCGCATATTATCCATGGTCAGGAAAAACATCCCTGCTCCCAGGAGCAGCAGGAGCACCGCCTCTATCATAAGCCGTCTGCTCCCATGTTTTCATCATACTTTCTGTAATATCGAGGATAAATTCTCGGTGACTCCTGTATGGGATTTATCTTTTCTAAATTTTCCAGCATTTCTTTCATCTCCTTTTCATATATATTCTGTGCTCCGCCCCGTCCTTTCCATTCTTCCGGCGCCTTCCATTTCCAGTTTTCTTCTTTAAAATCATATCTTAAAAGTTCATCTGCAAAGACCCGGTCCTCTTCCAGGCTGTAACCGTATCTCCAAATTCCCTTGAGCAGCTTTCTGCCTCGGTTTTCCTCTCTCTGGCAAAACTGAAATACCAGATCCACATTGGAAAATATCTGTTGTATTAAGCCTTCCAAGCTGCCTCCGTATTTACGCCTTATCTTGGTGGCCAGCTTATAGGGCAGGCTGAGGACATCCTCTGTGTGAACCGTGGCCTTGCAACGCTTTGCTCCTATGGACATAATTTCCAAAGCTATGTTGTAAGCTACCCCGTCTCTCATTTCCTCTAAAATTACATAGTCGTTATCTCCTCGCAATATGGATTTAGTGATTTCTTCCAGTTCCTTTCCGTCGGCTACCAGCTGCATTATAGGTGCCTCCGGCATTAGGAGATGCCAAGGTGTCTCCGGGTCCGTGGATATAGCCAAGCCTTCCAAGCTGCTGTCCTCGTAGCTTTGCCAAGTCTGTAAAAATGTGGTTTTTCCCGAACGAACAGGACCGGCAAAGACCACATTGAAGCCTGCTTTAACCATCAATTCAAAGAGCCTAATTCCTTCCTGCGGAATGGTTCCCAGCCGAGCCTGCTCCTCAAAGGTCATCTCCTTTACAAGATACTTTCTGAAAACCATTATTTCCTCGCCGACCTTGGTTCTTTCCCCCGAATAGATAGTAATTCTGATGCCGTTTCTCAGGTATACCTCGTGAAAGCCGACCTCCATACGCTCTCTCGGCGAGGCCAAAAGAAAGGTCCTCTTCAGCTGCTCACGCCTATCCTGTCCTATTCGTTGAGGCTGGAGCACAGATTTACCGTTTATGAGGCAATATAGTCTGTCTCCTATGAGCTTTGCCGAGGACGACTCCCTGTACTTTATATCCGTATCATAGACCCAGGGGGCAAGGCCGGCCAAGCCGTAAAGCTCTGCAAAGACGGCTTCCTCTAAAGAGGGGTACCATTCCGGCACCTTTACGCCCCGGAAAACATCTCCGTCCAACAGCTCTCCTATTTTTTCCTTGTATTCCTCCATCTCCTTCTCGTAGCCCATGATGGCCTTCTTCTCCTTTTCAAGCATTTCCATTCTGAGAAATTCGTCGGCCTTATTCCACTCACCGTCAAAATAGGCCTTTATGGAGCGGCATACCTCTTCAAAAGACAGGATTCTTTCCTCTCTGTCCAACCCCCGCTTTATCATCTCTGCCATAGCGCCTCCTAATTGTACAGAATCACAAAGCGATTTCCCTTGTCGGCTAAGTTTCCCAACAACTTCATCTGTTTTTCATCGGCCACCACCTCTATGAGGCTCACCTTGGCAGAGCTGTTGAAACGGCCTTGTCCTTCATAGACCACCTCCTGGTTTGTGCCGTCTCTCACGTAGGCCACAACCGCATCCGTCACTATTTCACCGCCGCAATAAAAAAAGGCCCTGTCTCCCCTCTTCATGGTCTGAGGATAGGACATGAGCCAAGTATCCGGTATGGACAGTATGAATTTGCCCGTGGTACCGCCTACCTGAAAACTGCTTTCCTGAAAATATTCCTTAAAAAGCTCCGTTCCGGCGGGTATATAGTGGCCGGTTTCCTTGCCTATGATCTGATTTTCATCGCCGACCTTCAGAGCACCGGCAGGAGCCTTTTCAACCCGCTTCTCTCGAAGAAGCTTGGCCGTCAAAGCCACATTGCCGTCCAGAGGGCTCTTTAGGACAAGAACCCTATCATACATTAAGCTCTCTCTTGCCCAAAGCTCCCAAATCCCCAAAAGTAACAGGCTGGCGGCTATTATTACAAGGCCTGCAATCTTGCTCCTG
>JBHADF010000074.1:0-9376 GCA_041854955.1 Anaerovoracaceae bacterium | reverse complement strand
CCGAAGACCTTCATCCTTCACGCGGCGTTGCTGCATCAGGCTTTCGCCCATTGTGCAATATTCCCCACTGCTGCCTCCCGTAGGAGTTTGGACCGTGTCTCAGTTCCAATGTGGCCGATCACCCTCTCAGGTCGGCTACTGATCGTCGCCTTGGTGAGCCGTTACCTCACCAACTAGCTAATCAGACGCAGGCCCATCCTTTGCCGATAAATCTTTGACCATCTTAACATGTGATATGATGGTATTATGAGGTTTTAATCACCGTTTCCAGTGGCTATCCCTCTGCAAAGGGCAGGTTGCCTACGCGTTACTCACCCGTCCGCCGCTCTCCACACCCTCTATCTACCGAAGTTTCAATTAGGTGTTTCCCGCTCGACTTGCATGTGTTAGGCACGCCGCCAGCGTTCATCCTGAGCCAGGATCAAACTCTTAATTTAATGGTATATTTTAGGCTCTCGCCTTTAATATCTTAAAAGTTTTCTAAACTCGATCTGAACGTCTTGCGTTCGCTAATTCGTTTTGTTTGAATTATTGTCTGTTTTTATTTAGAAATTGTCGGAAACTATCCGCTTTATTGTCTTACCAATTTAGCTGATTGTTTCGTTTAGTTTTTGAGAATTTCTTCTCTTTGACTAAATTTCTACACTATGAAGTTTTCAAGGTTCTTTCCGCTTGATACGGAACATTTTACATATTACCATTTCAGCGGATTTCTGTCAAGCATTTTTTTACTTATTTTTCCCTTTTTTAGGGCTTTCAAAAGGCTTATTTCAGCCTCCCATAAGCTTCCTGCTCGACCGCTCTCATTTCTGACAGCTTTACAATATTATCATCTTACTCGCTCTATGTCAAGAGTATTTTTTCACTTTTCTTATATTATTTTAAGACCTCTTCCAAAGGGGCTGAAATCTTGCCTTTTCTCTCTTTGTTAAGGCCGGTTCCGAAGTATATTCCCAGGGCTGCAAGATTCCATAGGGTGAAGAACATATATACGCCTCTGGCGCCGAATCCGTCCAGAATAACGCCGCCTATCAGGTTGCACACTATGCTGCTCAGGTTGCTTCCCAAGGCATAGTAGACAGCCACGGACAGGCTGGAAAGTCTGGCCGGCACTATTTTCTCGAAATACTTCACTATCTCTACCAATATTATGCCGTTCATCATGCCCTGTAAGAAGAAAGTCCCCAATAATATATATGAAGGCAGTCCCAAGGAATACAGGGCAAATCTGCCGATGGCTATGAGCATGCCCCAAACAAGGAGCTTCTCTGTGGAAAATCTGCTGTTCAGCTTAGGCAAAAATAACATAAATACCGCTTCACTTCCCGCCATGAGCAGGAAAGCCAGGCCTATGCCGCTCAAGTCTCCGCCGCCGTCTGTATACAGATACCCGAAGTAGGTGTTGTGAGCCATGGAAGATCCCAAGAGAAAGAAGGCAAATACCAGAAGCCTTATAAAGTCTTTATAGGCAAACAATTCCATTATATCTATGTCATCATCTCCGTCGGCTCCCTCCTTACCGTCATAATGAGGCGGTTCCTTTTCCCGAAACATGATGACTGCTGCTATGACAAAGGCTGCGGCATGTATATAGAAGATGGTTTCCAGGCCGAAAGCTTCCGCCGCCAATCCGGCTGCATAGACGGATGTAGCATATCCCAGGGCTCCCATAGCTCTTATGGCAGGGAAGTTTTCTCCGTTTTCAATAACCATGGAATCGCAAAGTCCGTGGGCCGGTCCCTGGAAAAAATACAGGGCTCCGTACACCACTGCATACAATATGAAGCTTTTAACCATCAGGCTGGAAAGTGCCACCAGTGCAGCCATTATAAACATGAACACTATTATAAATCTCTTGTTTACCGCATTGGCATATTTCTTTCCCCAGAACAAACCGCCAAGGACGGCCGCACCGGTTCCGGCGGAAATCACGATTCCCACCTGTGTCCCTGTAAAGCCTATTTTAAAAAGATATTGTCCTATTAGGGGACACACTGCCCCCAAGGGCCAATACATGGAAAAGTATAATAGGAAGCTCCTGTTTTTCTCTAATCTATCTTTCATACTATGTATGCTCTACCTCTCTTATATATCCGTCATAGCAAAAGGACTAAGCCCTAAGCGGGTTTAGCCCTTTTGCTGAATTATTTCATACATTCCTGTTGCGGCTTCCTTCTTACAAGATTCGCAAAGTTCTATAACCTTAACCGTAAGCGAGTTATTGCCGAACTCAATTCGGACGATGTCGCCCTCCTTGACCTCCAGCCCGGCCTTTGCGGCCTTTTCATTTACAAAGATACGCCCCTGATCACAGGCTTCCTTTGCAATGGTCCTTCGCTTTATAAGCCTAGAGTTTTTAAGAAATTTGTCTATTCTCATAAGTGCCTTTCGTAAACCTATAATGAGCTTAGGTTTAAAGAATATTTCAGCAGCCCCCTAATAGGGGGCCGCATATAATAAGGGGTTTCTCACCCTTTATTAACTTGATTATTTGTTTACTGCGTCCTTTAAAGCCTTACCTGCCTTGAAAGTAGGAGCCTTGGATGCTGCAATCTTAATAACTTCTTCAGGCTTTCTGGGATTTCTTCCCTGTCTTGCCTTTCTTTCTCTTGTTTCAAAGGTACCAAATCCGATTAACTGTACTTTGTCACCCTTTACTAATGCTTCTTCGATGCTCTTTACTACAGCGTTGATTGCTGTTTCTGCATCCTTCTTTGTGAATCCTGTCTTTTCTGCAACTGCAGCTACTAATTCAGCCTTGTTCATTTAAATTCCTCCTTCGCAATATTGCTTAAATAAATTTTTATGTCACCACTCGGAAACCTCTTGCTCTTTGGCTCGGTTCCAAAGCTCATCCATCTCTTTCAGACTCATGTCTTCGAGGGTCTTTCCGCAAGCTAAGGCGCTCTCTTCAACATAAGTAAATCGGCGTATGAACTTATTGATAGTGCACGTTAATGAAATCTCAGGGTCTACATCTAAAAATCTAGCCGCATTCACACATGAAAACAGTAGATCACCCAATTCTTCCTCAAGGGCCTTCTTCCGGCGAGGATTGTCCCTGTAGCACTTGATAAGCTCATCTGTTTCCTCGACGATCTTATCAAAGGCTCCTGAAACATCTTCCCAATCGAAGCCGCACTCCGCAGCCCTCTTTTGAATTTTATAAGAGCGCATTAAAGCGGGCAGGGCCTTGGGGACTTCATTCATTCGAGAGGACACTTTACTGCTTCCCCTCTCCTGTTCCTTGATATTTTCCCATTTTTCAAGGACTTTGTCAATAGATTTTATGTTTTTATTTGACCTTTCTTCCAAAAAAACATGAGGATGGCGTCTTATCATTTTATCGCACTCTTCATTTATGACATCCTTTAGGTCAAATTCTCCCGATTCTTCCGCAAGATTTCCATGAAATACCACCTGTAAAAGCACATCTCCCAGCTCTTCCCTGAGATTGGCCATATCACCGGTATTGATGGCCTCTACAACCTCGTAGGCCTCTTCAATCATGCCTTTCCTGATGCTCTCATGGGTCTGTTCTCTGTCCCAGGGGCACTCCACCCTTAGGATTTTAACGATTTCATAAAGCCTTTCAAAGGCTTCTTTCTTGTCTTCACCTTCTTTATACAGATGTATATATTTTTCTTTTCTGTTTTCAGTCATATTGCTCATACCTATTTTACAAAGCGACCTATAGCCTTAACGATTTTATCCCCCTTAGGCAGCTTGGCAATTTCGTCCTTGGTTATAACGCCCATATACATTATGAGGATTCCGTACATAATTGCGCCTACGCCTATGGCTGCCATGGTAGATAAAGCGTTACTCCTTATTATCATGAAGGAAAGCTTGTACATGAGCCACGCCGCCACACCCATGATGCCGGATGCGATAAAGGGTCTGACGAAGGTAAGCCCCATATCAAGCTTTACTCCTGCTACCCGCCTTATATATCTCATGTTCAAAACGGTGGCAACAAAGTAAGCTACGATGGTTCCTATGGGAGCACCGTTTATGTTTATAAATTTTATTCCCAGAAGTATATATGTAACCACAACCTTTGCCAAAGCACCTATGGCCAGATTTTTCACCGGTATCATCTGCTTGTCTATACCCTGCAAGGCTCCTGTGAGAGTCTGCATGGTGGATAAAAAGATGATGCTTATACACATTATCATCAGGGTGGGTACAGCTCCTGTGGCCTCTTCCACCTGGCGAGGATACAAGAGGAGCAGAATGGGTTTTGACAGAGCCAACATTCCCATAGCACATGGGAAGCCTATTATCATAGATGCTCTCATGGCAAAGCCTATATTTTGCTCTACCTCCTTATGGTTATTCAGCTTGTAGCTGGCCGCTATGGCCGGTACCAGGCTCATCACTATAGCCTGAATGAGAACCTGAGGCATTCCTACCAGGGCGCTTACATAGCCGGCCAATCTTCCCCAGAGAAGCTTGGATTCTATCAGGGTCCAGCCTGCCGCCTGCAGTCTTCTCAGCACCAGCATGGCGTCTATGGCATTTACCAGGGGTAAAATACACGCACCTATGGTGATGGGAACTGCTATGGTCAGCATCTTTTTAACTATGTCGCTGCTCTTTTCATCTTCTATGTGGGATTTATTCCTGTTAATATACCTCTTTATGGTTTTATAGCTCATGAGATATATTAAAATCACTACGAAGAGGCCCACTCCTGCACCGGCAGTTCCTCCGAAGATGGCACCGGCACTTACAGCGGGAAATCCTGCTTTTATGAGATAATAAGCCAAGCCTAAGCCGACGATTACCCTGAAAAGCTGCTCTATGAGCTGGGATATTGCCGTCGGGTTCATGTTTTGCCTTCCCTGAAAATAACCTCTGTAGGCGGCCATGATAGGCACTATCAAAAGGGACGGCGCTATGGCCTGAAGGGAGTATATGGTTCCCGGGTTTTTCAAAACCACCTTTTCTATAAAGCCGGCTCCGAAATATACTATTAGGAAGGAGGCCATACCTATGGATCCCATGAGCCACACGGAGGTTCTGAACACCTTGTGGGCGCCGCCGTAATTCTTTACAGCTATTCGTTCAGATACCATTCTCGATATAGCTACCGGTATACCTGCTGTGGATAATATCAGGAAGAAGGTATATATGGGATAAACTGCTCCGTAATATGACAAACCTTCCGCTCCGACCCAGTTTGTAAGAGGTATTCGGAAAAACATTCCCAGCACCTTGGTAAAAATACCGGCAATTCCTAAAACGGCCGCACCTTTTAAAAATTTATTTTCTGACATACTTAAATGTCCTTTCTCTCGTCCAATTTTCCTATAAAGCCTTCAATATGGCTGTCGTAGCCTTTTGGGCGTTGAACATAGTCGCCTCTATGTCCAGCTTTTTATATTCTCCGTTTTCATAGAGGATTTCCCCGTCTGCCATGGTCAGCTCCACATCGGTTCCTACTGCCGAGTAGACCAAATTCGTTGCCAGACTGTGCACCGGGCTCATATACGGCTTATCGATATCCAAGACAATAAGGTCCGCCTTAAAGCCTTCCTTTACCAATCCGCAGTCAAATCTTCCCTGGCCTCTTGCTCCGTTTACGGTGGCGGCCCTTAAGGTTTCTACGGGAGTAACGGCTGTAGGATCCTTGTACATCATCTTCGACGTCATGGCAAAGAGCTTCATTTCCTCGAAGAAGTTCAGGTTATTGTTGGATGCCACGCTGTCTGTACCGATTGCCACATTGACACCCTTTCTGAGGAGCTCCGGCACATTGCACACACCGCTGGCCAACTTCAGGTTGCTGGCAGGATTCGATGCTACCGTTACATTTTTTTCCTTTAGGATATCGAAGTCTTCCCCTTCTATCCAAACGCAATGGGCAGCTGTAGCCGGCACATCCCATGCACCTAAATCCGCAAAATATCTCACAGGAGTTTTTCCGTGCCGCTCTTTGCAATCTAAATGCTCAGATTGGGTTTCCGAAATGTGTATGTGCATATTTCCCCCTACGGCTTTGGCATATTCGGCCACAGCCTTGACGGTTTCCGGCTTGGAGGTGTATTCTCCGTGGATACACATATCTATTTTTATCTTCCCTCCGCAGCTGTTATGGTATTTCTCAAAGGCCTTCTTCATTTCCGCCATGGACACCATTTCCCAGGGATTGCTGTCATCAAACTGGACTATGCCTCTCGAAAGGTTGCTCTTCATTCCGGCCTTGGAAACAGCAGCCGCCATATCATCGAGAAAATAATACATATCCGTGGTGGACACTATGCCAAATCTGGCGGATTCCGCCATGGAAAGCATGGTTCCCCAATACACTGCCTCACCTGTCAGCTTCTCCTCGAAGGGGAAAATCCTTTTGCTTAGCCAGTCCTGAAGGGCCATATTTTCTCCGTAGCCTCTCATGAGTGACATGGGAGAATGGCCATGGGAATTGTAAAAGGCCGGCATCAAAAGCTTTCCGCGGCCGTCATAGCATCTGCCATAATAGCCGTCAGGCCGTTCTTTCCCTATATAAGCGATTTTTTCATCCTTTACGGCCACATACATATCCTCTTGGGCTGCAAAGTTTTCATCCAATATGGTTATATTGTTAAAAATCATTTTTCTGCTCCTTTTCATACAAGCAACTATGATACATCCGATTAGTATATCACATTGTTCTTGATTTTCCAATATTTCTAATAAAATTCATCCGTGAAAATCGACTAATTCAAAGCGTCTTCCCTACGAAAGGTCTTCTTGTTTTCATATAATATTTCCAAAAGCTCTATGGAATCCTGAAGCATTTTGGATTGGCTTGTGGTCAAGCGGATGTAAGGCTTTGTTCCTCCGTGGACGAAGACTCTGTTTCCCAGCTTCTCATTGAGATTAAACAAGGCTGCACCGCTTAAGGAGTTTTTCTCCGCAAAATCGAAGAGAAGCTTCACACCGGCATTTTTGACAGATGCTTTCAATACCTTTTTTGTAGCACTGGGCAACGCTCCTACCCCATCCTTTATTCTGTGAATCCTTTCTACGGACAACTCCTCAGCCAGATAACGCACATGGGATATTTTAATTAGGTTTACGGTTTCCTGCGGCACATCTCCGAATCTGTCCATAAGCTCGTCTATGATATCGTCTTCGTCATCATAGCTTCTTATGGCTGCGATTTTCTTATACATTTCCAGCTTCAAGCCCTCGTCTTCAATGTATCCGGATGAGATATATGCGGATACGGGTATTTCCACTGAGGTTTCTTCCTTATTATCGTTTACGATTTCTCCCTGCAAAGCCCTTACCGCGTTATCAACCATTTTGCAATACAGCTCATAACCGATGTTCATGATGTGGCCCGATTGAGCCGTTCCCAGCATGTTTCCGGCACCTCTTATCTCCAGGTCTTTCATAGCCACCTTAAAGCCGGAGCCGAACTCCGTAAATTCTCTTATGGCTTTTAGCCTCTTCTCCGCTTGTTCGTTTAGAACCTTATCCTTTTGATACATCATATAGGCATAGGCCATTCTGTTGGAGCGGCCTACTCTTCCCCTCAGCTGGTATAGCTGGGACAGACCGTATCTGTCGGCATCCATTATAACCATGGTGTTGGCATTGGGAATATCAAGCCCTGATTCTATAATGGTGGTGGCCACCAAAACATTGGCCTCCCCGTTTATGAATTCCAGCATGACATTTTCCAGGCTATGCTCGTTCATCTGTCCGTGGCCTATTACAATATTGGCTTCCGGCACCAGATTTCCTATCTTCTCTGCTATGCCGTGAATTCCACGTACTCGATTATACACAACGTAAACCTGTCCGCCTCTTCCCAGCTCTCGCTCTATAACTTCCTTCAGGAGGGCTTCATCCTGCTCTAAAACATAGGTCTGCACCGGATACCTTTCCTCCGGAGGTTCCTCTATGACGCTCATATCCTTAATTCCTGTCAGAGACATATTAAGGGTTCTCGGTATGGGTGTGGCTGACAATGTTAGCACATCCACATTGGTCTTCAGCTTTTTAATGCGCTCTTTATCCTCTACGCCGAACCTTTGCTCCTCATCTACTACCAAAAGTCCCAGATCCTTGAATTTAATGTCCTTTGACAGCAGACGATGAGTTCCTATAATCAGGTCGATTTCTCCCTTTTCCAGCTTTTTCACGATATCCGACTGCTGAGTCGGGCTTCTGAAGCGGGACAACACCTCTACCTTAAAGGGAAAATGCTCAAAGCGTTCTTTCAAAGTATAGAAATGTTGGTTTGCCAGGATTGTAGTCGGTACAAGCACAGCGGCCTGCTTTCCGTCGGTAAGGCACTTGAAGATAGCCCTTGCGGCTACCTCCGTCTTGCCGAAGCCTACATCACCTAAGAGCAGCCTGTCCATGGAGAAAGGCTTTTCCATATCCGCCTTTATCTCTTTTATGGCCTGGAGCTGGTCATCGGTTTCCTCATAGGGGAAGGCCTCCTCAAATTCCTGCTGCCATGCCGTGTCCGTGCCGAAGCTGTGTCCCGGCCTCATGGAGCGAGTGGCGTAAAGGTCTATTAAATCCTTGGCCATAACAGCTATGGCTGCCTTGGCTTTAGCCTTTGTAGCCTTCCATTCTCCGCCTGCCAGCTTGTTTATCTTAGGTACGGTTCCGTCACCACCTATGTATTTTTGTACAATATCCATGTGCTCTACAGGAACATAGAGCATGTCGTCGCCGGAATATTTTATCTTTATATAGTCCTTTTTCTCCCCTTCCACCGACAGCTGCTCGATGGCCAGGAATTTACCTACGCCGTGATTTTCATGAACGACAAAATCACCTTCTCGCAAATCGGCGAAGGCCTGTATCTTTTTTCCCTTATCCTTAAACTTTTTCTTGTTAGGCTTTTTTCTCTTTGCAAAGATATCGTTCTCGCAGAGCCAAAGCTTTTTCTCTCCGGGCAGGTCAATACCCTGGGTCAAGCTTCCCTGTGCAAAGGATATTTTGCTTTCCAGGCCGATTCTTTCCACAAATTCTCTCAGATTGGAAATTCTTTCCTCGGTGGAGCAAAGTATGGTGATTTCGTAGCCCTTCTTTGCATAGGAATTCAATTCGCTTTCCAGCACATTCATTTTACCGGCAAAGCTTAAGGGCTGTCTGCCTTCCACATTGTGGATTTCATCAAAGGTTTCCACTCCTTTAATTCGCTTGGGAAAAGGTGTAAACAAGGTTATATTCTTTTCCTTAAGGACCTTCATGAAATCTTCCGTTCCGGAAAGGGCTTTATAATCTTCCTTTATGGCCTGCCCCCGCTCCATGAGCACCTGAAAATCCCTTTTATTCTCAGCTTCCCCCAGTTCCAAAATCTCATATATCCTGTCAGGATCGTCTATGATGATGTTTCCGTCATCCATGTAATCCCAGATAT
>JBHADF010000073.1:0-32116 GCA_041854955.1 Anaerovoracaceae bacterium | reverse complement strand
TTTTTTTACTTATTTTTCCCTTTTTTAGGGCTTTCAAAAGGCTTATTTCAGCCTCCCATAAGCTTCCTGCTCGACCGCTCTCATTTCTGACAGCTTTACAATATTATCATCTTTTAGCAATTCTGTCAAGCACTTTTCAAAAGTTTTTCTTGAAACTATTGCTCATATTGTAAGCTCCGCTCGAAGCGGAACATTTGACATAGTATCACAGAGGCCCGCAGCTGTCAAGGGGTATTTTTAAAATTCCAAAAGTTTTCTCTTGTCTATAACCCGGCTCTGTTAAAGAGCTTCCCCCTTTGCTCCACATCGCCCATCAAGGAGCCCCCATCCGTCTCCCCACATGCACTATATATATTATATATAAATGAAGGAATTCTTAATCTCCACCCGACCCCCGGCCAGGCATAATTATCATATCGTATGCAATAAAAACCGCATTTTCACCTTTTATGCGTGTTAAATTTTCGCTAAGTTATATTGGAAATGCTGGGATGCGTGGAAATTCCCCGTTTTTCTGTGATAACTCTGTGAACTTTTTTTATGCGCTTTAATTGACAAATGCTATACCATGGAATATAATAAAACAGTCGAAAGACAAACTTTTATTTATTTAACTTAATTTTTTAAGGAGGATTTATTTATGGGTAGAAAGATTCCTATGTGGCAAAGTGTTTTAGTACTTTTGTCCATGGTTGGCCTTCTCATGTGGGGTATCATTATGGATACCGGTGGAGAAGCTCACATCGCACTTATTTTGGCTGCCTGCATTGCCGGTGCCGTGGCTATAGCTAACGGTTGGAAATGGACATACCTGGAACAGGGTATTCTGGCAGCTATCAACAGATCAATGCAGGCCTGTCTTATCCTTGCAATCGTAGGTGCTATGATTGCATCTTGGATGGCAGCAGGTACCATCCCTTCAATGATGTACTATGGAATTAAGGTTATCGCTCCCAGCGTATTCCTGTTTACCGCTTGTCTGCTTTGCTCAATCGTTTCCTTGGCCACAGGCTCCTCATGGTCCACAGCAGGTTCCATGGGTGTTGCCCTTATCGGCGTAGGAACAGCTTTAGGTTTCCCCGAAGCCATGACTGCCGGCGCAGTTGTATCCGGTGCATACTTCGGAGATAAGATGTCCCCTCTTTCGGACACTACCAACCTGGCACCCGCTGTAGCAGGTTCCACATTGTTCGACCATATCAAACACATGGTTTACACCACCGGCGTTTCCATGTCTGTAGCTTTAGTGGCATACTTGGTAATGGGTTTTATGTTCTCATCAAGTAATGCAGCAGATTTAAATGTTATCGAGGAAATCCTTTCTTTCATCGAAGGTTCTTCCAACATAAGCATTTTGACGCTCATCCCTCCCGTATTTGTAATCTTGGCCGTCGCTCTTAAGCTTCCGGCTATACCTTCGTTATTGGGTGGCGTGTTTATCGGTGTTCCTCTCATGTTCTTAAACAGCAATGCCATATCTACCGCCCTTGGCGGAGATGTTTGGTGGAAGTCAATCTTCAACATTCTCAACAACGGCATATCCATGGGTGTTGTTCCGGAGAACGCTTCCCCTGTTATAACCGACTTAGCCGGGCTTCTTCATGGTAAAGGTCTTCAGGGAATGTTCTGGACAATTTCCCTCATCATGTGTGCTATGTGCTTCGGCGGTATCGTTGATGCAACAGGTATCATGGGTAGCGTAGCTAAGGTTCTTCTGAAGGTTGCTAAGGGAGTTGGCGGCTTAGTATTAGCCACAGAGTTCTCCTGCTTAGTAGTAAATGCAGTTTGCTGCGACCAGTATCTGGCCATCATCCTTCCCGGAAGAATGTTCAAGGAAGCCTTCGAAGATATGAAGCTGGCTCCTAAGAACCTGTCCAGATGTCTTGAAGACTCCGGTACTATCACTTCCAACTTCTTCGAATGGAATACCTGCGGTGCTACCATGAGAACCTTCTTGGGAGTTGACTCAAGCTATATACCTTATGCAATTTTGAACTGGCTGAATCCGCTTGTTTCCATATTCTTCGGATTTGCAGGTATAACCATGACAAAGATGACCGATGAGGAATACGCAAGAGTCCTTGCCGATAGAGAGGCTGAAAAAGCCGCTGCATTAAAGGCTCTGGAAGCTTAGTATAAGGCATAAATTAAGCATTACAATATCAAGCCCTGCGTCAGACGCAGGGCTTTTATTATCCATATAAAGGCTCTATAATACAAAGAACACCTGAAAACATATCAGGTGTTCTTCTTATATCAGTTTATTTCTATTCTGCTTACCGCATCTGCCGGATTTTTCACCAACTGCCTAAGCTTGTTAAGCTTTGTGCCGCTCATGGGGGGTACCCCTTTCAGCCTATAGGTCATTCCCATCTTGACGTACTTATTTACCGCCATGGTGTGGTAGCCCAAAAGCTCCACTCTATCCACCAGCTTTATCCTTTTAATAAATTCGTTGAGCTCCTCAATATCCTCCGGAGTGTCATTGATACCCGGCACCACCACATGCCTTACCCAAACATGTTTATGATGAGCATTTATCATGTCTATGGTCTCCAGCAAGGTTTGCTGTTCCATTCCGGATATTTCCTTGAATTTTTCCGGGTCCGGATGCTTCACATCCAGAAGCACCAGATCACAAGCCTTGATTACTTCCTCCGTAAATTCATCGATATAGGTTCCGCTGATATCTATGGCCACCTTGATATTCTCCTCATGAATGGCATTTATGGCTTCCAGCAAAAATTTCCCCTGCATGAGAGGCTCTCCTCCACTGAAGGTAACCCCTCCGTCCTTTCCGTGGTAAGGCTTACCTCTGAGAGCCCAGTACACCAAGTCCTCAACCTCCATGAGGCCCTCTCCTTCCCCTTTCGGGTCCCACGAATCGGGATTATGGCAATACAGACAGCGGGCAGGACATCCTTGCAGAAAAAAGACAGTCCTTATTCCCGGCCCATCTACGGCGCCGAAGCTTTCTATGGAATGTATTCTCCCTTTCATGTTTTCCTCCTCTGCCATAGCTGAAAGGTGCTTACGAAAGCAAGCACCTTAACAGCCAACATTTTAATTTTATAGGAATATGAATTATCCGCTAATTATATTCTTTCGTGGAAGGTTCTCTCGATAACCTCCTTCTGATGATTCTTTGAAAGTGCATTGAATCTTACTGCATATCCGGAAACTCTCACAGTCAGGTTAGGATATTTTTCAGGATTTTCGTATGCATCCTCTAACAGGTTTCTGTTGAGAACGTTTACGTTAAGGTGGTGTGCTCCGCGGCTGAAGTATCCGTCGAGAAGTCCTACCAAAACATTTGCTCTCTCATCAGGGTTCTTTCCTAAGGTTTCCGGTGTGATGGAGAAGGTGTTGGAAACGCCGTCCTGGCATGTCTCCCAATCTATCTTGGAAACGGAGTTAAGGGATGCGATAGCACCGTGCTTATCTCTTTCATGCATAGGGTTAGCTCCCGGAGCGAAAGGTGTGCCTGCTCTTCTTCCGTCAGGAGTATTTCCCGTCTTCTTTCCGTACATTACATTGGAAGTAATGGTGAGTACAGATAAGGTGTGTACGGAATTTCTGTATGTAGGATGCTTTCTCAATTCCTCGATAGTTCTCTCGGAAATCTTAACAGCAATTTCGTCTACTCTGTCATCGTCATTACCGTATTTAGGGAATTCTCCTTCTGTTCTGTAGTCTACGATAATTCCGTTTTCATCTCTTATAGGATAAACCTTTGCATACTTAATGGCTGAGAAGGAGTCGGCTGCTACGGAGAATCCGGCAACACCGAAGGCCATAAGTCTCTTTACCTCGGAATTGAGGAAGGCCATCTGAGTTCTTTCGAAATCATACTTATCGTGCATGAAATGAATAACGTTCATGATGTTTACATAGAGTTCCATGAGCCATTCCAGGTAGATGTTGAATCTTCTCCAAGCTTCTTCGAAATCGATGGGGCCGTCGGGAATGGATTCCATCTGAGGGCCTACCTTTTCGCCGGTTCTTTCATCTATACCTCCGTTTAAGGCTAATACTAAAATCTTTGCCAAGTTACATCTTGCGCCGAAGAACTGCATCTGCTGTCCCATCTGAATGGCTGATACGCAGCAAGCGATGGAATAGTCTTCGCCGTAGCAAGGTCTCATCTTATCATCGTTCTCGTACTGGATGGAGTCAGTGTCTATGGATACCTGTGCGCAGAACTTCTTGAAGGGTTCAGGAAGCTTTTCTGACCAAAGCACTGTAAGGTTAGGCTCCGGAGCAGGTCCCAGGTTGTACAGGGTCTGAAGGAATCTGAAAGAGTTCTTTGTAACCTTATGTCTTCCGTCCATACCTACGCCGCCGATACCTTCTGTAATCCACATAGGGTCTCCGCCGAAGAGCTCGTTGTATTCATTTGTTCTCAGGTGTCTTGCAACTCTCAGCTTCAGGATATAGTCATCGATAAATTCCTGAATCTGTTCTTCTGTATAGGTTCCGTTTGCCAGGTCTCTTTCAGCATATATGTCGATGAAGGTGGATGTTCTTCCGATGGACATGGCTGCTCCGTTTTCTTCCTTGATTCCTGCAAGATAAGCAAAATATGTCCACTGGATGGCTTCCTTCACGTCCTTTGCAGGTCCGGAGATATCGAAGCCGTAAGCTTCCGCCATCTTCTTGATTTCCTTGAGGGCAACGATCTGATTGAACACTTCCTCTGCTGTTCTGATATTTTCCTCGCTCATAACGCTGCGGGAAGCTATCATTTCATGATCCTTCTGCTTCTCAGCGATGAGGTGGTCGATTCCGTATAAGGCAGCTCTTCTGTAGTCGCCTATGATTCTTCCGCGGCCGTAAGCATCGGGTAAACCGGTGATAAGTCCCAAGTGTCTAACCTGCTTCATTTCCTTGGAATAGGCCTTAAATACGCCGTCATTGTGAGTAGTAACATACTCAAATATGTTTTCTATTTCCTTAGGGAGAGTTTCACCGAATTCGGCAACCTCTTCCTTTACCATTTTAAATCCGCCGAAGGGACATATACCTCTCTTGAGGGGTTCGTCTGTCTGAAGGCCAACTATAATATCCTTGCCCGGAACGATATATCCTGGGCCGAAAGCATTTACTCTCATGATTCTGGAGGCGTCAACCTTAAGGGTACCGCCTGCTTTTCTCTCGGCAACCAAGAGCTCCTGTACTTTGTTATAGCACTCTGTAGTTCTTTCCGTAGCGCCGGCCAGGAATTCAGAGCCTCCGTCATAAGGTGTATAGTTTAATTTGATAAACTCTTCTACATCGATTTCATCGGTCCATTTGCCGGTGATAAAGCCTTCCCATTCTTTTCTCATTATTTTATGTTCCTCCTGTTTAAATTTCACGCTTCGTGCTTCGTAAAAGTGCACGGCGTAATCTATATATGATAATTTGCGTAAAATTCCCAAATCTCTAAAACTCACGAGGCTATCTTACGTCTAAATAATACATCTTGTATACAGTATATGTCAAATCATATTTTTGCTTTTTTGTGCATTTTTTCCAGTACATAGCAGGTGGGATGGTCCTTGGAATTTTAAGGCTTAGTCCCTGGCTGCTACAGGTATATTCTAAGGGTTCTTTCTCCCTCCCTCCAGAGCTGAGCAGCCTGATTCAAGTCCAAATTTCTCCCTTGATTTTTAATGGTGGTCTTATGGGAAAAATCGTCTGCCGTAACCTTATATCTTACGCCCTTTCTATCTGTCAGCGTACCGGCTTCCATCAAGTGCTCCGTAACCATAAGAGGGTAGCTTCCGGCTTTCCAGTCGAGAGCCTCCAAAGAATATACACCGCCTTTTATGCCAAGGGTCTCATAGGCTCTTTCCGTTTCCCTGTTCAAAACATTCATGCCGAAATCGGCCAAGAGATGCAGGTTCTCACCGGAAAACATTTGGGCTTGACCTATATTTCCTATGTAAAGCTTGCCCGCTCCGGCTTTGGCCAATGCTGCCACAGCTTTAACATTTTCCCTGATCCATTTATCCATGGGGCCTTTTGTAAGATTCTCTATGTAAGGGATTATTCTCATATCCGTCTCAGGTATCCCTCTTTTTAAAAGTTCATAGGCCGGCAGCACCCAAATCATCTTTTCTCTCGGAATACCCATAGCCGTAAGCTTCTCTGCCAATTTTTCTCCTAAGGCCTTTTCATATTCCTCTATTGTGTCACACCTGATTTCAAAGTCCTTTTCCTCCGCCTTGATTTCCTGGAATTTTGCACCCTGGTCTTTATCAAGGCTTTGACTTTGAATAGAAAGCTGTCTTTTATAGCCTTTCTTTTTTTTCTCCTCAAAATCTGCCAAGGCCAGTCTTCTCAAACGGTTGACCACAGACAATGGCAGGAAAACATCTCCACCGGTAACAATCTCCACCTTCCCTACGGAAAATGGTGTCTGTCCTGTCTTTCTTAGCTGCTGTGCAATCTCCTCATGGGAAGTCTTCCTATTTAGAGCCTCCGCAGTAGGCTCTCCCTCCAGAGTATATCCGAGCTCTGCCTCCACATCCTTCAGAGTCAGTTTTAAATCACGGCCCACATAGGCTTCCAGCTTCATATCTACGGTTGCTCTTCTCAGAAATTTTCCTTGATTATAGTCAGTTTCCCTGAAGGTGCTCTCCGCCTGTTTTACCAATTCTTGAGAAACCATTCTGTAAAGCTTGTCTCCTATTTCCGGATTTTCTTTGAAGTCACCTATAACAAGTCTTTTACCCTTGCCCTTTCCACCTACTTCCTCCATATAGGTCACCTTTGTACTGGTCATCCGACTTCCGCCTCTGGCTTCTACTATATCTCCCTGCTTCAGCTTGCCTGTAAGCTTAATCTCCACCAGGCCTCTTTTACCTATGCTCACCACTTCTCCAATTTGGATGCCATGGTTTTTAGAAAGCTCTCCCGACATAAAAGCTTTCCCCGGGTCTCCGTCAAAATAGGCCGATGTGAAGCCGCCACGATTGAAAATCTGAGTGATAGCTTCCCTGTCTTCCTCAGACACCCTATAGCTGCCGGTTTCCATTAGTTGATCTATGTATTTTCTATATATCCTAACTACTGTAGCCACATATTCGGGAGATTTCATCCGCCCCTCTATTTTCAAGGATGTTACTCCTGCCTCCCAAAGCCTGTCCAGATAGTCTATCAGGGATAAGTCCTTAGGACTTAGGGCGTAGGTGTTTTCCTGCTTCCCATCTTCTTTATACAAGAGTCGGCAGGGCTGGGCACATACGCCACGGTTTCCCGACCTTCCTCCTATATTCCTGCTGAGATGGCACTGCCCCGAATAACAGAGGCATATAGCTCCGTGAACGAAGACCTCTATCTCTGTAGCTGTTTTGCAGCAAGCTTTAATTTCTTCCTCGCTTAGCTCCCTTGCCAGAACCACCCGTTCATAGCCCAGCTTTGCTGCCGCCTCTACTCCCTCCGGATTATAAACGGTAGCCTGGGTGGAAAGGTGGAGAGGGAAATCGGGAAAACGTTCCTTTATTGCTTTTCCCAAGCCTATATCCTGAACAATGAGCGCGTCAACGCCTATGGCATATAGGCTCTCCACATACTTTAACGCTTCCTTAAGGCGGCGGTCTGTCATAAGAGTATTCAAGGTAACATATACCTTTACTCCCCTCACATGGGCGTAATCCACACCCTTTTCCATTTCCTCAAGGCTGAAATTCTCCGCCCCGATTCTGGCATTAAAAATATTACCGCCCAAATATACGGCATCGGCTCCGTTTTCTACAGCAGCTATGAGCTGGGCCTTGCCACCTACCGGTGCCAACAGTTCCATTTTCTTGTTATTATCTGTCATGAGCTCTCCTCATTGTTTTCTTTATAATGATTCTACGGATAAGTCCCCTTATCATACTATTTTATGCGGATTTTTTCAAGTGCTGCAGCTATGGGGCGTGGGGGCCTCAGAAGTAGCCGGAGGAAAATCATACCAAAAGCGCCTTTTCCCCGGGTTTGGCTAGAAAAGACCGAAAAACCGTCATACCAAAACAGAAAAATTCTCCGATTGGTATGATATGCAGCCCTAAAATCCCAAAAAATTCCATTTTTGTCATACCAAATACCTCAGTTTTCCTCCATTGGTATGATTATCTCCGGCCCCATGTTTTCGCGGTCAGAAGGAGTTGAAAAACCCAATACGGCAATTTCCTACTGCATGTTTTCACCTGTCACAAGGAATTGAAAAAAGCCCCAAAGGCTTGGGACTTTTTTCGTATGTATATTGTTATGCAAATGTAATTACTGTGCCTGTCTTTCCTTCCAAAGCGTCGATAGCCTTGTCCAGGGAAGTGATGATGGCCTTCTTTGTAGGATTTGCCTTTACGAACTTCATAGCTGCCTGTACCTTAGGAAGCATGGAGCCGGGAGCAAACTGGCCGTCATTGCAGTGCTTTTCAGCTTCTGCATAAGTGAGGTGTCCTAAGTTTTCCTGGTTGGGCTTGTTGAAGTTAATAGCAACCTTCTCAACCTCTGTGAGTATCATAAGAGCGTCTGCATCAACATTTTCAGCCAAGAGCTCTGCTGCGAAGTCCTTATCGATTACTGCGGCAACGCCTTCAAGGCTTCCGTCTTCCTTACGAACTACAGGAATTCCGCCACCACCGCAGGTGATAACGATTGTGGAATCCCACAGTCTCTTAACGGAGTCAAGCTCTACGATTTCTTCAGGTATGGGGGAAGCAACTACTCTTCTCCAGCCACGACCTGCGTCTTCCTTAACGGAATATCCCTTTTCAGCTACGAGAGCCTTGGCTTCCTCTTCTGAATAGAAGGGTCCGATAGGCTTTGTAGGGTTCTGGAAGCCGGGGTCCTTTCCGTCAACTACCATCTGAGTGAGGATAGTTGCAACGGGTGTGGACTTGCCTCTCTTCTGGAGGGCGAACTTCAGAGCCTGCTGTAAGTGGTATCCGATATATCCCTGAGACATTGCACCGCAAACGTCGAAAGGCATAGCGGGAGTTACGGATTTTGCTGTCTCGGAGGCAAGGAGAATTCTTCCTACCTGAGGGCCGTTTCCGTGAACTACTGCAACTTCATATCCCTTTTCGGAAAGGTCTGCGATACGCTCACAAGTTTCTTTTACTACTGCTAATTGAGCCTCTGCGGTGGGCTCCATCTTTCCGGATTGTAAAGCGTTTCCACCAAGGGCAACAACGATTCTTTCTGCCATTTATTTATCTCCTATTATTTATAAAATATTAAAGGTCAACTCTGTGAACAGGGCAAGACATACATCTTGGGCCGCCTCTTCCTCTTGAAAGCTCTGCGGAAGGCATCTCCAATACTTTGATGCCCTTCTTATCCATAACATCGTTGGATACGTAGTTTCTCTCATAGGTGATTACTGTTCCGGGAGCGATACACAAGGTGTTGGAACCGTCATTCCACTGCTCTCTCTGAGCTGCCAACAGATCTCCGCCGCCACATCTGATTAAATCAACTGCAGGAAGCTTTAATTCCTTGGCCAAGATGTGATGAAGCTCATCCTTCATAGCATCAAACTTTAATGCTCCGCCGGCACCGAGAGTGATTTCGTAAACTCCCAGAGGGCCTTCGATTTCAGGATGGATTGTGAACTTATCATAATCGATCATAGTGAATACGGTATCAAGGTGCATGAAAGCTCTTGACTTAGGAATATCGAATGCGAGAACCTTTTTGAATTCCGAGTTGGGAAGAAGGTTTCTTGCGAAGTTTTCTATTCCTGCAGCAGTAGTTCTTGCGGAAAGACCTACAGCTACTACATCCTTGGAAAGTACAAGCACGTCTCCGCCTTCGATGGAGTAGTCTCCGTCTACATCGTACCACTGCTTGTCGCTTTCGAGAGCAAAGTCTCTGTTGTACATGTACATGTACTTAAGAAGGAGAGCTTCTCTTTTTCTTGCAGGTGTATGCATGTGGTGGATATTAACACCGTTACCTACGCAGGCACCCGGGTCTCTTGTAAAGTACAGGTTAGGCATAGGATCGGATACGAACGGATATTCATCCACTACCAAATCCATAAGTCCTGTTACTTTTCCTGCAGAAACTTCATCTTTTCTGATTCCTGCGATGAGCTTTGCAACCATTGCCTCAGGAGTAAGTCCCATGAGGAATGCAGTTATATTTTCTCTTAAGCCTACAGCCTTGATTTCACTTAAATCTAAAAATTCTTTTATGAATTGTTCTCTTCTGGCCTTATCCTGAAGAGTCTTTGCTGTTTCTTCTACATAATACACAGTCTCTACGCCGTTTTCTCTTAAGATTTCAGCAAATCTGTCGTGCTCCTCCTGAGCAACCTTGAGATATGGAATATCGTCAAATAAGAGTCTTTCCATAGTTGCAGGCGTAAGAGCCTCCAACTCCAGACCGGGTCTATGAAGCAATACCTTGTTGAGTTTTCCGATTTCCGAAAAGTTATGAATTCCAGAATACATACTATTCTCCCTTTCCGATTGATTTTTAGGGGCCCGCTCGGGAGCAGACCCCACATTCAATACTTTTATCTTTTGTTTTAACTTATTTTTCGGCTATTAGCCCATAGTTGCAACCATAACTGCCTTGATGGTGTGCATTCTGTTTTCTGCTTCGTCGAATACCTTGGAGTGTCTTGATAAGAATACTTCGTCGGTTACTTCGCGAATGTCGTAGCCTAAATCCATCTGCTCCTTAGCCATAGTGGTGTCGAAGTCATGGAAGGAAGGCAGGCAGTGTAAGAAGATAACATCGTTATTTTCTGTCTTGTCGAGCATTTCCTTTGTTACCTTGTAAGGAGTGAGAAGTCTAACTCTTTCAGGAATCTGATCTTCTTCTCCCATGGATGCCCAAATGTCAGTGTAAAGAACGTCTGCTCCCTTTAAGCAAGCATCGTCACTTCTAACTTCGATAGTAGCTCCTGTGTACTCAGCTACTTCCTTAGCTCTTCTGAGAACTTCGGGATCAACCTGATCAGCTAATTCCTTAGGGCCGTATGCTACGAAGTGCATACCCATCTTAGCGCAGCCGTACATCCAAGCGTAAGCCATGTTGTTTCTAACGTCTCCGCAGAATACAACTTTGATCTTGTGGAGAGGCTTAGCGATGTGCTCTTCGATAGTGAGCAGGTCTGCTAAGATCTGAGTAGGATGGTCAACGTCTGTCAAGCCGTTCCATACAGGTACGCCGGCATTGTTAGCCAATTCTTCAACTACTGCCTGCTCGTATCCTCTGTATTCGATTCCGTCATAGAATCTTCCGAGAACCTTAGCTGTGTCGGCGATAGTTTCCTTCTTGCCCATCTGGGATGACTTGGAATCAAGGAAGGTTACGTGTGCTCCTTCGTCAAGTGCTGCTACTTCGAATGCGCATCTTGTTCTTGTGGAAGTCTTTTCGAAGAGAAGAACTACGTTCTTGCCCTTTAATACTTCGTTGTGGATTCCTGCTCTCTTCTTAGCCTTTAAATCATGAGCTAAGTCAAGCATGTATCTGATTTCTTCAGGTGTGAAATCCATGAGTGTTAAGAAGCTTCTTCCTTTTAAGTTTACTGCCATTTCTTTGTCTCCTTTTCTTTTTTCATTTGTTACATTTGCAATATTAATATGTCTGTACTTTGAATTTTACTATATACATTATTTTTTTGAAGTGCCAGCCTTGTCTATTTTTTAAGTGCCAGCAATTCTTCCACAGTGCTCCTGAAAATATCCATCCCTGCCACTATTCCTTCTTCCGTCTCAAAGGAATAGTTTATCCTCACATGGTCTCTGCCACCATTTTTGAAGGGGTAAAATATGTGCCCCGGTATAAGGGTAAGGCCCTTATGATAGGCGGCGTTTATAAACTCTTTGCTGTCCAAGCCTTCCGGCAGCTTGCACCATATGTACACGCCTCCTCTCGGCTTTACAAAATCCACCCCTAAGTCCTTCATGTTTTCCAAAGCATCGCAGACCAGCTTCTGCTTTGCTCCGTAGTTTTTCCTGAAGGCTTCGAAGGCTATGTACTGTGCGCCGTCATGTAGATATTTTGCCAGAAGCTTCTGGGCAACCCAGTCTATGGAAATCATCCTCACCGGCACCAGATAGCTGAGCCTCTTTATGACTTCACTGTCGGCGGCCACAAAGGCCAGGTTAAGTCCCGGCATAAAGGTCAAGGCGAAGGAGTATATATATATTACGTTTCCCGTGTCGTCCAAAGCCTTAATAGGAGGCAGCTTTTGATCTCCGTAGTAAAGCTCTGAGGCAGCGTCCTCTTCAACTATGGGGATCCTGTACTTCTGGGAAACCTCTAAAATTTTCTTGCGCCTTTCCATGGGCAGAATTATGCCCGTAGGGTCATGGAAGCTGGAATTGACATAAATAAATCTAGGCTTGTATTTTTCTGCCAGTTCTTCCAGCATATCACACTGCATTCCGTCTTCGTCCAAAGGGATGGTGACTATCTTTGCTCCGGCCAATTCCAAGGCTCTGTACACGTCAGGAGACACCGGCTCCTCAATGATTACCCTGTCTCCCTTGTCCAAGAGCAGAGTGGCTATGAAGTCGATGGCCTGGTTGGTTTCCTTCAAAATCTGTATCTGTCCTGTGGAAACCTTAACACCCTTGGTGCTCATAAAGGATACCAGCTTCTGCCTCAGCACCTTGTCCCCTTTGTAGGGACTGAAAAAGTACTGGGCCTTGCCGTCCCCTGCTATGATGGAGGAAATATCTGCCGCCACATTGTACCTGTCATATATTTCCGATGAGGCTATACCGCTTCCCAGGGAATACTTTTCAATTTCCCCGAAGCGCTGATACAAGTCGTCAAAGGTAACCTCCAAATCCAGATATTCCCCCTTTATCTGATGAAGCCAGTTTACCTTCTTTCCCTTGGCCTTCAGTTCAGCCTCCTTATGGCCTTCCTCTTTGGCCAGGGTTATTATATATCCCACTCCCTGTCTTGAGTCTATCAGTTCCTCCGCCTTCAACTCATTATAGGCCCTTACTACCGTATTGCGGTGGACCCCCAAAATGTGGGCCATAACCCTTTCTGAAGGCAGGCTGGTTCCGTCGGCCAACTCGCCGGTAAGAATCTTTTCCTTAACCTGATTGGATATTTGCAGATAAACGGGAGTCTTAATCTGCTTGTCTATCTTTATTATCATCTTCCCTATTTCCTTTTTTCACTTTTTCCCCATGGAATTGGTAATAGCAAACTTCTATCCTTCCGTTGAAAAGCTTACGCCTCCTGTCGGCAGGCCTGCCCATGGCCTTTTGCTCTATGGTCTTATCGGAGGTTACAACGAAAAGGGACCAGGTAGGATGGGTGCCGAAGAAATCTCCGTAAGCCTTATATATTTTCTCTATGGCCTCCTTATCGCCTATTCGCTCTCCGTAGGGTGGGTTTGTCACCATGACTCCACCTTCCTGCTTTGTTCGCAAAGCGCTTATATCGGCCACATTAAACTTAATGACATCCTCTACCCCTGCTTCCTCAGCAGCAGTCTTGGCCACCTTCACCGCATTTGGATTTATATCCGATCCGTAAATTTTCAGACTGCATTCATTGTCTATGGCGGAAAATGCGTTTGCCCTTTCCTCTTTCCAAAGCTTTGCGGGGATGGCTTCCCAGCCTTCGCTGACAAATTCCCTGGAAATTCCGGGGGCTATATTCTTCCCTATTAGGGCAGCTTCTATGGGAATGGTTCCCGAGCCGCAGCAAGGGTCTACAAGGATTCTGTCCTTGTTCCAAAAGCTGAGCTGTACCAGGGCTGCTGCTATGGTTTCCTTTATGGGTGCAGCTCCGTGAAGCTTTCTGTAGCCTCTTTTGTGAAGTCCCGGGCCTGTGGTATCCAGGGTTACGGTCACCCTGTCCTTTAAGAGGCTTATCTTTACATCGTAGAGGGCTCCCGTCTTTTCGAAGTGTTCCACGCCGTAGGACTCTTTCAGCTTCTCAACTATGGCCTTTTCCGAAACAGACTGGCAGGCCGGAACTGAGCTGAGCTTGGATTTTACGGAAGAGCCGTTGACTACAAACTTTCCATCCAAGGGTATCCAATGTTCCCAGTCAATGGCCTTTACCTGCTGGAAAAGCTCTTCAAACTCCAAGGCTTTAAACTCCGCCAGCTTTATCTGAACTCTGTCTGCGGTTCTGAGCCAAAGGTTGGCCTTTACCACCGCCCTCTCATCTCCCAGAAAGGTTATCTTTCCGTCCTCCGTGGATATGACTTTAAAGTCCAAGGCTTCTATCTCTCTTCTGACTACTGCCTCCAGCCCGAAGGTGGATGTGGCTATCAATTCTAATTTCAAACTTTTTCTCCTGTTAAATCTCTTGAAAAAAGGTGCAATCAAAACGACTGCACCTTTTACTGCTTCGGTTCTTTACTTGCATCCGTGCCCTTGTTACCGGTCAGTGGCTTTTTGACATGAGCACCCGGGCAGGCTTTATAGATAGGGTGCTCTCTTATTGAGGGAATTGCCTTCCAATTTGTCAAGCTGGTCCAAGGCTTTTCCTGTTCCTAAAGCAACACAGGATTTAGCATCTTCGGCAATTATCACCTTGATACCGGTTCTATCCTGAATTCTTCTGTCTATTCCATAGAGTAAGGCACCGCCTCCTGTGAGTATGATTCCGGAATTGCTTATATCTGCTGCCAGTTCGGGAGGTGTTATTTCCAGAACATTATGAACAGCTTCGCATATTACCGTCAAAGGCTCCTCCAAGGCTTCCATCATTTCCTCCGATGTAACCTCAACGCTCTTAGGAAGTCCTGTCACCAAGTCTCTTCCCCTGCATTCCATGGTCGCTCCCACCTCTCTGGTGAAAGCTGTTCCTATGTTTACCTTCAGCTCTTCAGCGGTTCTTTCACCGATGTAAAGCTTATGTACTTTTTTCATGTATTTTACTATGGCCTCATCGAATTTGTCCCCTGCCATTTTTACCGACGTGCTGGCAACTATTCCGCCAAGTGAAATAACGGCTATATCAGTGGTTCCGCCGCCGATATCTATAACCATCACGCCGTCAGGTCTTGCGATATCGATGCCGGCACCTATGGCTGCGGCAATAGGCTCTTCCATGAGATATACGTACTTGCCTCCCGCTGCCTCTGCAGCTTCTCTAACAGCCCTCTTTTCAACCTCCGTAATGCTGGAAGGCACACAGATCATAATTTTAGGCTTGAAAAATCTGCCGGAGCCGCAGGTTTTCCGTATAAAATACTTTAACATTCTCTCGGTTATGTCAAAGTCGGAAATAACTCCGTCCTTAAGGGGCTTCATGGCCACTATGTTGGCGGGAGTTCTTCCCAGCATCTGGCGAGCTTCCTCTCCCACAGCCAAAATTTCGTCGGTATCGCTATTTATGGCTACTACCGAGGGTTCATTGAGCACAACGCCCTTCCTTTTTATATATACCAGCACATTGGCTGTTCCCAAATCTATGCCTACTTCTGATGCAAATCCCATGCTTTTCTCCTTTTCTAAAGTTAATCCGACGCTTTTCTATTCCGTCCTGTTATTTTCTACAAATCTCTTTATCTTTTTTCCTGTGGTCTTTTCAAAATCTTCGTATCTGATGTTGATTCTTCTGATCTTTTTAAACAGAGGAAGGTCCTTGTTCAGCTTGTCCACTTCCTGCTGTAAAAGGCTCTTTACGGCCTCTTCATCCTCTGCCTTTTCTTCGCCTAAAACCCCTATAATCTCTTCCATATCAGGCTTTATAGTGGCTACGATTACCGTATCCTGTCCCGATTCGTCCTCAGGAGCCCAAACCATGGATTCACTTACAAGGGGTATCTTTCCCAAGAGATATTCCAGCTCTTCCGGGAATACATTTTTACCGTTTCTCGTAATGATTACGTTTTTCTTTCTTCCCGTAATGTATATGAAGCTTTCATCGTCCACGTAGCCCAGGTCGCCGGTATAGAACCAACCGTCCTTTATTACCTTGGCCGTTTCCTCAGGCATATTGTAATAGCCCAACATTACATTGGAGCCCTTCAGGCAGATTTCACCTATGCCGTTTTCATCCTTGTCCTCTATCTTTACCTCCATCTGGGGCAAAATACGTCCTACAGACCTGTTTCTCATATATTTATGTCTGTCCGGATTCAAGGCCGCCATAGGTGCGCATTCCGTAAGTCCGTAGCCCTGTACCGCAATAAACCCTAATTCGTTAAAGAAGTCTAAAACTGATGGGTCTATGGCTGCACCTCCCGATATGAGCACGCGCATCCTGCCTCCGAAAACCTTATATATTTCCTTCAAAAGCTTTTTATTAAGGTCAAGGCCGATTTTCTTGGTCACTCTGTTAGCTTTCATAACAGTCTTTACAAGCTTTTCCTTACCCTGCTTCCTTATGTTCTTCATTATGTTTTTATAAAGGCTTTCCAGTATGAGAGGCACTGCCAAAATCATGGTAGGCCTTATTTCCTGGAGATTTTTCTGTATATATTTCAGGCCTTCGCAGTAAGCGATAGTCGCACCTTTATAGAGAGGCATCAAAAATCCGCAGGTGCACTCGTAGGTATGATGTACCGGCAATACGGAGAAGAATACGTCCCAGGTGTTTACATGGAGCACCGTAGGAGCCCACATCAAATCATCGCAGATATTCCGGTGGGAAAGCATAACTCCCTTGGAGATACCTGTAGTTCCGGAGGTGAAAAGCAATACGCTCATCACATCAGCATCTATTTCCGCATCCAAAAAGCTTCTGTCCCCTGTGGCTATCAGGTTTTTCCCTTCATCTATGAGCTTCTTCCAGGAAAGCACATCTTCCGTGTCCTCTTCTCTTCCAAAGCTTATGAGCAGCTCTATCTTCGTATCTCCGGATTTTGCCATTTCCACAAAATCCTCTTCAAATTTGCCGGCGAAGAAAACCGCCGCCACCTGAGCCTCTATTACCAACTGCTTCAAGTCTCTGGCATTCAGTTCCTTATCCAAGGGCACCACCACACCGGTTCCGCAGACTGTGGCCAAATAGGCGGTGGCCCATTGGTAACAGTTTTCACCGATTATAGCTATTTTTTTATCCTTAAGGCCCTTAGCCATAAGGCCTGTTCCCAGACCGTTTACATCGGCCAATGCCTCTTTATAGGTTATCTCTCTGAAGGGCTTATCCTTTTCAAAGCGCTGCATGAAGGCCACATTGTCTCCGTAAAGAGCCGTACTGGTTTCCAGCATGTGCTTTATGTCCATGATAGGTCTGCTGTATTTATGAATAACATAGGGATTGTTGCTGCTGTTCAAGGCCTCTACTACAGATTCCGCCCTCTTCAGCTCCATTTCCTTTTTCTGCTTATACTCCATTTATGTCCTCCTTTTCCCCACATCTATACACTCTGTTTGATTAAGGTTATCACGAGTTCAATTGCCTGTCAACCTTTACATTATACACCTTTTGTGGTATATTGGGATAGAAAAAAATCAAATTTTTCTTTGAATTTTTTGTGAAGTTCTTTACTTCACTCTTTATAGCCAAAGGGGTGGGATTTTCCTGCTCTTGAACGGAGGGAAAAGCATTGAAGCGAGGCAACCTTTTACTGCTCACAACGGCAATTATATGGAGCTTAGGCTTCGTGAGCCAGCAGACAGCCATGGAGTCCATGGGGCCTCTGAGTTTTACCGCCATCAGATGTACTCTCGGCGGTGTTTCCATGATTCCTCTCCTATTCTTTATGGACAGGAAAAAGGCCAAGGAGGATTCCTCCTTCGATTCTATGGCGGATTCCAAGGCCACCCTAAAGCCTGCACTCCTTTGTACGGCTATGCTCTTTACCTGTATCATAGCCCAGCAGTACGGTCTTATGTATACCAGTGTGGGGAAAGGAGCTTTCATAACGGCCTTCTATATCTTTCTCACACCCCTGTTCGGTCTCTTCATAGGAAAACGTTCCACCGGCAAAATATGGATTTCCGTACTTTTAGCCCTCATGGGCCTCTATATGATTACCATGACACAAGGCATAGATTCAGTCAACTTTGGCGATATGCTCATGCTGATTGCGGCAGCCAGCTATTCCATCTTCATCCTTTTGGTGGACGGCTATGTCCATAGGATAAGTCCCATTAAGCTGGCGTCCTTTCAGTTCATCATGGTTGGTATTCTCGCTTTTGGCCTTTCCCTATTCTTCGAATCATCTGCCTACACTTGGGAAAATATTTGGGGAAGCAGTGCAGAAATACTCTACACCGGCATCTTTTCCTGTGCAGGAGGATACACCTTACAGATGTTAGGCCAGAAAACTGCCGATCCGGGGACAGCTTCCCTTATCCTGTCGTCGGAGACCATATTTTCCCTGCTGGCCGGATGGGCTCTCTTGGGAGAAGTCCTTACAGGAATGGAATACATAGGCTGTGGTATCATGGCGGTGGCCATCTTACTGGCGGTTCTGCCGGGAAAAGGCGCTGAAAATTAAATTCCAAAGTGGCTTATAGGACAAAAAGTCGAGGAGACCTGCCGGTCTCCTCTTTTAATCCTCTTATTGAATTTCTTCCAAGTATTCCTCCAGGGTTAAGTCCCTTGCCATAATGTCCTTTGCTATTTCCACGCCTACATATCTGAAGTGCCATGGCTCGTAGGCATAGCCCGTTACATCGGTCTTATCTGCTGGATATCTGAGTATGAAGCCATAGTCCTGACAATGTTCATTCAGCCATTTCCCATCCTCATATTTTGCAAAATCCTGGGACAAGCCCCAGCCTATGGATGCGGAGGTTATATCTAGGGCCAAGCCCGTATGATGCTCGCTTCTCCCGGGATAGGCAGACCGGAGATTGGTAAGCTTCCTTCCCCTGTTTTTGAGAGAGTTGTTGTACAAAGTCCGTTGAGTATCGTAGGAACGCATAGTAGAGCAGAGCTTGAAGTTATAGCCCAAAGCTTTTGCGTCCTTGTAAAGCTTTTTGTATGCTTCATAGGCTTCTTTCTTGAGTTGCATGTTTTTATACATGGTATATTTGTTATCTATGGTAACCAATCCCTTAGGCGTGTAGTCCTTAGACACGGCATGCTCCTTGTTTACCAATACAAGAAGGCTTTTGTCGTCTTTGATTCTGGTATCTATAACCTTGGGAATCCCCATCAAGGTTCTGTCTTTGCCTTTTGAGGGGGCGTTTGCGTAGCTTATATTACCCTTTATCAAATATTGGTCTATAGCCTCTCCCTCTTGTACTTCAGCAGGTTCTTCGGGAGTAGCTTCTTCCTCAGGCTTATTTTCCAAGGGTTTATCTGTAGGTTTCACAGGGCCTTGGTTCACATCAGTCTTTCCCAGTCCCGTACCCACTTCCGCCGAAGCCGAGGGGGCTGCGGGCTCCTTTGCATCAAAATCCATAGTGTATTCGACAAATATGCCGCCGGCCAAAGCCAGCACCAGCAATACCAGGCCTATAATCTTGTATTTTTCCTTTCCCATGACTTTGCCTCCCTTTATTATGATTACATTATAGCTTCTTTATGGCGGCAAGGCAAGGCTTACAGGAAAATCTTACTTTTCGGCAACTTCAGCTTCCCCTTGTTAAATCCAAGGTATAAGTGTATAATTGAAGCAAGATATTTTGAATAATTTACGGGAGGAAGGATATGATTTTTTTCAGAAGTGATTATAGCCTGGGCGCTCATCCCAAGGTTATGGAAGCCCTTACTGCAACCAATATGGCTCATACCGACGGCTATGGAGAAGACGAATTTTCCTATAAATGCGCCGATTTAATTCGCGGCATCATAGGCAAGCCCGATGCTCATGTACATTTCATGGTAGGCGGCACACCTACCAACACCATAACCATAGCGGCGGCTCTTCGCCCTTATGAAGGAGTCATATCTCCTGCCACCGGCCACATATATGTCCACGAAACCGGTTCTGTGGAAGCCACCGGTCATCGTGTTTTCGCCGCTCCCACTGAAGACGGAAAGCTGACTCCCGAAGCCATCGAGAAGGTTCTCCTTCACCACGAGGACGAACACACGGTAATACCTAAGATGGTGTATATCACCCATCCTACGGAAAACGGCGGTGTCTATACCAAGGCTGAAATGACCGCCATAAGCCAATGCTGCAAGAAGCACGGGCTTTATCTGTACATGGACGGAGCACGTTTGGGAACAGCACTTACCTGGCCGGGCAACGATTTGACCATAAAGGATATTGCCGATTTGGTGGATGCCTTCTATATGGGCGGCACTAAATTGGGTGCTCTCTTCGGGGAAGCTCTCATCATCATGGATGAGACCATCAACGACCACTTCCGATATATGGTTAAAAGAGCCTGTGCCCTTTTAGCCAAGGGCCGTTTGATTTCCGTTCAGCTCCAAGCCTTATTTGAGGACGAACAGGGCGGAAGTGGTTTTGAGAATTCGCTCTATTTCAAGCTTTCACAGCACGAGAACAGGCTGGCCGTAAAACTGGCCCAAGGCGTTGTGTCCAAGGGCTATGAGCTTTGGATACCCCACCAGACCAACCAGGTTTTCGTCATTATGGATAATGCAAAGATAGCTGAGCTGGAAAAGAATTTCTTCTTCTATACCTGGTGTCCTTACGATGAAACCCGCTCCGTGATACGTCTGGTTACCAACTGGAATTCCAAGGAGGAGGAAGTCGAAGCACTTCTTAATGCTCTTTAGGAATTATCCAATCTCAAACATTATAGAATAGACTTGCAAGTACAAAAAAGACTGTGGCTACAAAAGGTCACAGTCTTTTGGTTTTCATATCAAATTTTCGGCTCCATGGCATCTTAGCGCACAATGAATTTCTTCTTTTTCTTGCTCACTTCATGGTCTTCCACAATCTTTTCAGGCTTCTTTTCCAAAAGCTCCGGATTTTTGAAATAGGTTTTTAGCTCCTTGAAGCATCGCGCATAATAATGGCCGTCGGCAATTCGCTCGTCGGTTACTATGCCCAGCTCCACTACCTTCTTTTCTATTATGTTCTCTCCGTTTCGAACCAGCTTTTTCATAGGCTGGCCGATGGAGCAGAAAATCCCCGTAGTTCCGAAATCATAGAGATGATGGAAAACCGTATTGGTTCTCAGGGATGCCAAGTTGGTCACAAAGAGGGATGTGTGAAAGGGGCTGGCATCTATAACGCTGAAGGGCAAGGTAAAAAACTTGTCCATCAGCTTAAGGGCTCCGATGGCAAAGCCGGTCAGGAAAGGAATCCTTAAGAGCTTGGTCATCAGCTTATCCATGGAGTTTTCCTCGGAGGTGCTTCTGGCCTTTTCGATAGCATTATTTATCTTTTCATTTACTGTAAATATATCGTCATCCAGGTTGAAATATATTTTACACACGGTTTCGCCCTCGTCTCCCGGCCTCAGGGTTACGAAGGAAACGCAGAAATGATTTCTGGCATAAATCTTTTTGTTTACGCAAAATCTATTGAGCTGAGGATTTTGAGAAACCACCCTTAAATAAGCAGCTATGATAATGCCCATGTGGCTCATCTGAACCCCGTCCTTTCGGCAGGTTCTGGCATACTCCTGCATCCTTTCCAAATCCACATCATATTTGATACTGTTGGAAGCATCGTAGCGCTTTGGCATGATATATGGAACTATCTCATACATGGGATCCTTGCTGCGAATGCGATATCCGTCTGCTCTGTACATAAAAACTCTCCTATCTTAACAATCTCTAAACATTATATATGACTGTAATCAAAAAAACAAGAAAAACAGATTTCTTGAAATAAAGATAAATTATGGGCGAAATTATTGGCCGTAAAGATAAAAATATGTTATACTCCTCCTGTAATGCACAACAATATTTGACAAAGGTTGAAATTATGAAAATTCATCATTTAAACAGAGAAGGCTATAAGACATCTCAATGGAGCGGGGGCCATACGACAGAAATGGCTCTGTATCCTGAGGGCTGCAGCTATTTGGAAAGAAATTTTATATGGAGAATCAGCTCGGCAAACATAGAAACTGAGGAATCTGACTTTACTTCCTTGCCGGACTATGATCGGGTTTTGATGGTTCTCAAGGGTGAAGTCGTTTTAAGCTACGAAGGAAGCCATGTTTCGCGGCTTCAGGAACTGGATCAGGACAGATTTGACGGTGGCTGGAAAACGAAAAGCTTCGGTAAAATCACGGATTTTAATCTTATGGTCAGAAAAGGTGCCGACGGGTATTTAGATGTAGTTGAACTTTCTTCAGAAAGCAGGGAAATGTCTTCTTCCTATGAAACCAACCACCCTAAGGCAACTCATGCCCTATACTGTAAGTCAGGCTACTATGTGGTAACCACAGGCGATAAAACGTCCATGGTGAAAGAGGGGGACCTTTTGGTTTTGGAAGGTGATGTAGACGAGAAAATCTCCTATTCCCTCATGGGTGAAGGCACCCTCATAAGGGCTCAGATTTTTTATCGGGATATGGATGGTGAGCTTTGCATGGAAGAAATTCCAAAAGAAAAGCCATCTTTCGATGACTTCAAGTGCTGTATTTATTTGGCCAATATCCAATTCCGCTGGGCAAAATATATATTCAAAGCCCTTAAATATCAATGGTTTACGCCTCCTCTTTCCAAGGCTATCAAAAGCGTGGAAAGGATATATCTTACTACCATAGTATTTTTCCTGGGGATCATAGGCTTAACCGGTATTTATTCCATGTTAAATTTGACGGACACACAGCTTTTGCTTCTCTTGCTGTTATGGATTCCTGTGGACTGCATTTTGGTTTCACCGGCCATATATATGTGCGTGGTGCCTAAGCCTGTGCGCAAACATATAAAGCATGTAGACCATCTGACTCCCTACGAAGCAAGGCTCAGGGCCGAAGAATCCCAGAAAAACGAGCGGCTGGAAAAGTTATTGAAGAAATATAAAAATTCAGGCAGAGACCTGGGGCAGTAGCCTCAGGTTTTTCTTATGGGCGTTCCTCCGCTGCTCTTTCCTCTTCCCAAATTTTACGGTTTATCTCTCTATCCAAGGACAAGATGGCTTCCATATCGGAAGCGTCGCCGGTGCCCAGAGGATTGGAATGAGAAACCCCTGCCAGATTCTTGTATTCTTTCCCGCGGAGTCTGAAAACGAATTTATCCAGGCCGATGTATATGGATACCTCCGCAAAGCTTGCCCTTCTGATTGATTCTCTGTGATTCGCTTCGCAGGCATCAACAAAGCCGGATATTATTTCCTTTCCGTCCTCAAATATTTTAATATCCCTTCCCGTCAGCTCCGCCACATAGTTTTTAACGAAATGCTCCTGTACTTTTTTCGCAACATAGCAGCTGGCCATAAAAGACAGGCTCACTATGACGAACATAAGCAAACGAAAAATATGTTCTTTGAAAAGTGGCCCTAAGCCCAAATAGTATACGGCTAACTGTAGCAATAATATGGGAACCATAATTATGGCAGGAAAAGACAAGCCTACAATCATATCATATTTTGCCATAGTTCCCTTAAATTCATATCTTTTCATCAATAATCTCCAGTTTTATCCAAAACCTTTTTCCCTATTCTTCCGGGATTTCAATATCCGCACCGTAAGGCGCAATGTGGTTGTATGCGATTCCGTGCCAATCGTCTGTAACGCTTCCGTCTCCATTGGCAAAGAAGGTGGAATTCATATAACGAACGAGGATATACTCACTTGTCTTCTGGTCAAAGCCGTTGCCCTGGCTGAAATCAATGCCTCTACCTGTATTCTTTGCCGTGACAGCTTCCAAAACGTGCAAGGTCAGCTCATTTACAGGGACCTTCATGTCAGGGGAATCGAAGAAACCGCCCTTTTCCTTAGTGTAAACGCAAAGGCTGTTTAAGGTGCCGTTGCCGATACACTTAACCCTTTTTATGTCGGAAAGCTTCACACTGCTTTTTCCTCCCACTATGGAACCTGCCTTGAGCCTGATTTCCTTTTCCTTCAAACTGAAGGCAAGGGCTACATCAAGCCTGTCCAGATTATCGGGGAAGTCTCCGGTCAACTTATTTTCCGCAAAGGCAACCAGTATGGATTTGGTCTCTCGGATATTTGTGTATCCGTTGCCACCCGTCACATCGGTCTCGATCTCGCCTATGTTCTTTCCTTCGTGGTTGCGGAAAGTCACAGTGTAACTGTTATTTGAGTTGCAATATCTGAGCAAAAATATGGAGCCCACTTCACTAAATTTTATGTCGAGAGATTTTTTGCCGTCGGCTGTTTCGTAGGCAATTCCCTCTCCATATATATGGAGCTGATACTTACCTTGAACATTGTAGTTAATCCCTTTATTTTCAAATACTCGCTTCATCCTTATTTTACCTCCACTTTCAAATTGTTTTGTCAGTACCTTAGCATTATACCCCTTTAATCTATGTTTTTCAATTGGTAATCCCCGTGGAGAGGATTGCGGGTGTCTGTAGAGGTTTGTTTTTCCGGCGTCATCTGCGGATTTGTCCGGGTTTGTCTGCAGGATTTATTTGCGTGCTTTGGCTGAGGGAGTGGTTTGCGTGATTTGTTTGCGGAATTTTCCGAATGTTGACACTTCTTCCTTATTTTGAAAAAACTGTCAACATTTTTTGCCGAAATTGTTGCCAAAATTCGCATAAATCAGAGAAAGTGTCAACAGAACAGATTTTCCCATAGTAAATCGAGTGGTTATAACCTCTTAAGAGCACGGAAAGCCGACAGAGGCGATTTATGATATGGTCTTCATCGGCACAATTATTTATTCAGGCAATTTGCTCGTAATTTCAAATGCGGTCATATTATTTTTTTCGTCAAAGTGAATATATGATTCGTACTCATTCCAAAATGTGTGGCCACTGCCCGTTGTCCAAGCTATTCCGTAATATAATTCTGTTACATCTTCACTGTTTTTCGGCCAATGCCACAATTTTTTACCAAAGGTGTCGGCAAGCTTATCCCGGCTCAAAGGAGCATGCAAATCTACACCGTTTAAGGTGCATGAAATGGACTTTGCCTTTGCCGCATCGATACAATCCTCATCAAATCTTATTCTGACAATTTTGCAGTCCTCTAAAACAGTGTCCTCCGTTCTGCTTCCGTACAATGTTATGCTTCCCATCACGACACCGTCTTTGACAAGTATGTATGGGGAAGCTTCTACCGGATCATTATATTCGTCCAATCCTTCTTTAACAGATAAGCTTCTGTCCGCCGGATATTTTTCAAAGGAACCGGAAGAAAGAATTTCCTCGTAGGCCAAGCCGGGCTCATAATGCTGCTTCACATAGATATCAAATCCATCCTCCAAAACATCTGCGGCAGTAGTTTGTGTCACCGTTATTTCTGTTCCGCCCAGGTTCAACACAGGAGCCTTTACAGGTAGCCCGATGATTAGATCCGACATCATGACAAACAGGGCCACCATCAAAGATACAACCAGAGCCAGCATAGCCTTGCCTGTCCGCTTTCTCGCGTTAAAAAGTGCCATTACGGGAGGGAGCAAAATCATTCTTCCCAAAATTGGTGATACGGCTCCTCTTCGCATAAGCACAATTACCAAAAAGCCTGCTATGGCAATCATGGACAAATGAACGAGAAGCTCGCCGATTCCCATTTTATCTGTTCTTTCCTGGTCGTTGACAGGTTCATCTATAAGGGGCCTGCCCTTAACGATAGTCCTCTTTAGATAATAATACAGGCACAGTCCAATTATCACAAAGGCTATGCCTAAAAAAACAATTATTCCGATTAATAAGAGTTTTGCCATCTACAGTTCTCCTCCATCCTATAATACTCCCTAAATACAAATTAGCAGAGGTCTTAAATAAAGCAGGATTGGCATAGCCTCCCCAACCTAATTCGTTTTCACCTGCTCTTATCCTTCCATATCCGCCGATATAACGCCCTTTTTCAGCGTACCGCCTACTGCGATGAAGTGTCCGAAAAACATATCATCATCGTCAAAATATGCGGAAAATGAGCCACCTGCCGTCATAGTAACAGTCCTAAGCTCAATTCTCCCGGCAAAGCTTTCCTCACTTATCTCCGGCGCGAGCTCATCTGCCGATTCACGCCATTCACATGCCAATGCGGTCAGCTTCTTCGTCGCAAAATCTCGCATTTCTCTATCCCACTTTTCTTGCTCTGTCATCATAGCCTTCATGCCTTAGGACCATAACCTCCTTTTCCTCTTTCTCGAAGGTGTTTCCCCATTGCTACTGCGTCATTTTGTTTCGTTCTCTTATATATTCCAGTAAATTCATCATACTCCCCCTACATTTCCCGTGACTAAATAATATATCCCTCTGACCTTATGCCATAACTTTGCTTATAACCGCAGTATAAGTCAGTATCAGCAGACAATTCCCCACTATAAGGGCTGCCAGGGCCAATTTCTTTTTCGCAGGCACATTAGGAAAATCATGTTGAAAAAAATATGGGATCACCGAAAGCAAGGGTACTATAGCCACTATAACCACCACATACACCGAAAAAGGCGTAGCTAAAAAGTGGGTATCGGTGAGCCATGCTCCCCATTTCGGAAACATGAATTTACTTATTGTAATCAGCATTCCGGCGCAGTGGAGCAAAACAAGGTATATGAAATATCCCAATTTTTTCTTTTCCATAGCCCTTACCTTTTGTACCTTTTCATCTCCGCTTTAATCCAGCTGTTTCTGAACAAGGCCACAATAGCTATAGGAACAATTATGAAAGGTGCCACCAAGGCTCCGCCTATAAGAGACATTCCCCTGTAATGGTTACGGCTGTGATTTCCGCTGGCAAAGTTATTTAACGTATCTGCCAGCTGAGTAAAGATTGCCCCATCATTGACCAGGAACACCAAAACCCACTCCACAGCCAGCATGATTAAAAAGGTTACCAGCATTTTACGGCTCACCTTTTCGCAAATCTTCATTTTCCTTTCCATGGTGATTTTTTCGCTTTTCGGAATTTTGCGAAACCATTTCGCCGCCCTTTCTTCCTTGGTCATAAATCTCTCCTTCTTCTGTAAGGTCTTTTACCTTATTCTGAATCTTCGGTTCTGTTTAATTTCCTTTCAATGATAACACTCTTTTGTTAAATTGCAAAGCAATATGGATATAAATCTTTTATATTCATCTTTTCTATCCGGGAAGGGCTATAAAGCTTCTTTCTCATTTCAAAATATATACCGAGTAGCACGACGGTGGGTACATTCCCCGTCATAAAGGACATTGCACCAAATAGTATTATTTCCCCTGCTGTGATATTTTCAAAGTTTCCCATCTGTAAAACTCCGAAAATCGAGTATATGAAGAATATTCCAGGCAGTATTAAGCCCAACCATTTATTCTTCCTTCCCGACAGAAAAACCTGCAAATAGACCAGAGCTGTTATAACCAATACAAAAATAATAAATTTAATTCCTACATTTCCCATTACTATTCACCCCTTTTAATTTTCTTATATTCGGTAACCAATATTTTAGCTGTTTCAAAATCAAGCTTGTCATTTATGGCCAATCTCTTTATGAAGGCCATGTCTTCGTCATCCAGATTTGTCATCCATTCGGGTATTATTTCAATGCTCATCTCGCACCTCCTTTAATTATATTCAATATAAACCTTAACTTAATTAAAGTTAATAGTGATTTTTTATTCAATAATATTTAAGCTTGTTTGTTGCTTCCGGTTTATCCACGGGCTGCTTCACTGTTTTTAGGATATTGGTGAATGAAATCGGAAAAAGGTCTTCCATATCTCCCCTACCTCCCTTTGCCGTGAATTATGTTGTATACATGGGGGCTGTCCTATGTTATTATATCCTGGAGATATTAAAAATAAATTTTCACAGAAAGAGAGGGAAATTATGAAAAAAAGATTATTGGCAGCGGCTTTGATAATGACGCTTGTGCTTTCATTAAATGTTGTTCAGGGCTTTGCTGCAAAGGCAGATGACGGCTTTATGGATATCGGAGGCATCACCTTCTCTTATACCAAGGCCGGCTCATCTATCAAAAACGTAAAAATGGAAGTGGACGGAGGGCTCTATAACAGTGTACAGCGCTATGATTTAACCATGCCCACAGGATATACCACTAAGAAGGACAGCTTAAGTGTGAAGGTTGGCCTTGCCGGCAGCAGCTCTAATATTAAAGTTTTTGCCGAGTACCTCAGCAATACGGGAGAAATCATAAAAATACCTATGACCTCCAAGTACAGAGTTGTTGAGGGCCTCTTCAAAGAGGAGATAAACCCTGATAGCCTTCGTATTGCCATATATGACAAGGCCGGTAGCCTGATAAAGGCCTATACGGTCCATTTCGTATACGGCGATGATTACTTTTTAGATAAAAACGAGAAATTCTTCAAAGTTAAGTCTTATCTTACAAACAACCCTTGCTACAAAGAAGGTAAGAAAATCAAGGTTAAGGGCCTCATGCTCCACTCCGTAGGCGAGCCCAGACCGAGAGCCGAGTACTATATCAACAAATGGGATAATCCTGATTTCAGAAAGGCCTGTGTTCACGGCTTTATCAACGCCGACGACGGAAGCCTTTACCAGACACTGCCTTGGAACAGGAGAGCTTGGCATGCGGCAGGTACCGCCAACAACACTCACATCGGAATCGAAATGTGCGAGCCTGAAAACATCAGATACACCAGCGCTACAACCTTCGTTTCCGACGATATTCTCAGTGCAAGAAGAGATGCTACACGCACCTACAATTCAGCTGTTCAAGTATTTGCAGAGCTCTGCATTAAGTACAACTTGAACCCTTTAGCTAAGGGTGTTATCATCAGCCATTCTGAGGGATATAAGGCAGGCAAGGCATCCAAGCACGCAGACCCTGAGCACCTTTGGAAGGGTTTAGGCCTGAGCTACACCATGAAGGGCTTCAGACAGGATGTCAAGGATATGATGGTTGAAATGAAGAAAGATATGCAAAAGAAAGCATCATAATTCCTTTTACATAACTAAGCTATATGGCAAAAACAGCGAATCTACGGATTCGCTGTTTCTTTGTTTATAGGTTATACGGGGCTTATAGGATTGCCAAAGTCTCTCCCTTAAGTCAATGACAAAAGATTTTGCATTAAAATGGTGACCAGGGTTATGCCTATCCAACAGGCAAAGCCCATCATGATAGGCTTTCCGCCGGTTTTAACCAGTTTTACCATATTGGTATTCAAGCCGATAGCTGCCATGGCCATGACTATGAAGAATTTGGATATGGTCTTGAAGGGAGCGAAAAAGCTGACGTCAACTCCTAAACTCATGCTCACCGTGGTAATAAGGCTGGCCAACACAAAGAGTAAAATGAAAAAGGGGAATACGGATTTCATGTTTACCTTTTTGCCCTCGCCGTTTTCCTTTCGTGCCCGATGTATTGACAAGGCTAAGGTTATAGGGATAATTGCCAGTGTTCTGGTCAGCTTTACGGTTATGGCCTTGTCCAGGGTTTGACTGCCCAAGTTATACAGGCTATCCCATGTGGAAGCTGCCGCAGTCACCGACGAAGTGTCGTTTACCGCCGTTCCCGCAAAGAGTCCGAAGGCATCTCCCGAAGTCTGAGAAAATCCAAGAAGCCCTCCCAAAGTGGGGAAAATCAGAGCCGCCAAAACATTGAAGAAAAATATGACGGAAATGGCCTGGGCCACATCTTCCTCACGGGCGTCGATGACAGGGGCAGTAGCCGCTACAGCCGAACCGCCGCATATAGATGAGCCTACGCCTATGAGCACGGAAATATTCTTATCCATCTTTGCCAGCTTGAACACCAGATAGGACACTATGAGAGAGGTGGAAATGGTGCACAATATTATGGGCAGAGACTGCCTACCCGTTTCAACCACTACTCGGAGATTCATTCCAAAGCCCAAAAGTATGACCGCATACTGCAAAATCTTTTTAGAGGTGAACTTTATCCCCTCTTCAAAATCTCCCTGGTCTTTGAAAAAGCTGCCTATTATCATTCCTAAAATAATGGCCGTTACAGCACCTCCTATAATAGGAAAAGCTTTCCCTATATAAGCGCTGGGCAGAGCAATAGCCAAACAGAGCAAAATTCCCTTTATTTTCTTTGTAAAATCCATACCTTCTCCTAAATCACTTTGGCCCCTGAGAAAAAACCCTCAGGCCGGCCTTTGATTTATAACACATTCTTATCCTTTATCAATCTGTAAAGCAGTAATCCCAGGACTCCGCAGCATGCAACCTCTCCTATGCCCACGGTCACCATGAAGTAAGGGATGCTGCCCTCTACTCCGTAGACATATCGCAAAACCGGCGGCACCAATATCACATTGGCTAAAATAGGGAAAATCGGCCCCCAATAGGGAGCTTTTTTTCTAACGGCATAAGTGCCCAAGGCTCCCAGCAGGGTGGCAAAGCTACCTATGATTATATCCCACAGTGCGCAGCCCGTAAGGAAGTTGGCCAAGAGGCAACCTACGGTAAGTCCGGGTATGGCACTGGCCATCAAAAGGGGGAGCACCGTCAAGGCCTCCGAAAGCCTCAGCTGTATGGCTCCGCTGGCCAAGCCGGCAAACTGTGACACAAAGGTGAGCACTACATAGAGGGCCGCTATGAGAGCGGCCTGAGTTAATTTTACTGTTTCCTTTTTCATTTCTATTCTCCTTTAGTTTTGTTTAAAGTGAGGAAGGTCTCGAACTCACTTTTTCCTATTATGGTAGGATTATTCTTCGGCAGTCATCTGGGCCTTAAGGAATCTGCGCCTGTACTTCAGCACGGCGTAATCACTGATTCTGTTGATGTAAATCGGGTCGAAAACGCCTCCTGCAACGCCTATAATCATGAAGCCTTGAAGGAACTTGGTGTAGAGCATTTCCTTGGACAGAGCTTCCGATGTAGTCTGCATCTGCTGCTCCTTTGTAATGTTCCACTCACCTATTTGATCCCCGTGGCCGGCTATATAGTCTATGACCTGATTCAGCTCCTCGTTGGCATAAACGAATTCATCCTCATCCTTCATGGCCACCTCTATAATCTTCAAAATAAAGATCTTCTCCTCTTCGCTTTCATATTCGTAGCCGAAGCTGAGAGCTATCTGATAGACGCTTTTCAGTGCCATGCCTATGAACAGAGGTATATCGGGAATGCCCAGCCCCACAAGGCCGAAGCCTATTCCCTCTATGAATGAAATGGTCAGGTTGAGAGCCTTTGCAGCCTTAGCCTTTTTCGTAAAACGACGGGCAGTCTTCTTGTTACCCTGAAGCATGTGGGCATAGGTGTTAACCTTAAAATCCGCCTCGCTTTGCTTCCTGTTGTAGGTTTTTTCGATGACACCTGTCCCCTTGTCGAAGATTACGCCGAAAGCCTTGAAAAATGCCTTGTTCATAGTCTCCGTCAATTTTTTCGGAATAAACCTTTCCAGCTTCATTATGAGCATGGAGGTAGGGCCGTCCTTACGCCGTTCCCGAAACTTGGCTTCTTTCTTTTTCAGATCGCTCCATTCCTTTTGCCAAGGTGTTTTTTTATTGAAGAAATCCATACTATCTTCCCCCTAATTCAGTATTCCCCTGTAAAATCCTTTATCCAAAATTACACAGAAAATATTAACACAAAATCCGCTGCATGTAAATAAATTACGCCTATAATTGAATGGCAGGCTTGCCTTCGGAGCTTACGGTGATTTTGTGTGATTTTGCTGATTTTTCCCGTTAATATTGCAATTTACAGGATTTTATGCTATAATTCACTTGATAAAACATCTCGGGGGTGTAAAGGTTTCGACGGGGGTGTAGAATCAGGACAAGCGAGCGGTAGTTGGTTCAGTCTACCTAAAAAAGGACCCGTTAAATATAAACGCTAAAAATACAAAAACTTTCGCATTAGCAGCTTAGTACTGCACCGCGTGCCGGCTTGAGTTTCCCTGTAGGCTCAAAATCCGGCATCGACTATACAGGACAACTTCGGGAGAGTTCTCGGTATCCCGGAGGAACTACGAGATAGAGGCCTCTATAGCCTGTTAATGGGCGATAGGAAAATCGAAACACCAAATCATTAACTGCGCTCGGAGAAACTTCTGTGGAAATGCTTTCGGACGCGAGTTCGACTCTCGCCATCTCCACCAAATGGACATTGGACGAACATCTATTTTTTCAAAGGCGGTTTCGCCGTAGAAGTTCGCTTTTGATGTCAAAACAGAAAGTGAGGGTCAAGGTTGTAAAACCTTGACCCTCACTTTTTTGTCTTAGGCGTCTTCGGTGTCTTCGCGCTGCTTCAGCCACTCTTCGAATGCCGCCTGGCCTTCCTCACTGTCGTAGTAG
>JBHADF010000072.1:0-9977 GCA_041854955.1 Anaerovoracaceae bacterium | reverse complement strand
TTATTCTGCGGTGCACACCTGGCTGATGAATTGTTTGATGAGCTGAGCCCCTTTATCGATTCCGGCAAAGAATATGCGGTGCGTAGCAGCGGAACCCTGGAGGATTGTGAAAATCACTCCTTTGCCGGCTTGTATCGTACCCATCTGAAGCAGAAAGGCCTTGAGGAAATAAAGGAAGCAGTAAAGGATTGCTGGCTTTCCTTGTTTTCAGAGCCTATTTTGCAATATCTCTATCATAATCGTATTCCCCTTTCTCAGCTTAAGATGGCGGTTATCCTTCAGGAAATGGTGGATGCGGATTACAGCGGAATCGCCTTTACCGTAAACCCTGTCACAGGAAAGGACAGGGAAATTATCACGGAGATATCCTACGGCGTAGGTGAAGACCTTGTGGGCGGAAAGGTGCGTCCCGAAAATTACAGCTATGATTGGTATTCTGAGCGTTCGAGCTATGATGAGGAAAATAAAATTCTCCATGAAGAGGGCTTGATTTCCATATCGAATATTTTTCTGGATATCCAAAAGGCCTTCGGCTATCCCTGCGATATTGAATTTGCCCTTAAAGGTGGAGAACTCTTTATTTTGCAGGCGAGGGCTGTTACGAAAATCGGCTATTCTGAAATAAAGGATATGTGGAGCACGGCTGATTTCAGGGACGGAGGTGTCTCTGCAAAAACCTGCATCCCCTACATGTGGAGCCTGTACGAATACATCTGGCAGCATGCCTTGAGCAGCTTTGTTATCGACTCAAAGATTTTGCCAAGCTCCCAATGTCAGGGTGTCCTTGGGGATATTTTCTTCGGAAGGCCTTATTGGAATCTTTCCTTTGTAAAAAAGGCGATGAGCGTAATTCCCGGCTACAAGGAAAGGGAATTCGATGCCTCCTATGGCGTAACGCCTAATTACGAAGGCGACGGGAAGGTCACCGGAGTGACTGTAAAATCTTTGATACGTGTGCTACGTATTTTCACGGCCCAAAGAAAGCTTCTCAAAGAGAGGGAGGAAAATGCAGAAGGCTACAAAGAGCTGCTCCTTGAAAAATATAGATATTACAGAGCTACTTTTGATGAAAATCTTGACTCGGTGGACTTCGAGAAAAAATGGTATGAATTGACCCATGACCATTATTTAAAATCGGAAAACACATACTTCCGACAGATTTTTATAAATGAAATTTATCAGACCTTATATAGAGATAAAATTACTAAATATGTAAGCTATGCGGACTACCTGAAGCTTATGAACGGCATCACGGATATTTCTCATTTAAGACCGGCAGCCTTTATCAGTGATGTAAGCAAAGAAATTCGTGCCGACGAGGAGGCCTATCAATATTGGAAAACATCATCCTCAGACCAAATTAGGCAGGACCTGGCTTCGGGAATTCACTTTCTCCACAGGGTAAGTGCTTTTCTGGAAGAGTATGGCTATCATTCCGTCCGAGAGTTGGATGTGAGCTACCCCTGCTATTATGAGGACGTTGAGACGGTCATTGCTATGTTTAAGGATGGGGTGCTTAACCAAGGCTTACAGGAAGAGAGTGACACAGCCCAAAAGCAGCATCAGCTTTATGAAATGTGTCTGGAGACCCTTGAGAAAGAAAGCGGAAAAAAGAAATTCAAAAATTTAAAGGCACAGACGGAAAAAATAAGAAAAATGCTTTGGTGGCGGGAGGAATTTCGCGACCTCTCCACGATGCTTTACTACATAATACGGATTTACACCCTGAGATTGGGCGAACTCTACGCAGAGCAGGGGATTTTACCTTCAAAGGAAGATATATGGATGACTCGTGTAGGTGATATTTGGGATTTCCAAGACGAAAAAATCGGTAAAGAGGAGTTTCAACACAGATTTTCTAAAAATAAAGCCTATTACCTGTCTTTTCGCAATTTCCTCAGTGAAAATGAAATCGGCTCCGAGTTTAAGCCGGTGCAAAGAAATCGCGGAGATGGGAAAACTCTTTACGGAACGGGCTGCAATCTGGGCACTGTTTCGGGAACCGCCAGAGTTATCGATTCTATCGACGAAATAGACAGGCTGCAAAAAGACGATATTCTGGTGACTAAATATACGGATACGGGATGGAGCCCTAAGTTTGCCCTCCTTTCCGGCATTGTCACCGAATTCGGAGGTGTACTGTGCCACGGCGCAATCGTAGCCAGAGAATACGGCATACCCTGTATTTCCTCGGTTCCGGATGCGACGAAAAAAATTAAAGACGGAGCCACGATAAGGATAGACGGAGAAACGGGCGAAATTTCTTTATTTGATTAGGAAAAAGTAAATGCTGTAAAAGTATATAGGGGGAAAATATATGATCATAGGAAAGTGGAACAAGTCGGTTATTTTAACTTATATAGGAGTAATCTTTTCCATAATGGGCATTTATCTTGCCATAAAACAAAATATGAATTATGCTATGGGGTTTTTGATTCTGGCCGGTATCTGCGATTTGTTCGACGGCCAAATTGCCAGAAGAATGTCGCGGACCGAAGAAGAAAAGCTTTTCGGCATTGAATTGGATTCTATGGCGGATGTTATGAATTTTATCGCCTTTCCCATAGTGATATTATGTGCGGGCTTTCCTGCTTCCTTTATTTCTGTTTTAATAGCCGGATTTTTTGCCATCTGCGGCATCGCCAGGCTATCCTTTTTCAACATGGGGGCAAAAGAAGCCGAAGGAGGAGTAGCTTTTTTCAGAGGACTTCCCGTAACATATACAGCTTTGATACTGCCCTTCGCCTATCTGTCATCCTATATTTTTGCGGAAAATATATTCGGATGGTTTTTCTCGGCGGTTTATGTGGTTATAGGCATATTTGAAATTCTCGACATTCATATACCTAAACCACGGGGCCTGGCATATCCCTTTTTCGTAATACTGGCAATAGCCATGCTGGGGCTTTATTGGGGAATATTATGAGCAGGGTTTATGACAGACAGAGCCAATCCTTTTATGAGGAAAATCAGTTCGGAAAAGGTGCATTGAATTTTCTGTACCACAGCTTTGTGGGGAATATTTTGCTGAAGATATGCGTAAAGCCTTGGGTTTCAAAGCTGTTCTCACTCTACTACAACTCTGCTTTAAGCAAGGGCAAGATAGGACCCTTTGTGAAAAAATATAATATTCGCTTGGAGGAATATGAAGAGGATTCCTATGGCTCCTTTAATGATTTTTTTACAAGAAAGAGGAAAAGCTGTCATCTTTGCAAGGCGGAAGATGATGGGGCCTTGATTTCCCCTGCCGATTCAAAGCTTAGTATTTATAACATTACCCGAGACATAAAAATAAATGTAAAAGGACAGACTTATACCGTCGGCGAACTGCTTAAAGATGACAAGCTGGCAGATGCCTATGAAAAGGGGCTTTGCCTAATATTTAGGCTGGGGGTTCAGGATTATCACCGGTATTGCCACATCGGAAATGGCAAGGTGATAGGTGGCAAAAAAATAGCGGGCTGCCTCCATACGGTAAGCTCCGCCTCGGCCGACCACCGTATATTTGCCGAAAACAAGAGAGAATATCAGGTTATACAGTCGGAAAATATGGGGATCTTCATACAAATGGAGGTAGGCGCACTTTTAGTGGGAGAAATTGTCAACGGCGAAAGTGAAACAACTGAAATGGGAGCAGAAAAGGGATATTTCAGCTTCGGAGGCTCCACTATAATTCTTTTGATACAGGAAGGCCGGGTCAGGTTGGACGAAGATATTTTGCGGAATGCTTCCCATGAGACCGAGATAAAGGTAAAATATGGGGAAAAGATAGGGGTAATTCTATGATAAAGCGTTTGAATATTTATTTTAAGGAAATGTTCCCTCTTATTCCAAGATTTCTTCTGGGAATGATTGTATTCGGTGAAATCTATTTTATCGTACTGCTAAACTACGGAACCGCTGATTTCAAAATAGGCATTCAGGAATTCATAGGGGCATACACCGTATTTGCCTTCTACATGTACTTACGAATCGCAGACGACTTTAAGGATTACGAGACGGACAAAAGATTGTTTTCCCACAGAGCCCTTCCCAGCGGAAAAGTAAAAAAGGGAGACTTGCTTATAGCTTGCGCCACAGTTCAAGCCGTCGCCCTTGTGCTCAATATCCTGTATATGAACAATCTGCTTTTCTTGCTGCTGCTCTACGGCTACGGCTTCTTGATGAGCCAATGGTTTTTCCAAAGACATAAGATACAGCCCAATCTGCTGCTGGCCCTGGTCACCCATAATCCGGTGCAGATCATCATCAATATTTACATCATATCCTTTACCTGCATAAAATACGATTTGCAGCCCTTTACCTATATTACCTTTCTGGTGATGTGGACCCTGTATTTTCCCTCCCTTATATGGGAGGTCAGCCGCAAGATAAGAGCACCACGGGAGGAGACGGAATATGTGACCTATTCCAAGCTCTTCGGCTATAAAAAGGCCACTAAATTCGTTATGATACTCACCTTGGTTGATATCGTCACCAATATTATTCTGGTTTGGAATCTGAATAAGGTGGCTGTGGTTGCATTTGTCGCCATCGTAGCGTGGATGACCGTAAAATTCTTACAATATATGAAGGACCCTGACCGTTACAAAATCGTAGAAAAAGTTGAAAGATATACTTATATACAGGAATCGCTGATGCTGCTGACCGTAGCCGTATATCTGATGATAGGAAAGATATAATGAAGAGAGAAAATCTTGAAATTATGAAAAATAGGGGGATAAATATTCCTGAGTTTTTTGTACTACCTTGGCGGGAATTAATTGAAGAAGATAATTTCTCCAAGAGGCTCTTAGATTTTTTGTCGGTTAACAAAGAAGGCGGTTTTGCTGAGCAAAGCGTAGGCCTCAAAGACCTGTTGGAGGGATTTGTTCACATGCCGGAAATTCCTGTAAAAAGTGATGTCCGCTATGCCGTGCGCTCAGCATGCAACATGGAGGACGGTGAAGACTACAGCTTTGCCGGAATGTTCGATACATATTTGGATGTGGCGGCCGAGGATGTTCCTGCTCGAGTAAGGGACTGCCTCAAATCCCTGTATAATCAGGCGGTTCTCGAATACATGAGCCTAAAAGGACTCGATATTAAGCTCCTGCGCATGGACATCATCCTACAGGAAATGGTCTATGGAGATTTTTCGGGGATTCTGTTCACCTCCAACCCCCAGGGAATATTGAACGAATCGGTCATAACTGTGGGAAGAGGTCTTGGAGACGGTGTGGTCTCCGATAGTGTTGAAACCGTAACCTATTATTACAATATTTCAGACAAAAGATATTACTACGACGGAAGGGAAGATGTCCTCGACACAGAGGTGCTGGACAGCTTGATTTTCCTAGGAGAAAACATAAAGACCATCTTGGGCTATTCCTATGCGGACATAGAGTTTTCCCTTGTGGGAAAGAAAATATACATCCTCCAAGCGAGAAGAATCACTTCAATGGAGGATGAGGAAATCGAAATCTACGATAACTCCAATATTGTGGAGAGCTATCCCGGAATCACCCTCCCTCTCTCCCAATCCTTTGCCTGTGCCGCCTATTCCGGCGTTTTTACAGGCTTGGCAAAGAGAATACTGAGAGATGGGAATATGGTTGGCCGGAATGCCTCTGTCTTTGAAAACATGGTAGGCTCTGTCAACGGGGTCATGTATTACAAAATAAATAATTGGTACAGGCTTCTGTATCTTTTGCCCTTTGGAAAAAAAGTGGTGTCCGTGTGGCAGGAAATGATGGGAGTGGGTAACAAGCAAGCCATAGCGAAGCCCATGGCTTTACCCCTGATTTTCCGAATCAAAACTGTAATTCGCTTCCTGCGTGAATTCTTTTTCGTAGAAAAATCCATGAAGGAACTGGAGGACTACTATCTTACTGTCCGCCGGGATTTCAAGGAAGGCTTTAATGAAAACCTGGCCAATTCAGAGCTCATAGAGCTTTACAGAGATATTGAAGAAAAGCTCCTTAAGCGCTGGGATGTGACCCTCGTCAACGATTTGTACGCATTTATCTTCACCGCAGCGGCAAAGAAAAAAGAGGGAAAGGCTCATGTCTATGAGAGGATATCAGGCATAAAGGATATGGAGAGCATGAAGCCTATAAAGGCCTTGATAGAGCTGGCCGGCCTGCTTTCTACAGAGGGGAAAAGCCGTAATTATTTTTCCGAAAGGAATGAGTATATAGAAAAATACGGAGACCGTACCCTGGAAGAATTAAAGCTGGAGAGCAAGACCTTCCGTACCAATCCGGAGCTTTTAGATAAACGAGCCGGAGAATATGCTGCCGATTCCGCAAAGCTTGCTGAAATGAAAAGCAATATCCTTTCAGAGGAAAAAAGGCTGAAAAAAGATGTGAAGTCGGGATTCTTCACGAGAAGATGCCTGAAGGGAATTGCCAACCGTGAAATCTCCAGACTTCATCGCACAGCCATTTACGGCATGGTGCGAAGCATATTTATGGCCATGGCTAAAAACCTTGTAGCTCAGAACCGACTTGAATGTGTTGATGATATTTACTACTTAAGGCTGGAAGAAATATTTGGGGAAGCTGAATCCGAGATGGATTTCAAGGAGATTGTGGAAAATCGAAAGAGGGAATACGAGGCTTACAAAAAAATGCCTATCTATAACCGCATTGCTGTAACGAAAAGTGGGCTTAATAAATTCAACAGAGCTGTAGGAGGGCAGAAGGATATATTACAGAAAGGCCCTCTTTCCGGCGTTCCCTGCTCCTCCGGAAAAATAAGGGGTAGCGTTCTTGTAATCAAGAATGCCGAGGATGCAAAAGACGGAAAAGATAAAATTCTGGTGGCGCGAACTACGGACCCGGGCTGGGTTTTTCTGTTGGCAAATGCCAGGGGAATCATTACGGAAAAGGGCTCTTTGCTTTCCCACACCGCCATTATAGCCAGAGAGCTGAAGATTCCTTCCGTGGTTGCGGTGGAAAATGTGACAGAGCTGCTGAAAACGGGAGATATGGTTGAGATGGACGGAGATAGGGGAGAAATTCGTGTCCTGAAAAAGCGGTCTGAATAGGCGCTTTTGCATACTTAGAAAGTTGGGAGGAAGCCCATGGCAGGAAAGCTGGAATGTATAGAATTTGATGGGGAAAAGTCATATCTGTCGGATTTTATCCGTCTGACATCAGAATTGTATTCGCCCCAAAATGATACCCATGAGGAGGGTGAAGTAAAAAAGTTGCTTCTCGGAACCCATATTCTGAGCAAATATTTTGCCTTGAGAAAATTTTGCATCTACCGAGACAAGAAAATCGTCGCCAGATTTGTGCTCACCTTATATCCCCATGATGAAACGGCATATCTTGGCTTAATTGAAGGCATAGAAGATGAGTCGGTTTGGGAATTTTTGTTTGAAGAGGCGGAGAGATATGCCCGTGAAAGCGGCTGCAAAAGAATCATCGGCCCTGTAGACGCCTCCTTTTGGATAGGCTATCGGCTGAAGTCGGATTTTTTTGAGGAGGAGCCCTATACGGGAGAGCCCTACCACAGAGAGTATTATCTTGACATGTTTTTGAAAAACGGCTATGAAATCGCAGAGCGATACACCTCATCCTTTTATGAAAAGCTGAAATCGGACTACAAAAACCCTAAATTACAAAGGCGATACGAAGAATTGACGGAAAAGGGCTATGAGATTATAAGCCCGAAAAAGGCGGATTTGCATAAGGCTTTAGAGGACATCTATTATTCCGTGACGGAGCTGTACCGGAATTTTCCTATTTTCAAAAATATATCCCGAGAGGATTTTTGCGGCTACATGGGACGGTATTTCAAGATTATAAATAAAAATATGGTGAAGGTGGCCTATTACCGTAAAAAAATGGTGGGTTTCTTCATCGCTGTGCCTAATTACGGCACCTCCGTCTATCATCTGAACAAGCTTTCCAATATACTGAAGGTATTGTATCGCAAGAAGCTTGCAAAAGAATATGTGCTGCTCTATATGGGCGTGGATCCGGCTCATAAAGGCCTGGGCTTCGGCCTGGCGTATTGTATGACTGAAGAGCTACGGAAAATCGGAGGCAGAAGCATAGGGGCCCTTATACACGAAAGCAAAATAACTCAAGGCTATGTGGGCGATTTAATCGAAAAAAGACATGGATGCCTGCTTCTGAAAAAGGAGCTGTGAATTGGGTGAAAGAGACCGTAAACCCAAATATAAAATAAAACCGGAGGAAACCATGAAAACAGATAAACGCATCCTTTGCGGAGGTGTTACCGATAACAGCTTCAATGGGCCGCAAACTATTGAATCCAAGAATCTAAAAGCTTTGGATACCAGCTTTTCATATATGGAAAATGACGGAAGCCAGGGCACTGGCCGCCTGAGTTTTAAGCTGAGCTTAAATGGGGATAAGGAGTTTGTCATAAGCGAAGACAGCCGCTATGGAATTAGGGCAAAAGTCGGTCCTGAAGTGGTGGCCGCCATCCAAGCTATCATAGATGAACAGGGCCTGGCAATCCTGAAGCGGCTTGGTGCAATGAAATGGCCAAATGCATTGCCGGGATTGTTGAAAAATATGCCGGAGAAGCTTAGCTTTTACGTGAAAAAAGTAACCCTGTTTAGCTGAGCAATAAATGTTTTTACTGTTGTTAAATTTCTCCATTTTTGGTAAAATATAATAAATACTTTATAGAAAAGGAGAAAATTTATGAATATATATACAAAAACAGGCGATAAGGGGGAAACTTCCCTTTATGACGGAACTCGCGTGAGAAAAGATTCCGTTAGAGTAGAATCCTACGGCACCGTAGATGAACTCAATTCACACTTAGGCTTTGCATCCCACTTCGTAGAAGAGGAAGACATTAAGGAAAAATTGTTCCAGATTCAGAAAAAGCTGTTTTTCGTAGCCGGCGAACTGGCCACCAAAGAAGAAGGAAAATTCGAGAACGGTGTCACCGATGAAGATATTGCCACATTAGAGAGCTGGATTGACTACTACCTGACTAAGATTGAGAAGGTTGATTCCTTTATCATACCGGGCTCATCCAAGGGTTCGGCTGCTCTCCACGTGGCCCGTACAGTGTGCAGACGAGCAGAACGCAGAATTTTAGCCCTGTCTCGTGAGGATGAGGTCCGCCCCCAGGTCATCAAATTCGTAAACCGCTTATCCGATACCATATATACCTTTGCAAGATTCTTGGAAAAGGACATTACAAAGGTAGACTTCGCAGGAATGGGAAAAGAGCGGTTAAGGTAGAATAAAAAATGAAAACATCACAGTCCTGTATAGATGGGTTGCGGTGTTTTGTTTTTCAAAGAAAAAGCTCATAAAAGGACAATAAAATATCAGTATGTCTTTCAAATAAAACAATAATGTGGTATTCTGTTAGAGTTGTTAGAGTTAGCGGGAGAAATAAAGTGAGCATATTTTCTAAATTTTTCAAGAAGCAGGGTAGAGACAATAATGGATTGCAACCCAATATTGCCGAAGCCGTAGAGTTGCAGCATCTGGGAATATTGATAGATGATCTTCTGAGCTGCACCCATTATGTGCCGAAAAGTGAATACATAAATGTTCTACCAAAGTATAGAAATACTGTGGAATATTTTTATGTCCTCAAAAACAGCGGAATGCTTGATAGTTTTTGCAAACAGAATGGTCTTGATAGTAAGTACGTGGAGGGAATTTGCAATAAGTATGCACACTTTGAAACGCTAATTGATGAACAAAATGATAGGTTCGTCAATATCCGGATGGCTAAAGACAAAGAATATTTGGACAATATATTAAAAGAATGTGACCCTAATATTATGCTTGATGAGGATCAGCGAAAAGTTGTTCTCACTGAGGAAGATTACTGTCTTGTTGTCGCAGGTGCCGGAGCAGGAAAAACTACTACGGTGGCCGCAAAGGTCAAATATCTTGTCGAGAAAAAGAATGTAGATCCAAAACAGATTTTAGTTATATCATTTACCAACAAAGCAGTTAATGAGCTTAAGCAACGAATTGTTGGGG
>JBHADF010000071.1:0-21621 GCA_041854955.1 Anaerovoracaceae bacterium | reverse complement strand
TCTTTATAGCAGTAGATATTTACGATATGATTCAAAGAAAATATTTCAAAATCATAATGAAAAGAGTTAAAAAAATCAGCCAATGATTTAGATATGAAGGGTGGAATATACTGAGCAAAGCTCAATTGGTGTATTGCACTTTTTCTATTCTTTTGAAAAACATTGACTTTTTCAAACACCTTATGGTAATATATTCTGGCAAAAGTTCATAAGTCGGCTACTATGCCGAAGAGGATGAGTTCGAGATAGCTCGAGTAAAAGGGAAGCCGGTGTGAACCCGGGACGATCCCGTCACTGTGATAGTCAGTCCGAAGCATTTTGCCACTGAGGATAAAAACTTGGGAAGGCGCTGAGGATGTTTACGCTTAAGTCAGGAAACCTGCTCATTTTCTTCATAGGTTCTTGCGGAAGACGAGAAATCCTGTTCTGATAGAGGTGGAATCGTGTATACATTGAAAAGTTACAGTGTATTCAGAGCCATATTCAGTTGTATTTTAAGGTTGGATGCAAATATTCAGCCTTTTTCTTTTTCGTGAGAAAAGTGTAGCTAAATGAGTGATGTTCAAAAGGAAAGGAACGAAAGATGAAAAAAATTATTTCAATTGTTTTGTCGGCAGTAATGCTGGCAATGCTGTTCACCGGTTGCGGAGACAAGGGTGGCTCCAATCAGGGTGACGGAGGAGAGAAGGTCCTCAACTTCGGCTGTCAGATGTTTGCTGACGGTATTTTAAACACAGGAATGGATGAAAACAGCGGCTGGAACTGCATGCGTTTCGGTGTGAGTGAAGGTCTCTTTAAGTTTAACGACTCCATGGAGGTAGAGCCTTGGCTGGCAGAAAGCTATACTGTCAATGAGGAGCATACGGAATGGGTGATAAAATTGAAAGAGGGCATAACCTTTTCCAACGGAACACCTCTGACAGCTTCAAAGGTAAAGGCTACCTTCGACTATTTAAAGGAAGTAGGACCTAAAGGCTCTGCAAAGCCGGAAAAATATCTGGAATATGAAGCAAAGGTTACGGCGGATGACAAGGCCAATACGGTTACAATCGTAACATCAAAGCCCTATGTTAACCTGCCCGGACAGCTTGCTCACCCGACTATGGCCATCATCGATGTGGAAGGAACCAAGGACTTCGATACAGGAGTTATAGGTACCGGCCCTTATATGGTAGAGTCCTTCAACGGTGTAGGCGTGGGATACGATATGGTAAAGAATCCTAACTACAGAGGAGAGGTTCCCTACGACAGAATCAAGATTCTCTTCATGGGCGATGCTTCCGCTAAAACCATGGCCCTCCAAAGCGGTCAGGTTGATTTGGTTGAAAATATAACCAATGTTGCAGACATTAAAAGCTTCCAGGACAATCCTGATTTCACCGTTTCCATAGCATCAGGCGTACGCTGCGGCTTTGCTTGGATGAATTTCAAGGGAGTATTGAAAAATAAGACTCTTAGACAGGCTATTCTCATGGGTATCGACTATAAAACAATATGTGAATCCAAGACAATAGGCGGTTTATATACACCGGGCTTCTCACTTTTACCGTCAACCTTAAACTACGGTTATAACAAGCTGGAGGAAGCTTATCCCTACGATCCTGAAAAGGCAAAGAAGCTTTTAGACGATGCAGGTATTGTGGACACCGACAATGACGGTATCAGAGAATTGAACGGAAAGAACATAAACCTGAGATACGTATCCTATGAAAACAGGCTTTTAAATGATTTAGCCAACGCTCACATTCAATACTTAAGTGAGATTGGCATAGGGTGTACCGCTGATTTCGGTTCTGCAGATGACCAGTGGACCAAGTTATCCGCCGGTGAATATGATCTCAATAACAACAACTGGATGACCGTAGGTACAGGAGATCCTTTTGCATATTTGGCAAACTGGGCAACAGACACGACCTACTGCGGTTATTCAAATCCGGAGTATGATGCGCTCTATAACAAGATGAAGAGCGAAATGAATATGGAAAAGCGATCCGAGCTTATATTCAAGATGCAGCAGATTCTCATAGATGATGCGGTAGCCATCGTAGACGGATACTATAACTCATCCATGATATATTCAAAAAAGGTTGCTGACGCCAAAATACATACAGCTGACTATTACTGGATAACAACAGATATAAAACCGGCTGCATAATTAAATGACGGAATATTACTCCCTTTGCCTGTGCCTCATTTGGCAAAGGGAGATATTTTTATCGAAAGGTAGTGTAAAGATTTGAGTAAAAAGCAGATTCTCAGTCGAATTATACAGATAATAATAGTGCTCATAGGAATAAGCTTTATGACCTTCCTGCTCACATATTTATCGCCGGGAGACCCTGTGAGAAATATGTTTTCCGCCACAGGTGTTATGCCTTCGGAGGAAGTGGTACAGGAAACCAGAGAGGAGCTGGGCCTTAATGACCCCTTTGCCATTCAATATGTCAGATGGCTGTCCAACTGTCTTCAGGGGGACTTTGGGAAGTCCTATTCTCTCAACAAGCCCGTAACGGAACTGCTTGTTCAAAGGATATGGCCAACCTTGAAGCTGGCAGGAATGTCCCTTATTATGATGCTTGTAATATCCGTGCCCTTAGGTGTATGGTCGGCTCTGAAGAAGGATACAATCATAGATTATTCCATAAGGGGAATTACATTTTTAGGAGCATCCATGCCTAACTTTTGGGTAGGCCTTTTGCTCATGCTTATGTTCTGCGTCAGGCTCAACCTGTTTCCTGTCATAAGCTCTTCCGGGGATTTTAAAGGACTGTTCCTTCCGGCTCTGACCTTGGCCATAGCCATGGCGGCAAAGTATACAAGGCAGGTGAGGACGGCGGTTTTGGAAGAACTGAATCAGGATTACGTAGTCGGTGCGGAAGCAAGAGGCATAAGGAAATCTAAGATAATTTGGGGTAATGTATTTCCCAACGCCTTGTTGCCCCTGATAACCATGCTGGGACTTTCCGCCGGCAGTCTTTTAGGAGGAACTGCTGTGGTGGAGGTTATATTTTCATATCCGGGACTGGGCAATCTGGCAGTGTCTGCCATAGCCTCCAGCGACTATAATTTGATTCAGGGTTATGTGCTGTGGATGTGCCTCATATATATGTCTATAAATTTGCTGGTTGATGCATCCTATGTGTATGTAGACCCCAGAATGAGACTGAAGGAGTAGGAAAGATGAAGGTATTACAATTTTTAAAATCTCATAAGCAATTTACCGTCTTTCTCTTTCTGGCACTGCTTATCATAATGGTGGCCATATTTGCTCCTGTTTTCGCCAAGGGAATAGACCCCCTCAAGGGGAATCTGACAGATGCGCTTTTGGAGCCTTCCGGGGAGCATATATTCGGTACTGATAAGCTGGGCAGAGATATATTTGCCCGGGTTATATACGGCGCAAGGGTTTCACTGGCATCAACCTTTTCCGTAGTGGTTTTGGTATTTTTGATAGGAACGGTTTTGGGAGTCATTGCCGGCTATTTCCGCGGATGGGTAGATGCAGTCCTGATGCGCCTGGCAGATATGATGTTGGCCTTCCCCGGCCTTGTGCTGGCTTTGGCGGTGGCGGGCATTATGGGTGCCAGCGTGAGAAACGCCATCATCGCCATAGTCATAGTAAGTTGGACTAAATATGCCAGATTGGCCAGATCCCTGGTGTTGAAAATACGTGATAGAGACTATGTGTCGGCAGCTGTGGTGACAGGCTCAAAAACGCCTTACATGCTGCTGAGATATATGCTGCCTAACGCTTTGCCTACGCTTATTATAACGGCGGCTACGGACATAGGCTCCATGATGCTGGAGCTGGCTGCCCTGTCATTTTTGGGCTTTGGCGCAAAGCCACCTACACCGGAATGGGGATATATGCTAAACGAGGGCAGAGCCTCTATGCAGACTGCACCCTGGCTCATGCTTTTCCCCGGCTTGGCCATATTCATAGTAGTAGTAGTCTTCAATATGCTGGGAGATTCAATCCGTGATATTTTGGATCCGAAGTCGGAATAAGGGGTTAAAAAATGCTAAGAGTAGAGAATATAACAATATCATACAAAGATAATCCGGTGGTAAGAGACTTCAGCATGACTGTAAAGAAGGGGCAAATCGTAAGTCTTGTGGGAGAATCGGGAAGCGGGAAAACCTCTGTCATCAGAGCTGTTTTAGGCCTTTTGCCCTTAGGGGGCAGGGTGTCTTGTGGAGACATACTTTTGGACGGGGAATCCCTCTTATCCTACTCCAAGGAAAAATGGAACGCCATGCGTGGAAAGAAAATATCCATGATATTCCAGGATAGCGGGGCAATGATGAATCCGACGAAAAGGATAGATAAGGTATTTACCGAATACATTATGACCCACGAAAAAATTTCTAAAGGGGAGGCCTGGGACAAGGCGGTAAAAATGCTGGAGCGCATGCATTTGCCGGACCCGGAAAATGTGATGAATTCATATCCTTTCCAGCTTTCCGGAGGAATGAGACAGAGGGTAGGCATTGCTATGAGCATGACCTACGAGCCTGAATTACTTTTGGCTGATGAACCAACCTCTGCCTTGGATGTGACCACTCAGGCCCAGATAGTAAGGCAGATGATGGAGCTGAGAGATGAATACGAAGCAGGGATAGTGCTGGTAACACATAACATAGGTGTCGCCGCATATATGTCGGACTATATCATAGTGATGAAAAACGGTGATATAGTGGAGCAGGGAGAGAGGGAGGAAATATTGGGGAATCCTCAAAGGGATTACACTAAGACCCTGCTGGCAGCGGTACCGTCCTTAGGAGGTGAGCGATTTGTGTGATAAAAAAGAAGTCATCTTGGAAGCAAGGCATGTAAGCCGCCATTTTCCCGCATCTCACGGAAGGACTCTCATAGCCAACAATGATGTAAGCCTGAAGATGTATAAGGGAGAAACCTTGGGGCTTGTAGGGGAGTCAGGCTGCGGAAAGAGTACCTTTATGAGGCTTCTCGTGTCTCTGGACAAACCCACGGAAGGGGAAATCATATATAGAGGAAGGAATATTACAGAGCTCAGAGGTGAAGAACAGAGGCTGAACCGTCAGCATATTCAAATGGTCTTTCAGGACCCAACATCTTCCTTCAACCCTAAGATGAAAGTGAGAGACATAATATATGAGCCTCTGAAAAATTTTAAGCGTATAAAGAGAGCCGACAAAAATCAAGTAGTGACCAAACTTTTGGGGATGGTGGAGCTGCCGGAAAGCTTTGCCGACAGGTATCCTCACAATATGAGCGGCGGCCAGAAGCAAAGGGTTGCCATAGCCAGGGCGTTGGCTTTGGAGCCGGAGATAATAATCATGGACGAGGCCACCTGTGCACTGGATGTTTCCGTACAAAAAACCATCATCGAGCTCATAACCAAAATTCAAAGAGAAAAGGGCATAACCATAGGCTTTATATGCCATGACATAGCTTTAGTGCAGAGCTTTGCCCATCAAATGGCTGTAATGTATCTTGGAAATGTGGTGGAAGTGTTACCGGGAAAGGATATAGCGACAAAGGCATTACATCCTTACACAAAGGCCCTGTTGGCATCTATATTTGATGTAAATATGGATTTTTCAAAACCTATAGAAAGCTTGGAAAGCGAAGCCCCCAGTCCTTTGGATGTCCCTGTCGGTTGCCCCTTCCAAAACAGATGCCCTCAGTGTATGGAAATATGCCTGAAGGAAAGACCTGAGCTGAAGGACATAACTGCTGAGCACAGTATAGCCTGCCATTTATTTGAAGAGGCAGGAGAGGAAAATGCCCTTAAATAAACATATCCCTTTGGAGAAGACATATTTCCATTTAGCCATTGACAGAACAAGGGATTTGCAATAAAATATCTTTATTGTAATAAGAGGGAGTAACTGGCGCCTTCGGGCGTGATATTTTGCGTCATGACGACCGAATTCGGTTCGCAGATATCTGAAATAGTAAGACTTTTATCATATGTAATATGGTAAAAGTCTTTTTTACCTCTATGAAGGACTTTTGCAGAAAGGTAAGAAATTATGAAACACTATTTAACACCTATCGAAGAGATTTTTACAAGTGTGGAATCTACAGAAGAGGGTTTATCTACTCAGGAGGCGGAAAAAAGACTGGAGCTTAACGGAAAGAACCGCCTGGAAGAGGCGAAAAAGGACTCTCTGTTGAAAAGATTCCTGTCCCAGCTGGCAGACCCTATGATAATAATACTCATAGGAGCAGCCATAATTTCCGGAGTGACTTCTTTCTATGCGGGAGAAGACTTCACCGATGTTATAATAATAATGGCGGTGGTAATAATCAACTCCGTATTGGGCGTGTATCAGGAAAGCAAGGCGGAAAAGGCCATTGAGGCCCTTCAGGAAATGGCGGCGGCTACCAGCAAGGTTTTAAGGGACGGCAGAATCGAAATAGTCCGCAGCGAAAATCTTGTGGTAGGAGATGTGGTAATCTTAGAAGCAGGAGATGCCATTCCCGCCGATTGCAGAATAATGCAGTGCGCCAGCATGAAGGTGGAGGAAGCAGCCCTTACGGGGGAAAGCGTGCCTGTAGATAAAACGGAAAAGACCTTGGAGCTTAACGGCGAAAAGGAAATCCCCTTAGGAGACCGAAGCAATATGGTCTATATGGGAAGCACCCTGGTTTACGGCCGCGGAATAGCCATAGTGGTGGGAACCGGTATGGACACGGAAATGGGAAAGATAGCCAATGCTCTGGCTTTGGCCGAAGAGGGAAAAACTCCCCTCCAGATAAAGCTGACCCAGCTCTCCAAGCTACTTACCGTATTGGTTCTTGGTATATGCGCCATAGTCTTTGCAGTGAGCCTTTTCAGAGCGGAAAACATAGACGGAAAGGTTTTGCTTGATACCTTTATGATAGCCGTAAGCTTGGCGGTGGCGGCCATACCGGAAGGCCTGGCTGCTGTAGTTACCATCGTTTTATCCATCGGTGTAACCAATATGTCCAGGCGAAATGCCATAATCAGAAAGCTGACAGCGGTTGAAACCTTAGGCTGTGCTCAGATAATATGCTCAGATAAGACAGGAACCCTGACCCAAAACAAGATGACGGTGGTAGAGTACTACGGCGACGATGAAAAGCTTATGGCTAAGGCCATGGCCCTTTGCTCAGATGCAAAGATAGAAGGAGACGACCAGTCTGCTATAGGTGAGCCGACAGAATGTGCTCTTGTAAATTATGCACATAAATTGGGTATAAAAAAGAGTGATGTGGAGACGGAAATGCCTCGTATATCTGAAGTTCCCTTTGACAGCGGCAGAAAGATGATGTCAACCCTGCACAAGGATAAGTCTACAGGAAAGGTTTTACAGTTTACTAAGGGTGCACCGGACGAAATCCTAAAAAGATGCACTAAAATATACAAGGATGGTCAGATAGTTCCCATTACGGAAGATGACAGGCAGGCCATCATAAAAGCCAACAAGGACATGGCCGACAGAGCCTTGAGAGTGCTCATGGCCGCCATGACCTATCATGATGAACTGCCCGATGAGATTTCATCGGAGGCCTTGGAGAAGGAGCTTTGCTTCTTAGGCTTGGAGGGCATGATAGACCCGGTAAGACCGGAGGTGAAGGATGCTATTGTTCAGTGCAACAAGGCAGGAATAAGGCCTATTATGATAACAGGAGACCATGTAGATACGGCCTCCGCCATAGGTAGAGAGCTGGGAATATTAGCACCCGGTAGGAGAGCTATTACGGGAGCAGAGCTCAATGATCTCAGCGATGAAGAATTTGAAAAGGCTATAGAAGAAATTACCGTATATGCCCGTGTCCAGCCTGAACACAAGGTGCGCATCGTCCAGATGTGGCAGAAAAAGGGCTATGTAACGGCCATGACGGGAGATGGTGTAAACGATGCTCCCAGCATTAAGACCGCCGATATCGGCGTGGGCATGGGTATTACCGGAACCGATGTTACAAAGAATGTAGCAGATATGGTATTGGCCGATGACAACTTTGCCACCATAGTGGGAGCAGTATCAGAGGGCCGCAGAATTTACGATAACATAAGGAAATCCATCCAGTTCCTTTTGGCCTCCAATATGAGTGAGGTTATAAGCATTTTTGCTGCCACTCTCTTAGGCTTTGTAATCCTGAAGCCGGTTCACCTGCTTTGGATAAATCTGATTACGGACTCTTTCCCGGCTCTTGCTTTGGGCATGGAAAGAGCAGAAGCGGACATAATGGAAAAGGAACCCAGAAAGACCTCGGAGGGTATTTTCTCCGGCGGCTTGGGGCTCGATATGATATATCAGGGAATTTCTGTATCAATCCTTACTTTAGCAGCCTATTTCATAGGACACTATATGGAGTCGGGCCTTTGGGAAATTACAGCCAGCTCCGACGGAATGACCATGGCCTTCCTGACCATGTCCATGGCAGAGATTTTCCACAGCTTCAATATGCGTTCCCAGAGAGGAAGCCTTTTCGGCATCAAGTATGGGAACAAGGCTTTGCTGGGTGCGGGTATTGCCAGCCTGATCTGTACCACTATGGTAATATATGTTCCATTCTTTGCTCAGGCCTTTGATTTCGAGCATATCAGCCTGCCTGAATACGCCATAGCCTTAGGCTTGGCCTTTATGATAATACCTGTCGTAGAGATGGTAAAGCTGGTTCAGAGAAAGGGCAAGAAGCAGTAACCTAGAGGATAAAGCTGAATTACTAAAACAAGAGAACCCCTTTTCACAGTTTGATATTGCTGTGAGGAGGGGTTCTTTCAATAGAAAAGCCCCGCTTGGGCGGGGCTGATTTGTAAAGCTATATTACATGTAACCTCCGAAGAGTGAACCCTGGAGAATTTCCATGTTCTTGGAAATTTCTGCTGCCAGCTTCTCGGCATCCTTTTCGGACAACTTGAAGATGTCTCTCTTCTTCATGGAATCAAGCTGTGCACTGGAGGTTTCTACCTTGTCGGTGGAAAGCTTAAGGTTACCGCTTAAGGTTGCATAGGTGATACCGGACATGCTGAGCTTGGCATCATTGAATACGTACTTGAAGCCGCTTCCCTTTTTGATATCCTCGTATTTGCCTGATACCTTCAGTTCTGCCGCAGAAACACCTGACTGAGTGGCAGCAATAGAGAAGTTGCCTTCCTTGGAAGATTTGTCATAGTCATAGTTCACATTTAATGAGATAGGATCAGGAATCTCAGCAGCTTGAAGGGCTAACTGGAAGTCTCCCTTATATACCTTGCCGTCCCAACCGCCTGTCTTTGTTATAACCAGGCTGCCTTCATCGGTGCCAACGGTTATATCCATATTTTCAGACTGGCAGTTTCCACCCTTAGCTAAAAGTGTGATTGTCAAAGGCTTTCCGTCGGCAGTAGTCTTTACTTCCAACTTGGAAAGCTTCTTGTTTACAGTTTCTATAGCAAAGGTAGGTACCTTCTCATCGGAATTCTTGAAGTTCTCGATAGCTTCTGTCACATCGGCCTTCATTTCTTCTAATGTGGGAGTATCTCCGTAGGAAGCCTGCATGCTCAGATTGGAATATAAAAGGTCTGTAACATTTTCCTTGAATTCGGGATCATCAAAGGCTATATCTCTCAAAGTCTCGAAGAACTTAACCACTTCAGCCTTTTCGAAAACGATTTCATAGTGGTTTGCTTTAACATCTTTTCCGTTATATGTAGCAGGGAAATCACCCTTAACTTCCGTTACTGTAGAACTCTTCTTAAGATCCTCCCAAGCCTTGTTGAGGCCCTTGTGATTGCTTATAAATGAGGGCATAGCTTGGAATTTCTGTATATATGTAGCTGATGTAGCCTGCTGAAGCATCTTTACAAATTCAGCGGAGTTTGTGCCGAACATGGAGGACATGAGAGGAGAAGCTTCCATTTTAGCTTCCAGGTCTCCTGACAGGTCAGCCTCCAAAGCATCCTTCATGAGAGCGGGAACAGCTACTGTCAGCTTCTGGTCATCTGCCTGCATGATAAAGGATAAGAGGCCTTTGTCGCCTATACCGAATCCATATTCAGCTAAGGAAGAAGTACCATTGCTGGCAGCCTTAAGATTTAAATATGCCCCCTTAAACATATTGAGCATAGGTACGGTGTCTGATGACTCCAGCACCAGCTTCGCAGAAACCTCACTCTGCTCCTGAGCTTTCTTAGTAATGTCGGATAAGCCGAATTCAGAATCAAGAGGATTGCTTGTATCCTTGATAAAATCCGACAATGCGTTAAAGGCGATATCCTTGGGAGAGCCGCCGCCTAACATACCGGAGGCAAAAACATAACCTAAGATTAAAACCGCCAATACAGCAGCAGCTATCACTATATATTTCACATTGCTCTTTTTAGGAGCGGCTACTGCGTTGTTAAATTCATCCATTTCCAATTTTCCTTTCGTTTTTATATAATTTGCGCCAACCTATATAGAATTATAGTACATTAAAACCGAGAAAATATCAATAGCCAGATGATATGATTTTCAGCGGACCTTCCGCAGAAAGCCTTTGAATATGGGAAAACATTTTTCTGTAAAAGGGGCTGTGATTATGGTATACTGCACCTAGGAAAGAAAGAGGGCAAAAGCTATGACTGAATTAACAGGTTTAGATATAAAGGAAATGGAAAAGCTGGCGGTGGATTTAGGAGAAGCAAAGTTTCGCGGCGGCCAGATTTTCAGTTGGATTCACCGCGGGGTGACGGATTTCGACGAAATGACCAATATCCCCGCTTACCTGAGGGAAAAGCTGAGGGAAAGAACCCTAATCGGCATGCCCAAGGTGGTTAAGGTACAGAAATCCAAGATAGACGGCACGAGAAAATATCTCCTGGAGCTTAGTGACGGCAACCGGATAGAGAGTGTATTCATGAAATACAAGTTTGGAAATTCCATATGTGTGTCCTCCCAGGTGGGGTGTCGCATGGGATGCAAGTTTTGCGCCTCCGGCTTGGACGGTCTCTTGAGGAATATGGAAGCCGGAGAGATTTTAGGGCAGATTTTGGCTGTGGAAAAGGATACGGGCGAGAAAATCAACCACATCGTCATCATGGGCACGGGAGAGCCCTTCGACAACTATGAAAATGTATCCAAGTTTCTGAAACTGGTCAACAATCCGAAAGGCCTCAATATCGGCATGCGAAACATCACCGTGTCCACCTGCGGAATAGTGCCGAAAATAAGGGAGTTCGCCAAAGATTTTCCTCAGATAAATCTGGCCATTTCCCTTCATCATACCGACGATGAATCCCGAAGCAATCTCATGCCTGTAAATAGGAAATATCCCATAGGGGAACTGCTGGCAGCCTGTAGAGAGTATACGGAAAAAACATCGAGACGCATAACCTTTGAGTACACTCTGGTGAAAGGCGTAAACGACAGCAAGGAAGGGGCGACAGCCTTGGGAAAGCTTCTTAAGGGCATGCTTTGCCATGTGAATTTGATTCCACTTAATGCGGTGGAGGAGACAGGCCTTAAGACTACGGACAGAAAGGGGGCGGAGCTCTTCAGAAAACAGCTGGAAGACATGGGAATTCCCTCTACTATAAGACGGGAGCTGGGCGACGACATCGACGGAGCCTGTGGCCAGCTGAGGCTGAAGGCCGCCACGGAATGAGGGCAGGGATGACTTCGTAATATGTATATAGCTTCTGATAGTATAATAGGTTTGCGAAAATGTGCAACTCCTGGAGTTCCGAGTTACACCGAGTCTCCGACAGTATGATATGCTTGAGAAAATGTGCAACTCCTGGAATTCCGCTTTACACCGAAAAATCATACCAATTGAGGGGAAATGAGGCAGTTGGTGTGATAAAATCGGCGGTTTTAGGCACTTCTTCGGGAAATATCATACCTTTTTGGTGCTTTAACTCGCTTTGGTATGATGATTTAGAGGGTTTCTTTAGCCAAAGGAGAGAAAAAGGTCCGATTGGTATGATTTTCAAAGGAGATAGACTTCCGGGCAAGATAGATTTTCAAAGGAGATAGATTTCCGGGCAAGATAGATTTTCAACGGAGATAGATTTCCGGGCAAGATAGATTTCCCCTGTCAGTAGGGCGCTATGCAGTATGAAATAACAGTTGAAAAATAGAAAGAAGTATTGTATACTCTATCTAATAAAAAGCAATAAAGCAAATTACAGGAGGTGGCCATTATGGTTAAATTATTGGTAGGACATAAGGGAAGCGGCAAGACAAAGCAGATGATAGACATCGCTAATGAAGCGGTAGAGAGAAGCAAAGGTAGCATAATCTTCATCAACAAGAATCAGAGACTTATGTACGACCTTAAATATAGAATAAGAGTTATCTGCATGGAAGATTTCGAGCATGTTACAAACAGCGATGAATACATAGGTTTCCTCTACGGAATTATCAGCTCGGATCACGACATCGAAACTATATTCATAGACAGCATTTTGAAGCATGCGGACTTCACCTTGGGAGATCTGCCTGAGTTCGTTGAAAGACTTAAGGATATTTCCAAGAATTACGGTATGGATTTTGTAGTATCCCTCAGTGCCGACAAGGAAGAAATGATAGGCGTTGACTTTAACGGTTGCGAAATCTTAAATTAAGAATAATTTGCTTGAAATAGATAAGCCCCTTTTCAGGGGCTTTTATCGTGGGATGAATAGGGCCTTACTTCAACACCGGCAGCTCTAAACGGCCGTAGATATAGTCGGCAAACCATTTGGAGATCTCTGCGGTGAGGCCCCATATTATATAATCCTCCCAGTGGTATATGTATATTTTCTGGTGCCCTACACGCCAGGTATAGTCCGATCTTATGCCTGACTCAGTGTAAGGAAAGCCCTCGGTATCCTGATAGACCTTTCCCTCGAAAACAATGGGGGAGGCATCGATGAAAAACTTAAGAGGCACGGTGAAAACCTCGTCAACCTCGCAATGGGAAAGGGTGAGATTTTCCAGGGCTTCTTTTTTTACTATTCCCACACCGGTGTGTATTCTTACACGGCTCACCTCCAGGATAGAATCGAAGCGGCCCAAGACCTCTATATTTTCCTCGGCGATGCCGATTTCCTCTTCCGTTTCTCTGAGGGCACATTCAAGCACGGTTTCGCCATCATCTATTTTCCCACCGGGGAAGCATACGTCTCCCGGCTGTATAATGTGGCTTGTGCGCTTTTCAAAGAGGAGGTGCAATTCACCGTCCTTTTCCACCAGGAGCAGCATAACTGCGTATTCCTTCTGCTTTCCAACCACACCGGGCACGTGAGAGGCCATTTTTTCTCGCAAAATATCTATGTTCATAAATTTTCTCCATAAAATTATTTTTCTTAAAGTTGATTTTATATAATAAGGTAAGGAAAGTAAATAGCAATTTGGCAAAAATGTGCTTCCCCTTTTCCTTTATATGTATTATAATTGTATGCAGCGAGTAGCTTTATTATTCATTTAGGAGGAAGAAAAAATGAAGAAATTATTAGCATTATTGCTTTGTGCAGTAATGGCATTCGGTTTTTCCGCATGCGGCAAGACCGACAATAGCGGAAACGATGGCGGAGACCAGGGTGGTGACACCACTGTTAAAGGCTATGATGCCATTCCCGATACGGTTGAATCCGCTGACGGTACCTACGAAATCGCTATGGTTACCGACGTTGGACAGCTCAAGGACGGCTCCTTCAACGAGTATACCTGGAACGGAGTAAAATCCTATGCATCCCAGAATGGACTGACCTATAAGTACTACCAGCCGGCCAACGGAAGCTCAGCTACCGATGCCGACAGAATTAAGGCCCTCACCGACGCTTGCGAAGCCGGAGCTAAGGCTATCGTAACTCCCGGATTCCTTCAGGAAAAGGCTCTTAAATCAGTAGTTCCTAAATTCCCCAAGGTTCAGTTTATCTTCATCGACGGTTGGGATATGGGTTATGACAACTTAGTAGGTATTTCCTACAAAGAAGAGCAGGTGGGATACCTTGCCGGATATGCTGCTGTTATGGAAGGCTTTGAAAAATTAGGCTTCTCCGGTGGTGGCGGCGGTACTGTTCACGCTTGCAACAGATACGGTTACGGATATGTTCAGGGCGCAAGCGCTGCAGCAGTTGAATTGGACAAGAAGGTCGAAATGAGATATTCTTGGGAATACGGTTCAAACTTCAACGCATCTCCCGAGCTTCAGGCTATGCTCAGCGGTTGGTACGAAGCAGGTACAGAAGTAGTATTCGTTTGCGGAGGAACTATGTTCAGCTCCGGTATTGCTGCCGCAGAAGCAGTAGACCAGTACCTCATCGGAGTTGACTCCGATCAGAGCATCCTTTCCGACAGATTTATCACTTCCGCTATGAAGAACCTGGCAGGATCTGTAGAGCAGACTCTCACTAAGTTCTACACAGACGGAAAGCTTATCAAGGGACAGATGGTTCTCGGAGCAGAAAGCGATGCAATAGGCCTTCCCGTAGATACTTGGTCACTGAAGAATTGGTCTGTTGACGATTACAATGCTCTCTATGCAAAGATTAAGAGCGGTGAAATAACTGTAGACAACAGCAGTGATGTTTCAGATCCGAGCAAAAAAGGCTTACCTAATGTAACTTTTGTACAATAGTAAACCCAAGGCTGTATAACAAGCTGACTGATAAGTAAAGGGGGAATAATATTCCCCCTTTATTATAACTGTAGTTTAGAATCTGTGAGGGCTTTTTAGGAAGAGACTTCCGCTGAAAGTCATTTATGAAGGCAAGTAAAGGCAAGGAAAATATGGCATCTGAATATATAATAGAGATGAACAACATACGCAAGGAATTCCCCGGCATCGTGGCCAACGATGATATAACCCTTAAGCTGAAAAAGGGCGAAATCCATGCGTTATTAGGAGAAAACGGTGCAGGAAAATCTACGCTCATGAGCGTACTTTTCGGCCTGTATCAGCCGGAAGCCGGCGAAATCAGAAAAGAAGGAAATACGGTAAAGATAAACAACCCCAACGATGCTACCGCATTAGGCATAGGCATGGTTCATCAGCATTTCAAGCTGATAGATGTCTTTACTGTTTTAGACAATATAATTTTAGGTGCGGAAACCACGGACAAGCTGGGTTTTCTCAAGAAAAGAGAGGCCAGGAAGAAGGTATTGGAGCTTTCTGAACGCTATGGTCTTAAGGTGGATGTAGACGCCAAGGTGGAGGATATCACCGTAGGTATGCAGCAGAGAGTGGAAATTCTCAAGATGCTTTACAGGGAAAACGAGATCCTCATTTTTGACGAGCCCACCGCCGTACTGACTCCCCAGGAAATAGAAGAACTTATGAAAATTATGAGAGGCTTTGCCGAGGAAGGCAAATCCATCTTGTTTATTACCCATAAATTAAATGAAATTATGGCCGTGGCCGACAGGGTTACGGTTTTGAGAAAAGGAAAGTATATCGGTACCGTAGATACTAAAGATACCAACAAGCAGGAGCTTTCCAACATGATGGTGGGAAGGCCCGTTCAGTTGGAGGTGGTCAAGGATGACAGAACTGCCGAAGACGTGGTCCTCAAGGTAGAGAATATGAGGGTGGCATCCAAGCTTCACAACAATGATGCGGTTAAAGACGTATCCTTCTCCGTGAGAAGAGGAGAAATCCTCTGTATAGCCGGAATAGACGGTAACGGTCAGACGGAGCTTATCCACGGTCTGACAGGCCTGGAAAAGCTGGCAGGCGGAAAAATTGAGCTATGCGGAAAAGACATAAGCTCCTGTAGCATAAAGAAGAAAAATCAAGCAGGAATGAGCCACATTCCCGAAGACAGACATAAGCACGGTTTGGTGTTGGATTACACCTTGGAGCAAAATATGGTCCTCCAGAGGCACTGCGAAGGCCGTTTTCAGCACTTCGGCTTCATAAAATTCGACGAAGTGAGAAAATATGCCGAAAACCTTATCGAGCAGTATGACGTGCGTTCCGGTCAGGGACCGACTACCATCGCCCGCTCCATGTCGGGAGGAAACCAGCAAAAGGCCATAATCGCCAGAGAGCTGGACAGAAACGAAGACCTGATTGTGGCTGTTCAGCCCACCAGAGGCTTGGACGTAGGAGCCATAGAGTACATACACAAGCAGCTTATTGCTCAGCGAGACAAGGGAAAAGCTGTACTTCTGGTGTCCCTTGAGCTGGAAGAGGTTTTGGGACTTTCCGACAGAATCCTCGTAATGTATGAGGGTGAAATAGTGGGCGAATTAGACCCGAAAAAGACTAACGCTTCAGAGCTGGGCCTCTATATGTCCGGTGCGAGACGACAGGGAAAGGAGGCGGAATAAATGCTTAGATTAGATCCTGATACAGGCAAAGCCAAGTGGTACAGATCAGACAGTGCCAAGGCCATATATGCCGCCTTGATTTCCATAATCATAGGAATGGCCGTAGGAACCGTAATTATCGTGGCCGTAGGACTGACAAAGGATACCATATCCCTGAAGGGTATATGGGAAGGTACAAAGCTGGTGTTCTTAGGTGTGTTCAGTACGGGAAGAGGCCCTGACGGCGCTCTTTCTTTCGGTTTCAATCCTGTAAACTTCGGCAACATGCTGTTCAGAACCACACCCCTTATAATGACAGGACTTTCCGTGGCGGTAGCTTTCAAGACGGGGCTCTTTAACATAGGAGCAGCAGGCCAGTACCTCATGGGTACCGCAGGAACCATAACCGTAGGCCTTTGGCTTGGTTGGTCCGGCTGTCCTACGTGGATGGCATGGCTGGGAGCTTTTCTTGCAGGAGTGGTTTTAGGCGGCCTTTGGGGCGCCATCCCCGGCATATTCAAGGCCTACCTGAATATCAACGAAGTTATTACCTGTATAATGACCAACTGGATTGCAGCCAATCTTGTAACCTGGTGGTTCCATACCCACGATGTATTTAAAAACGGAGCAGACGGAGGAAAGGTTGGCTTTGTAATCCCTCTGGAAAATGTGGGAGTAGTGACACCTAAATTAGGTATGGATATTCTCTTCCCCGGCTCTCAGGCCAACGGAGGCTTTTGGATAGCCTGTATCATAGCCTTGGCTATGTGGGTTATCATGTCCAAAACCACCTTCGGATATGAGCTGAAGGCTTGCGGTATGAACCGTCACTCTGCAAAATATGCAGGTATAAACGATAAGAAAAATATCGTACTTTCCATGGTAATATCCGGCTGTCTTGCTTCGGGAGGAGCAGCCCTTTACTACTTGGCCGGAAACACTGAGTTTTTCTGGTCCACCTATATGAACCTGCCGGCAGAAGGCTTCAACGGAATCCCCGTAGCCCTTTTGGCATCCAATCACCCCATAGGTGTGATTTTCTCGGGTATTTTCATGTCCATGCTGAACATAGCCGGACTTCAGTTGAAATACTTAACTGCCTACAACGAATTCATATCGGACATCATAATAGCAACTATCGTTTACCTCAGCGCCTTTGCTATGTTCTTTAAGGGCTTGATAAACAAGAGAGAGAAAAAGAAGACGGAGAAGGCCAAGGGAGAAATTAAAAATGTTCAGGAGCCTGTACCTCAGCTTAATCCGGAAGGAGGGAACAAGTAATGGTATTCTTAATTCAACAGACATTGCTTTATGCAGTTCCCTTGATGCTGGTAGCCTTGGCAGGAGTTTGTGCGGAAAGATCCGGAGTTATAAACCTTGCCTTGGAAGGTATCATGGTATTCGGTGCTTTCATGGGAGTTCTCTTTATAAGAATCATGCAGGAAAACGGAATTTTCGGACAGGAACAGGGACAGCTTCTTTTAATTCTCACACTGCTGGTTGCAGCTGTTATGGGAGGTATATTCTCCCTGCTGCTGGCATTTTCAGCCATAAATCTGAAGGCTGACCAGACCATAGGCGGTACTGCACTTAACATGCTTTCACCGGCCTTGGTAATGTTCTTTATAAATGTTATAGCACAGCAGAACAATATGGGTATGGCTACGGGAGGAGCAGCGGGCTGGTTTATGATAAAGCCTGCCACCTTCGGATTGCCCAAGGATTACAGCTGGGGATTCCTATTGGACATCTTCATTAACAAGGTATATCTTTCCACATATATCTGCCTTTTAGTATTCATCGCCGTGTCCATATTCTTGTATAAGACGAGAACAGGGCTCAGACTTCGCGCCTGCGGCGAGAACCCTCAAGCGGCGGATTCCTTGGGTATCAATGTCTATAAGATGAGGTACATAGGAGTAATTCTTTCAGGCCTGTTAGCCGGAATGGGAGGCTTTACCTACGCCCTGACCACGGCAAATGCCACCTCCACAGGAGAAGTTGCCGGATATGGATTCTTGGCTCTGGCAGTAATGATTTTCGGAAACTGGACGCCTATAAACATAGCTTTTTCCAGCTTGCTGTTCGGACTGTTCAAATGTATTGCCGCAGTATACGCCACTTTAGACATAAACGGAGACGGCAGATATATGCTGGCGGAAATAGGCATAAGCCCCTATGTTTACAGGATGATGCCTTACATCATAACCCTCATAGTTTTAGCCTTTACCTCTAAGAATTCAAGAGTTCCTAAGGCAGAGGGAATTCCTTATGACAAGGGAACAAGATAGATAAAATAAAGCAAATTTGGGGAGCACGTTGATGCTCTCCATGTTTTTAAGAAGAGGTTTAGTATGTTTTTACCCATAACCATGGAGGAAGTGAAAGAAAGAGGCTGGGAACAGGTGGATTTTGTCATAGTTACAGGAGACGCCTATGTGGACCATCATTCCTTCGGCACGGCCATAATCGGCAGACTTTTGGAACGCTACGGATACAAGGTGGCCATCCTTCCACAGCCTAATTACAAGGATTGTCAGGACTTCAAGCGCTTTGGAAGGCCTCGACTTGGCTTCCTCATAAACAGCGGCGTAGTAGATTCTATGGTGAACAACTATTCCGTCTTTAAGCACAGACGACGTGTGGATGAATACGCTCCCGGCGGTGAGGCGGGACTCCGGCCGGACAGAGCTGTAATAGTATATTCCAACAGAGCAAGGGAAGCCTATAAGGATGTGCCTATCATAATAGGAGGCTTGGAAGCCTCCTTGAGACGGCTGGCCCACTACGACTATTGGAGCGACAAAGTACGCCGTTCCATACTCTTGGACGCCAAGGCTGATTTACTCATATACGGCATGGGTGAAAAAACCGCAATCGAAATAGCGGAAGCCTTGGAAGGCGGTATTTCGATTGCGGATATAACCTGGATAAGAGGAACCTGCTGGAAAACCTCCAGACTTGATGAATTGGAGATAATAGGTGAAAAGGACAGTCTTATGCTGCCTGAATACAGCCTCATCTCGGAAGACAGCCCTGAGGGGAAAAGGGCCTATGCTGAAAGCTTCAAAATACAGTACAGAAACAATGACAGCATCTATGCCAAGGCTTTGGCGGAAAAATATACGGACAATATCTATGTGGTCCAAAATCCACCTCAGCCGCCCTTGGAGAGGGAAGAGCTGGATGATGTGTATTCCTTGCCCTTTGAGGGAGAATGGCATCCCATTTACGATGATAAAGGTGGCGTTCCCGCCTTCAAGGAAATAAAGTTCAGCCTGGTGAGCAGCAGGGGCTGCTTCGGGGGCTGCGGATTTTGCGCCATCACCTATCACCAGGGAAGACAGGTGAGAAGCAGGAGCAAGGAATCCATAAAAGAGGAGGCTAAAAAGCTGACTGAAAAGAAGGACTTCAAGGGCTATATCCACGATGTGGGAGGTCCGACGGCCAATTTCAGAAAGCCGGCCTGCAGCCTTCAACTGAAAAGAGGCGTCTGCCCAAACAAAGACTGCCTCTATCCCGGCGTGTGCTCTCACATGGAGGTTGACCACAGAGAGTATATGGATATTTTGCGGGAGCTTAGGGCTCTGGATGGGGTTAAAAAGGTTTTCATACGCTCAGGTATCAGGTATGACTACCTGATGGCTGATAAGAGAAAGGATGAATTCATCGAAGAGCTTTGCAAGTATCATGTAAGCGGCACCTTAAAGGTGGCCCCGGAGCACATCTCGGACAAGGTGCTCTATCACATGAAGAAGCCCTCAAAGGACAGTTTTTTAGCCTTCGATAAGAAATACCGTGAAACCAATAAACGGCTGGGGCTCAAGCAATACCTGATACCTTACTTGATTTCCAGTCATCCGGGTAGCAGCCTTAAGGAAGCCGTGGAGCTGGCCCTGTTCTTGAAGGCGTACGGCTTTATTCCAGACCAGGTCCAGGACTTTTATCCTACGCCGGGAACCTTGGCGACCTGCGAATACTATACGGAGCTGGACCCCTTCACCATGGAGCCCGTATATGTGGCTAAATCCTTGGAGGAGAAGAAAATGCAGAGAGCCCTTATTCATTACAATAAAAGGGGAAACAGGTCTATGGTGCGGAAAGCCTTGGCAAAGGCCAAGCGTGAGGATTTAATCCCCTTGCTTTTGGGAGAAAATAAAAGAGGGTCACATTGACTAAAAGAGGATGGCGGTATATAATAAAAATGTTATGGCTGAAGGTCCGACGCCTTCCATAAGGCCATTCACCATAAAAAGCTCAGAAAGGAACCATTGAGGAGAGCAGGCATGTTTTTCACAATGACAAGGGAAAATGTGTAAAGAGAAATTTATAAATTACGGCAGAACTATAAGAGAAGTAATCTTCAATGTGGAGAAACAATATCCGACTAAGTACGCCTTTAAGGTTAAGGATAAAAAGAAGAATATAGTGCCAGTGACATACGAGCAGATGCTTGAAGACGCTGAAAACTTAGGTAGTGAACTGATGGCGCAGGGACTGTGTCACTCCCCCATAGGAATCATCGGGGACAACAGCTATGAGTGGTTCAATGCCTTCCTGGCAGTGGCCTGCGGCGGCGGAGTGGCGGTGCCCTTCGATAAAGGCTTTACAGAGGAAGAGCTGGCTTCCTGTATATCAAGGAGCAGGGTAAAGGCCATATTTTACGGAGATACGGTTGAACCTGTAGTGAAGGGAGCATTAGAGCTGCTCGCTGAGGAAAATGGAGCTGCTCAGGATGTTAAGCTGTTCCCCATAAAGGGAGATGCCGAATGTCTTTCACAGATGAAGGAAGCGGGAAAAGAGAAGAGAGCAGCAGGCTTTGACGAATATGATAAGGTTGTCATAGATGAAAATCAGCTGGCCGTAATTCTTTTCACTTCAGGAACTACCAGCAGCTCCAAGGCGGTAATGCTTTCCCACATCAACATCGCCAGCAATATAGAAGCCATGCAGCATTATGAAAGCTTTTACGACGACGATGTAAACATGGCATTTTTGCCCTTCCATCACAGCTTCGGCTTGGTAGGAGTATTGGTGTACCTGGCATCGGGAGCCTGCAACGTTTTCTGCGACGGTCTTAAATATGTTACCAAGAATATGGAGGAATACGGCGTAACCGTTTTTGTAGGCGTGCCTCTCATAGTGGAAAACATGTATAAGAAGATAATGATACAGGTTAAAAAGATGGGCAAAGAGGGCAAGGTTAAGATGGGCCTGAAGATTTCCAAGGCTCTCAGAGCAGTGGGAATCGATATACGAAGAAAGATTTTCAAGGAAATTATAGATAAGTTAGGCGGAAAGCTTAGACTGGTTATATGCGGAGCGGCGCCTCTGGCACCGGAAGCAGCCATAGGCTTCAATAATTTCGGAATCATAACCCTCCAGGGCTACGGCTTGACGGAGACG
>JBHADF010000070.1:0-8029 GCA_041854955.1 Anaerovoracaceae bacterium | reverse complement strand
AATAAGATAAACTCCCCGGCCGGCCCCCTGTCAGCTCCATTTCTTAAAAGCTGAATTGGGGAGTTAAGCCACATTTTGCGAAATACAACTTCTGGCTTAAATTTTCCTCAGTTTCCTGCCGTATATAGCCACTTTCCGGGGCATAAGGGTATTTTTAGCGTTTTATGTAAACCTTTTTTAAGCCTATTTCCCATTTATGGCAAAATTGGCTTAACTCCCGTACAATCCACGGCCGACGGCCAGCCACCCAAAAAACACCCTGTCAATCTCTCGGCAGGGTGCAAAATCTAACTTTTACTTATATTCTTCTCTCAGGGCTTTGATGATAACGTCTATCCTTCTAACCACTTCTCTGAAATCCTCTTCTCCGTAGCCTCTTGTAGTCATAGGCGCTGTTCCTATTCTTACGCCGGAGGTTTCCTTAGGTGTTCTCTTTTCGTTGGGAACGCAGTTCTTGTTAAGGGTGATGCCGTTTTCGTCGCATCTTTCCTGAAGGACTTTTCCGCTGAAGGGTTCATCGGAAAGGTCTAAGAGTATCAGGTGGTTATCGGTTCCTCCTGTAACGATCTTGTATCCCAGCTTGAGGAATTCGTCAGCCAAAGCTGCACAGTTCTTTACCACCTTTTTCGTGTATTCCTTGTATTCCGGCGCGAGGGCTTCCTCAGCGCAGACTGCCTTGCCGGCGATGATGTGCTCCAAGGGACCACCCTGAGCATAAGGGAATACGGCGCTGTCCACCTTCTTTGCAAATTCCGGACGGGCGAAAACAAGACCGCCTCTGGGGCCTCTTAAAGTCTTATGAGTTGTGGTGGTTATCACGTCGGCATAACCGAAGGGTGACGGATGCGCTCCCCCTGCCACCAGGCCTGCAATATGAGCCATGTCTACCATAAAGTAAGCTCCTACTTCCTTTGCTATGGCTGCAAAGGCGGGGAAATCAATAGTTCTGGAATAGGCAGAAGCACCGGTGAGGATGAGCTGAGGCTTGTGCTCTAAAGCCTTTCTTCTCACATCCTCCATATCGATGTAGCCTCTGTCGTCCACATCATAGAAAATCACATTGTAGAGCTGTCCGCTGAAGGACACGGAAGAACCGTGGGTCAGGTGACCGCCGTTATCCAGGTTAAGGGCCAGGATAGTATCTCCTGTTTTCAGTAAAGTCTTGAAGGCGGAAAAGTTGGCCTGAGAACCGCTGTGGGGCTGCACATTTACATGGTAATCCGTATTAAACACCTTTTTCCAAACATCGCAGCAATACTCTTCCAGCTTATCCACAAACTCGGTACCGCCGTAATATCTGCCTGTATTTCCCGTAGTTCTCTCATATGGATAGCCTTCCGCATACTTCCAGGAAAGGCAGGAGCCGCAGGCTGCCAAAACAGCCTCGGAGCAATAGTTTTCCGAAGCGATAAGTTCCACATTGTTCTTCTGTCTGTTGTACTCCTCCTCGATGAAGCCGCCCACTACAGGTGAGGTTTTCTTGATAAGCTGATAATTGTCCACATTGTAAGTGCTGTTATCGTTTCCTTTGATGTCAAACATTTTCGTTCTCCTTTTCATATAATTTTCTATGTTTTATCCTATGATTTTATCAGATGTTAACTGGGCAAAACCCTTGCTTTAGGCCTTTTTCCGTGCCATCATGTAGTACTTGTTCAGTATGGCTACGATAATGAAGCCTAAGGATATGGCCAATGCGGTTGTAAGGCATATGAAGCCGCTGGTTCTTATCTGGTCCGGATTGTTCATGATAACTCCGGCCATGGTGTAATACAGTGCGCCTCCCGGTATGAGGGGTACTGCCGCCGCCGTCAGGAAAATAGTGGCGGGAGCTCTGTTGACCCTGGCCATAACCTCCGCAAAGACGCCTACAAATATGGAGGCCACCAGGGTGGATATGAAGTTTCCCGTCAGGGTAAGCAGCATAAGGTATACTCCCCAGGTTACCGTGCCTCCGATTCCCGCGTAGGGAATTTTCCTCCCCTTCAGATTGAAGAAAATACCGAAGCCCAAAGAACCTATAAAGGCTCCTGCAAGCTGTATTGCCATGGAATTTCCCGTAAAGCTTTCGCTGGACTGCCTAAGGGCAAATGCGTCTCCCAGCATGAGCAAGGTCAAGGCAAAGCCGCAGGCTATGGCGATAGCCAAAAGCAGTGAATTTGTAAGTCTTAAAAGACCCGTAACAATGTCTCCTATGAGCATGTCTCGAACCGCATTTGTAAGGGCTATCCCCGGTATGAGCAGCATTATTCCGCCTATGATTATCTTGTCTATATGGGTCGGAACGCTGAATAAGGCCAGTCCCAAATATACTAACACGATGGATAAAAGTCCTGCTGCAATAGATGTCATAAAAACTCTGGCCATCTGATTTTCGTCATATTTTGCCAGGAATTTTCCCATGGTTGCAATAAAAACTCCCAACAAAGCCGAAACTACCCCATCTATAAGGCTTCCGCCGAAAAACACTGCAAAGCCTCCTGCTATCATAGCGGCAGCCAGGAGACTTATCCAGCGAGAGTGCTGTGGCCTTTTCATAACCTTCAGGAAGCTCTCCCTTATAGCTTCCAATCCGGGTTTTTCACTGCATATATATCGGGAAAGGTCGTTAAGTCTGTCCAGCTTATCGTAATTTATATCGTTTCTTACCACCTGTCTTATCTGGGTGATTATGTCTCCCTCAGGTGTTTCAATGGTTACCTGCATGTTTGAGGTAATGACAAAGGCGTTGGTTCTATCGGCCTTGCATCCGTAGGCACTGCAAATTCGATGTATCGAATCGGTTACCCTGCTCACCTCCGCGCCGGAGACCAACATTTCCTCGGCTATGTCCAAAACCATCTGTAACAGTTTGCTGTAATTCATCTTCTCCTCTTATTTTTCCCCCCGGTGTAAACGAAGTAAGCTCCTAACCTGCCCTATCAGATAGAGGGAGCCTCCGTAGAGAATAACATCGTAGTTATTTTTTCTTTCTTCTGCCAAGGCAACGGCACCGGCAATATTCTCGGCAACATGAGCCCTGCCTCCAAAGCTTTCGATTTTCCTTTTCAAAGCCTCTGCATCCATCTTTCTCGGATTGTCCGGTTCTGTGGCTATGAACTCATGGGTTATTTCCATGAATTCCCCAACTATGCTGTCAGTGTCCTTGTCGGCCAGCATGCCTGTTACCATCAAAATATGCCCTGTCGGACACAGCTCCTTTACAGCTCTCTTGAGAGCAGCTGCACCGGCGGAGTTATGAGCACCGTCGATGAGCACAAGAGGCCTTTCCACCTGGCTGCTCATGACCTCCAGCCTGCCTATCTGCTTGGCCTTTGCCATACCCGAATAGATGGCTGATTTTTCTACTTCTATATCCTTTTTATCCTTCAAAACCTCTATTGCCGTTAGAGCACATATGGCATTTTTCACCTGGTGCTCGCCCAGCATGGAGATTTTCATATCTTCATAGTTGGTGTCGAGAATTTTTACATTGAAAACGGTTCCCCCAAGGCTCTTATCCTTCAAGGTATAGGGAGTTTCATAGGTTTCCCTATACTCACAGCCCAGTTCTTCTGACTTTTTCCTCAGAACCTGTAAAGCCTCCTCCACGCCCGCAGATGTCACCACGGGGCAGCCTTTTTTTATGATTCCCGCCTTTTCTCCGGCTATCTCCGTCAAGGTGTTGCCAAGTCTATCCATGTGGTCGTAGGAGATTGATGCGATTACGGATACCAGGGGATTTTCCACCACATTGGTAGAGTCTCCTGTTCCGCCAAGACCCACTTCCAGCACCACAAAATCCGTTCCCTTTTCTTTGAAGTACAAGAAGGCTACTGCCGTTATCACTTCAAATTCCGTAGGGGAGTCCTGGCCACCGCTCGTCATTTCCGAAACCTTTTCCATGACTATGTCCGTATACTTCTCCAGGTCCCCGTCGGAAATATATTCACCGTTAAATTCTATTCTCTCGCTAAAAACCTCTAAAAAAGGCGATGTGTAAAGGCCGCACCTGTAGCCTGCCTCCTGGAGCACGCTGTAAATATACCGGCACACGGAGCCCTTTCCGTTGGTTCCCGCCACATGGATTACCTTCAGGTCTCTCTCCGGATTTCCTAAAAGCTCCATGAGGGAGGTCATCCGTTCCAAGCCAAGTATGCTGCCAAATTTTTCCAACTGATGAATTTTTTCTACAGCTGTTTCCTTCATCATTTGCCTACCTTTTGCTGAAGACTTTCTATCTGGGCAGTTACCTTGGAAAGCATCTCCTCATACATTTCCTTTTTAGCCCTTTCCTCTTCTATGACCTTTTCCGGAGCCTTGGCCACGAAGCCTTGATTGGACAGCTTGCCCGTTACTCTGGCAACCTCTCCCTCCAAGCGTTTCTTTTCCTTGGAAAGTCTCTCCAGCTCCTCGGCAAAATCCACCAGATCATCCAATGGAACATATATTTCAGCCCCGTCTATAACTGCGGATACCGCATCCTCCGGTATTCCGTCTTTGGACACGGCAAAATCTATTTCGCTTATGTTGGCCAGATTCTTAAGATATTTTGCACCGGCTCTGATGATCTCCTCTTTGCCCTCTGAAGCCAGTATAACAGCTCTCAGTTTCTTTGAAGGTGCTACATTCTTCTCAGCTCTCATGTTTCTTATAGCTTTTATGGCATCCATGGCGGCTTCTATAATTTTCACCGATTCCGGATGTACATAGCTTTCGCCGGTTTTAGGCCATTGAGCCTTTATGAGATAGCCCTGCTCCGACAGACTGTGGGGCAGGAAGCTCCATATTTCCTCAGTGATGAAAGGCATGAAGGGGTGGAGCAGCTTGAGCATGTTCTTGAGACACATGGTGAGGACAAATCTTACCACTTTCTTGTCCTCCTCGTCCTCTCCCCAAAGTCTTGCCTTTACCAGCTCTATGTACCAGTCACAATATTCGTTCCATATCAAATCATAGACCTTCTGACCGGCTAAAGCCAAGTCATAACGCTCCATGGCATTATCAATATATTCGATGGCTTCATTGACCTTGTTCAGAATCCACTTGTCTTCCGCCTTGAGAGAAATACATCTGAAGTCTGTGGTGTCAGCACAGATACCGCCGCAACAGTCGGCACAGCACTTAGCCATTTCCTTGAAGCTTCCGTCTTCGTTTTGAAGGTTCATTATTACAAAGCGGGAAGCGTTCCAAAGCTTGTTGGCGAAATTACGGCAGCTTTCCAGCCTGTCCTCCTTGAATCTCATATCATTTCCCGGAGTTATTCCTGTGGAAAGCATGAAGCGCAAAGCATCTGCTCCGTAGGTGTCTATTATTTCCAGAGGGTCGATGCCGTTACCCAAGGATTTTGACATTTTCCTGCCCTCTCCGTCGCGAACCAGTCCGTGGAGATATACGTCCTTGAAAGGAATTTCTCCCATATATTCCAATCCGGAAAATACCATTCTCACAACCCAGAAGAAGATGATATCATATCCGGTAACCAGCACATCCGTGGGATAGAAGTATTCCAGATCCGGCGTCTTTTCCGGCCATCCGAGAGTGGAAAAAGGCCAAAGTGCCGAGCTGAACCAGGTGTCCAAAACATCCTCGTCCTGTCTCACATGGGTGCTTCCGCACTTAGGACATACAGTAACATCTTCATAGGAAACGGTCATTTCGCCGCAATCATCGCAGTAATACGCAGGAATTCTGTGACCCCACCACAGCTGTCGGGAAATACACCAATCCCTTATATCCTCTAACCAGTGAAGGTATATTTTTTCAAATCTTTCCGGTACATGGCGGAGTTCTCCCTTTTTGGCTACTTCAATAGCCGGCTTTGCCAGCTCTTCCATAGCTACAAACCACTGGTCGCTTATCATATCCTCTATGACCGTGTTACATCTGTAGCAATGGCCCATGGGGATAATCTTTTCCTCAGTTTTCACCAGGTAGCCTGCGGCTTCCAAATCGGCAACCCAATTCTTACGGCATTCATATCTGTCCTGGCCCTGATATTTTCCTGCCAGCTCAGTCATCTTTGCATCTTTTCCTATGCAGACAGGACGGCCTAAGCCTGTTCTCTGGCCTACCTCGAAATCGTTAGGGTCGTGGGCGGGAGTGATTTTAACTGCGCCTGTTCCCTTTTCCGGATCCGGATAGTGGTCGGCTATGATGGGGATTTCCTTTCCCACCATGGGCAGGATTACCTTCTTACCTATGAGGGCTTTGTATCTTTCGTCATCGGGATGGACAGCGATGGCTTCATCGGCAAACATGGTTTCCGGTCTTGAAGTTGCCACAACGATGCCGTCAAAGGAACCGTCTGCAGCCGGATACTTGAAGTACCAATATTTTCCGCTTTTATCTTCGTGCTCAACCTCGGCATCGGAAAGGGTGGTCTGGCAGGAAGGGCACCAGTTTACAAGGCGGTTGCCCTTGTATATGAGGCCTTTCTCGTAAAGCTTAATGAAGGCAGTCTTTACAGAATGGTTGCAGCCCTCATCCATGGTGAAGCGTTCTCTGGACCAGTCACAGGAGTCGCCCAATTTGCGACACTGTCTCGTAATCTGTCCGCCGTATTCCTCTTTCCATTTCCAGGCTCTCTTTAGGAATTCTTCTCTTCCCAAATCTTCCTTTTCCAAGCCTTCCTCTTCACGGATTTTATTTACTACCTTAACCTCTGTGGCTATGCTGGCATGGTCAGAGCCGGGCAGCCAGAGAGCACTGTAGCCCTCCATTCTCTTCCATCTCGTCAAAACATCCTGTAAAGTCTGGTCGAGGGCATGTCCCATATGAAGCTGGCCTGTAATGTTTGGAGGCGGCATGACTATGGTAAAAGGCTTCTTATCCTTGTCAACTTCCGCTCTGAAAGAGCCGCTCTTTTCCCACATTTCATAAATTCTATCCTCGAAATCCTTTGGATTGTATGTCTTCGCTAAATTGTTCCCCATCGTGTTTCCTTTCTTTAACAGTAAAATGTTTTATGCATACTTTTTATTTGATATCTTTTTAATATACTATCTTCTTTAGAAAGCTTTTTCTGTGTATAGGCGTTATTCCCCGGGCTTCTATCCCCCCATAGTGAGCCTTGGTTCCATAACCTTTATTGGACTCAAAATCATAACCGGGGTATGTTTTCCCATACTCTATCATCTCTCTATCCCTTGCGACCTTGGCCACTATGCTGGCAGCAGCTATGGAAAGGCTGTTTGCATCTCCTTTTATTATGGCGGTTATGGGAATCCCCACATCCTTCAGCTCCACAGCATCAATGAGCAGATGCTCCAAGCCTTGAAAGCCTTTAGCTTTCAGCATTGCATCGGCTTGACGAGAGGCCTCTTTCATAGCTTCCTTGGTAGCTTCCAATATGTTTATTCTGTCTATGATATGGTTATCGCAGCGGCCTATTCCATAGGCGAGGGCTCCCTCCAAAATCTTTTCGTAAAGCTCCTCCCGCTTCTTTTCCGACAGCTTTTTAGAATCATCTATTCCCAAAACGTGGAAGTCTTCCGGCAAAACTACGCAGGCGGCTACTACGGGTCCGGCTAAGGGTCCCCTTCCCACTTCGTCTACGCCTCCTATGAATTTTAGGCCTCTTTCTCTAAGCTCCTTTTCATAGACCTGCATGGTCAGGAGCTTCTCCTCTAAGGCTTTTAATTTCTCTTCCTTGCCCTTCATACTTATGCTTATATTTCCTTTCAAACCGTCGGATGGACAGATAAATATCCTTACCTTTGCCATGTTTCTTCATAAACATAGATAACATATACTTTAACCCCAAAACCGCCATTTGTCAATGAAAAACCCATAATTGAGGGTCTGTTAAAGGTCCTTTTTTCTCGATTTTCAGGAAAGAAAAAAGACAGCTCTGCCCTTGGGAAAATCATTCCGAAGGGTCAGGGGTGTCTTTTGAATTTTGTAATACCATAAGCACCGACACACTGCCAAGGCTCATAATCTGCATGCGTCACATTAGCAAGTAATTGGTTTTTGAGAATAAAAAAGGAGGACTTCTACACTTTGCGTAAAAAGTCCTCCGATTACAACAAGGAAATTGTCCTTTGTT
>JBHADF010000069.1:0-16583 GCA_041854955.1 Anaerovoracaceae bacterium | reverse complement strand
GCATCATCCACCAAAAGCATTGCCCTTGCTCCGTCATAGGTGATTTCATATTCCGTATTGGCCATGTACTCTATGGCAGCTCATCCATCTTGGGTATCAATATTTTCTCCATCCACTCGCATACGATAGCGCAGGCTTCATCTATTTTCTCTCTGTCGGCTATATTAAGATACACTCCGTTTTGCCATAGTGAATGATACAGAAGTTGGCTTTTGGCACCGGGACTCTGGTCGAAGGGCCTACGGTTGATTATGTAGCATACATCCAGATCAATTCTGTCTTTCGTGTTACTGCCGAAGGAAAAAAAGGCCAGCATATATGTAAAATTTTTGCTGTTTCTTGTCAACGTCCTATCTGATTTCTTATATTTAAAGCCCAGATGTCCATACTTTTTTTCCAACTCCATGCCCAGTATCTCCACGGCTTCGCTGAATTTCATATCAAGTCCTCCCATTGAATTTGCTTCTTCTCCCATTTCTCCCATTATACTACAACCCCCCATCCATTTCACCCTAAAATCTTTCAATCCTATTGCAATTTCCTCTCTCGAATATTGAAAAGAGCTCGAATTTTTCCGAGCTCCCTAACAACAAATCATTTCATTACGGCCATTACAGTCCTTTTTTGGCGTGCAAGAAAAAGGAATACAGGCTTGGAATAATAACGGCTATAAATACTACTCCCAGGATTACCCATTCTTTATTGAGCGCCCCTGCAAAAGATGTCAAAATCAGAATTATTCCTGCAATCATCCAGATTATGCCTCCCAGACGATGGGTTTTGTTCCAATTTTCCTCATTTGCAAGGGTCCAAGGCAGCTTAATGCCTATGGTGTAGTTTTGTCTTGCCTTGGGTAGGTAATTGCCTATGATGACAAATAACAGCCCCACAAAAAGATTGGCAAACCAGCTTATATCCATCTTTATGCCTAAATTATAAGGGTAGGTGACAGCCGTAACAATGATAGATATCACCGGAGTAATCCACAAAACAAGGTTATACATCTTTTGGCTTATATTTTGCTTTCTCGGATCATTAGCAGTTACTATGGCGCAAAACAGATGCAGTCCCAGCAAAATAAGGGGCAATACAAACACGGCAAAAGTTTTGCTGCTAAATCCGTTTGCCTCATTGTTCAGCCCAAAATGGGTGGCCATCGTGTCGGGAAGCTTATCCCATAGCAATATCCCCACAAGAGCCGGCAACAAGGTAATTATACTTGTTATAATCAAGGTCTTTTTATTAATCTTCAACATCTTTCTCCCCCTCCTTTAAATTCGCTATCCAAAGCATAATGCTCTCCAAAACCGTTACGTTTAATTGATAGTAAATATAATTCTTCTCTTTTCTCTCAAAAATAAGGTCGGCCTGCTTTAGTATTTTCAAGTGATATGAAATTGTAGCGCCGGTGGTGTTAAAGTTCGAGGCAATTTCTCCGGCCGACATGGAGCCGGATTTTAAAAGCTCTAAAATTTTCCGCCTTTCCGGATCAGATAATGCTTTGAAGCTCTCTGCAAAACCCATATTATACCTCCCTTCTCAAGCCGTTTAGACATCTATCTAAATAGAATTATAGCACTCCTATGGCCATTGTCAATAGGTATTTAGATGATTTTCGAAATAGCTTTTGGGGGGCGGCGGGCGCGGCGGGCATTTGGAACGAAATTTTGTCCATAAAAATACCGACCTCCCAATCGTTAGATTTTTTGGTCTAACTTTTGGGGGTCGGCACAGAAAGCTTGCATCGCCTCATTTCTAAGTTTTTATGTGGTTGTAGTCCGGGCGGACAGACCGGATGTTGACACATTCCTTTGAAATCGCAGAAAGTGTCAACACAAGTTTACATAACCTTTGAATTACTGTAAACTCTTCCGCCAATAATCGCCAGTTGTTGACAGGTTTTGCTTATTCCCAAGAAACTGTCAACAAATTGGGCGGATTTTGTTGACAGAATCTCGCTAAATCGGAGAAAGTGTCAACAGGCCGGCTTTTACCCCATGACACCAGGCGTAGAAAGGTCTGCCCCAAGCAAAAATGTTGACAGTTCCCCAGCCCCTAAGGTGTCTAAATGCTTCATCGCAGAGTCATAATCATTAAATACTTTGCCATCAAATAAATCAGGAATTATGACTTCAAAGCCTGCCTTTCGGATGACATCTGCCAAATTATTTTCAGAGTCCCTTATTCCGAGAATAGAATGGTAAATTATTATAATCGGTTTCATGTTTTGCTCCTTTAGTTTAAGCTTTTCCACATCCAATTCCCTTCTCGAATTCTCCACCCGGAGAGCAAACTCTCATACAAGCTTTATCGCTCATTAACGATCAGCTCCAGCACATCCGGCCTTGCATAATGGCCGATTGGGTCATGCTCCATTTTACAAGCGGCAGGCAATTCCATATCAAGCTCTGCAAAAATAATGCCTTCCTTATCCCACAAGGGCTCCGTTACATAATGGCCGTAGGGGTCAAGGATGCAGCTTCCGCCTCGACAAACCATTTCCGGCAGCTTTTCCACGCTTTCATTTTCCTTTAAATCCGATGGGTAGGAATTCTTTCTTATTATCATGTCTGCGTTGATAAAATAGCATTTGCCTTCGATAGCAATGTGCTGAATTGTTGCCTGCCATTCCGGGTTGTCGTTTGTGTTGGGTGAAATATAAATCGTAATGCCTTTTTGATATAGAGCTACCCGTGCCAGGGGCATATAGCTTTCCCAGCAGATTAAGCTTCCCATAGGTCCCCAAGGTGTCTCTGTTATGGGAAAATAGTCCTTGTTTGCATCTCCCCAAACCATCCTTTCGGAGCCTGTCGGCTTTAATTTCCGGTGCACCTTATAAGACCCGTCAGGTTCAAAAATTGCATTGCTGTTATAGAGAGTACCGCTGATCAAATCCCTTTCCGAAAAACCGATACTGATGTAGGCCCGGGCCTTTTTCGCAGCCTCTCCCAGCTCTTTAAATTCAGCACCTCCGGCCACTATTGAGGCGTCGTAATACCTTTTCCAGTCTTCTCTGCCCGCTTCCGTTCGCTTCCCCATGCTAAACCCGAAGTTCATTCCCACAGGATATCCGGGTATAAATAATTCCGGGAAAACGATTATATCCGGAGCATTTATCGACGACTCATCAATATACTTTAACGCCTTTTCCAGAGATTCCTTTTTGTTGAACAAAACAGGCTCAGCCTGAACCAGCGCTATTTTACAAAATTTTTTTACATCCTTCATCTTCGCTGTCCTCCACAAGTTCCAATCTTAAGTAGCATGGTGCACCCATCTTAAGGGCCTGCTCCGGCCACCGCATCCTATATATCGTGTTATTATACCACTCCCCTGCGAATTTTTCCATTCTGAATATCTGAAATACCCCAAATCCTTCCGGACCCGATCCCCATACCTTTCCCTTGTCTTTCACAGTTTTCACACCTGTTTCCTCTCCCCAAGTGATATAATGAGAAAGCATATATCAGACAGGAGATAAATTTATGAATAATACAGATATAAAAGAAATTTTAAAGAATCGTTTTGAGGCCGGAAAGGAAAACCATGCCGGTGTAACCTGGGAGCAGGTGTCAGAACGGCTCACCGACAAGCACCTCGCTTCGTTGGAATACATGGAGGGAACAGGTGGAGAACCGGAATTCATGGTATATGATGGCAACTGGTTTTTCGTAGACGGAAGTAAGGAAACTCCTGAGGGCAGGCGTAATCTTTGCTACGATATGGATGCTCGCCTTAAGCGCAAGAAGTTCCCACCGGAATCCAGCGCTTGGGAGGAAGCCCAGTCCCACGGCATCACCCTCATGGAGGAAAATATGTATTTCGCCTTGCAGGCAATTTCACCCCGCGACACTAAGACCAGCAGTTGGCTTGCCACGAAGCCGGACCTTAGAAAATTAGGCGGCGCCATCTTCGGCGATCACAAGTTCGGCAGGACCTTCATTTACCACAACGGCGCAGACTCCTACTACTCCGTACGCGGCTTTAGGGCAGTTTTGAAAATCTGAGCAGGAAACACCCCGGGAAGCATCACCGTCAACCTTGGCCAAAATCAGGTTGACAATCCTCGTCTTTAAGGTATACTTTATAGTATCTTAAAAGAAATTTTATCGCAGGAGGTTTAATATGTCCACAAAATCTCAGGTTCTGTATTTTCTCAACGAAAATCTAAATCGCTGGGTGTCCGGCCAGGAGCTGGCTGATCGACTTGGTCTTTCCAGAAATTCGGTTTGGAAGGCGGTTCAGAAGCTTCAGGAGCAGGGCTATCCGGTTAAAAGTCTGCCCCGCAAGGGCTACCGAATGACTAAGGCTTCGGATATTTTGAGCAAGGATTTGATATCTACCCATCTGGAATACCCCTGTCAGATTCACATATACGATAAGCTGGATTCCACCAACAATATGGCCAAGGAAATCCGTGATTGCACCATTCCTCAGATAATTTTGGCAGATGAGCAGACCGCCGGCAGAGGTCGGCTGGGTCGCAGCTTTCACTCCCCTGCCGGCAAAGGCCTTTATATGAGCATAGTTTTTAAGCCCGACTTCGGTTTGGAGCGTGCTCTGCTCACTACGGCTACCATAGCCTTGGCTGCCTGTGAGGCCATATTCAACGTGACCGGTCTTAACCCTAAGATTAAGTGGGTCAACGACCTCTATCTCAACGGCAAAAAAATTTCCGGCATTCTGACGGAAGCGGAGAGCGGTTTGGAAACCGGCAATATGGAAAAGATAATTGTGGGCATCGGTATCAACTGTTTCGAGGGCAGTTTTCCCGAGGATTTGAAGGATACAGCCGATTATCTGAGAAATCCTCCAAAGGCTTTTACGAGAAATGACTTGGCAGCAGCCATCATAAACAGCTTTTTCCAGAGGATGGAAAACTTCAATCAAATTCATCTTATCCGAGAATACCGCGCAAAATCCTTTATTCTGGGAGAACAAATTTTGATATACAACCCTGCTGTAGCCCGTGCTATGGGCAGGAGCGACGACAGGCTCCACGAGGGAATAAAGGCCCGCGCCATAGATATCGACGAAAACGGCGGCTTGGTAGTGGAGTACATGGAGGGTACCAAGATGCGAACCATGGAAACCCTTACCACCGGGGAGATTACGGTTAGAAAGGCATAGCTGGCAGGAGCCCCGGTTCCAAGGAGCATGCCATGCCTTGGTCTCAAGTCGGGGGATTCAAGCCCTCGTTCCAAAGGCCAATTGCATAGGCAAAATCGTAGAAATCACACCAATAGAAGCTTTTCCCTTGGTTTGGTTTATGAAGTCACAAAAAACAGCACACCAAAAGAGGATTTTTTCCTTAATGGTGTGCTTTTTTGTTTTAAAATGTGAAAATATGTAAATCCTGTCTTACCAAATGTTTACAGATTTACTATTTGGTATGAGTCGCCCTAAGCCTTTACTATCTTTTAAGCACAACCTCAACACAGGCTTTGAAAAGCTTAGCTTTTCTATTTTGCATATTTTTTTCTCCTGTAAACAACGGTTGCAAACAATGCGCCTGATGTCAACATCATCAAAGCATACAAATACATATTGCTTCTACCTCCTGTTTTAGGTGTTTCCTTATGGTTATCCGTGTTTGTCTTCGGTGTTGTAGGCTTATTTGTGTCCGGTTTATCCGGTTTATCAGGCTTTTTACCGGGCTCATCTGTAGGTTTAGCATCTTTTTGGTTAGTGATTACGAAACCGTCTTTCATGTTTCCTGTATATGTAACCTTAAATGCTTTGCCCTCCAGCTTGATCAGGCCGCCGCTTTCACCAACCTCTTTTACTGTATATTGATGATACTCAGAGCTTCCTATAATCTTCGCCAATGCAAGGCCCTTAAATTCTCCGCTCCAATTGTTATCTTTTGCAAGCACAAGCTTATTTCCTGTGGTTACTCCATCCTTAAACAATTCTACTTCCAGTCTAACATCGGGCACCTGTCCTCCGTCAAGAATATTCCAAGCCTTGGTAACCTTTATATCCCTTGTTGTAGGTGTTACAGGTGTAGGCGGGGTTGGAGGTGTAGGCGGGGTCGGTGGTGTCCAGGTTGCAGACCAAACTGCATAAAGGGTTACATCGCCGTCAAGGCTTCCCGTCTTAAAGGTGCCGCCTTGCTGATACATGGTTCCCGTACCATCGGGCTTGGTGTTCCAGCCTTTAAAGGAATACCCTGTTCTTGCCATGGTTCCTGTGCCCAAAACAGTTACTTTATCTGTATCGGCATCACTTCCATCAGCCTTCAGGGATGGATAATACTCTTCGTTGTCTTGTGGTGCATTTCCTGTCACATCAGCATGGTTCTTATCATAGATGACATTGCCGTAAACGGTAATATCGTAGGTCTTCCTTGTGGTATCTGCCGGAATTGCCTGAGCACCAGCTGCTAATGTGTTGCTTGCTGTAACTTCACCTGTGGTTTTACCCGTCTTATTTCCTTTTACTTTTCCGGTATTATCCACATCAGCAACTTCATGAGTTGATGTCGTATATTTCAATATGGGATTTTCAGTGGGGTGTTCACTTGTAGCTGTAGCCTGTGCTGCCGCAGCTGCGGAGGCCTCTCCAATATGTAGCTTAACCGGACTTGCCTTAACTTCAGGAAGGTGAATCAGACCTGCACCTATATAATTGATGGTGTCTCCTGCTACCAGCTTAGGTAAGACAAAGGTTTTATATAGGGTCCTGCTAAAATCAGAGTTCTTATCCTTTATCATGTCCGGAGCTGCTGCCATGAAGCTAAGCCTTGTCTCATTGTCAGGCATAGTGATTCTCATCCACTGGCCTTCCTCTGCCAAATAGCTCTTAAGAGTGTAGGCTCCGGAAGATTCTGTAGTTGCAGCATCAATCAGGGTATTCGCAAGAATAAGCTTACCGCTGAGATTTATATCGTGATCCGGCGAGTAAAGTTCAATTTTGACACCGGATACAGGAGTCTCACTGCCATCATATTTACCATCCTCATTTATATCATACCATATATCTGACGATGGAAGCTCAAAGCTCTTATACAAATATCTACCCGGATTGATATATCCCTTCACGCTTACTCCGACATTGTCTTTTGTTTCAAATGTTCCGGATATATATGCTTCAAGCACATCAGTTGTGGTTTTTGCCTCGGCTTCCAGTGGTAGTTTAATATTAATCTGACTTGTCCTTGGAAGTTCTCCTAAGTCAATTTGAACATGTGTCACTTTTGACCAGTCAGTAATATTCGCTGCCGGTACAAATGTAGCGCCACCATCAATGCTGTAAGTGAACTCTTGCTTGCCGGGACGGCTGTCCGAAACCACTTTTAATTCTCCGGTCAAATACATGTCGAATCGGGATGTAGCCGTTTGAGAGGTTTGATTATGGTCAACGTAGGATACGGTTTTTCCTTTTTTAGGAATCTCTATAACTGCCTTGTATTCAGCAAAGCCACTGTTATCGGGTGCCTGTACAGAAAAATCTCCTCGAAGCTCTTGTCTCCCATCCGGATAAAATACCTGCGTCGGAAAACTGCTGCCGGCAGTGTCATAGGCTATGTTTTCGTCTTGTCCCGGGAAAATAGCAGAGCCTATGGCTGTATTCTTTGATACGATAACTTCCACGCCACGCAAGTTTATTCCGAAAAGTTTCTTTTCTTTTGTTGTTCCCAGTGCTGTTGCTGCATTATCTCCGATATTATACAAATCTCCCTCAAGCTTTGCATAACTGTAATATTCGTCTTTGGTACCGTCAAGCTTAGTCTCAATGTTAGTCATATCATAGTACGCCATGCCGTAAGGATGATGCTCATTTACTCCCGGTACCGTTACGCTTGTGTAACGGTAACTCTTAACGGCTACAACTATGGGATCTTCCATAAACTTGACATTAGAGTCTACATAGGAGATGTAGAACGAGTATTGATTGCCTCCCGTAATTGTTCTTATCCTTCTACTCAGCTCATCTATGCCCTTAGGAGTAATGGCCATCTTTATCCATCTTTTGCCGTCAGCATCTGTTATCTGCTCGATTTTGACATTGCCTGAAGCATTGTCATAGCCTAAGAACTTGGAATTTTCCACATCAGGATAGAACTGCTCATCGACAATCTCCACATAGGCCGCTTCCGGTATTCCGTAAGGCATCTTGCCCGGCTTCGGTGTATCCGCATTCATAGCATAGGGATAAGCCTTCGTTCTAAAGGTTATTTTTTGCATTGCAGTTCCCATCTGAGAGATGGAATTTACTGTAGAGTCACCTCCATTGGCGATAAGGTTGTCGGCAGTTTTATTCCTTACAATATATGTACGTGTTAAAAGGCCATAACGGTGTGGGGTAATATTGTTTGCCCAGCCTCTTCCGCCAAAGGACTGCCCCTTATTATGATTATGTATGCCACTGTTGTCAGTACAATTATCGTTATAATATTTACCTGTCATATTAATAACGAAATAGTTAGGGCCATGCCAGGAAATTCCTGTTTCTTGCTCTATTTCGAGAGGTTTTCCCTTAAAGTCAGTGTTTCTCAGCTCATACTCAATATTGGAGAAGAGCATGGTTCTGCCTGTCGCATTATCCACATGATCAGCAATATTGAAGGTTCCTTCGTATGAGAGGACAAGGCTTGATAGGTGTTCAGCTTTTCTATCGATGCCTAAGTTGATTTCGGTGCCATCGGCTATATTTCCGATGTTATATACCTTTTCAGGACTCTCGGTATCAGTTGCATTATCAGCTGTTTTATACGTGAGCTTCCAGCCGCTTAGCGCTTTAGTACCTACGAACCTTCCGGTCAATAATCCTGTTTTTTGTTCCTGAGTATCTAGTCCCTTTAGGTTCAAAGTATCTATGTTGATAACAATCTTAGGATTTAAAGTATTGGGAGAAAACTTCCCTTCTGTCCCATAGTTAAAGTAAAGCATCCAGGTATCAAAGAAAGTTCCGTTTTCTGCTTGATTTGGATATACGATATTTTGCTCTTTTTTTCTTGCATCGGTGCTCTCACCGACAAGTGCAGTACAAGGTTTTTTCGTAACGGTCATCCAGAAAAAGTCATCATAGGCCTTGCCGCTGAGATTATTTAACGGCTTGCTTACCTTTTTCTCAGCCTCAGATACAAAATTGTCGTTATCATTTGCATCAGAGTCTATGGACTTGGCTGAATACTTAACCTGCAGGACGCCCGTTGCTTCAGGTGTGATGTAATAGTCAAATGTACTATATGCTTTTGCAGAAAATCTTTGTGTAGCTGAGTAGGATATATTCGGGTTAAAATTATATGTTGTGTTGTTCAGCTGTTTCCAATGGACTTCAACCTTGGTTACTCTGCCACCTGCAGTATCAAATCTTACTGTAGGATAATTGTTATTGGGATTATGCAGATAAACATAGCCATCTACTCCCTCGGTATGAGTTACACCATCCGCAGTAGTATAAACAACCTTATCTACCTTATAGATGTCATTTTGCCATGTGATAGCCCTAGCCTGCCATGCCTTAGGCTGAATTTCTTTTGGGAACTCATAGGTCTCTACGGTGGCACCCGTCTTATTCTTAGGGAAATATTCTGTCCAATTCCCACTTGAATCTACAGTTGCATACCAATCGTTGTGTAAACGAGCAAATCCAACACCGCTATAGTTTGCATCCGGGGAAACAGCATTGGCTGTATAAAAGCCTCCGCTATTTTTACTTAATTGATAACCGCCACCAGTAAAATCGGTAATCTCATAGTTATCGACCGTTTGCTTCTTAAGGGTTTTTATTTTTACTCCCTGTCCCTCAGATTTTACAATTAATTCTTTGCTGCCGCTTATTCCGTCAGGAATATCAAAAACGAATTCGGGAGTTTCAGCTTCATACAAGGTTTCAGAGCCTAAATCGCTAACTCCGGCAGCTACCTGCCAAACGGGTGCAAAGCCATAGGTGAAGGCATCCCCCCATTTGAAATCAGCGCCGTTGTTATATATTCCTCTTTTAGGGGTTAAAATATAATAGCTACCTTTACCGTCTCCGTCATTTTTAATTTCACCTATATCAAACGCTGTGTACAAGTCATTATCGTAATAAAACAGAGGAGCCCTCGCTCTGAATGATTGCAAAATGAAGTTGGCCTCCGCACCTGCCGTCTTAGGCACATAAAGCTTCACCCTCTTCAGCTTCATAAGCGGGGTATTGCTGTCGTGAATCGTTCCCTGAGTATAATAGTATCTGTCGCGATTATTTTGCAATGGTCTGGTTGACGAGCTTCCCTCAATGAATCTCATCATAGCAATATTAGTTATAGCAGGATCGCTACTGGCGCGAAGATTGCGGTCTCCTGTTACGGTGGTTTTAGTAGTATCAAAGTTTTCAGGAGACATTCTCCATTTATACGCAGACGGATTGCCTACGCTGTTAATGGGTTTGTTTTCTTCACCCTCACAAGCTGTGACATTGAGTGCTGTCTCAAGCTTTCCTTCACTAAGCCATTTCTCACAATCTGCTACAGATAAGCTTTTTCTGTCAAAAGCAATATTAAAAGCCATTGCCGAACCACTACCCAAAGAATTCAGAAAGGTGGAGTTAATTTTATAGATTATTTTAACAACCTTGTCATAGTTCGTACGTCTGACAGGATCTAAGGCTATCGTTTTGCCACTTTTATCGAGGAGCGTAATCTTTTCAAACTGCGCTCCTTCCAGTCCCGGATTAGCAAGCCTAAAACCATAGTCGGGAATATCTACCACAATTCTCTGGTCACCAAAGTCATTGATGCCACCTGCCACTACATGCATAAAGGGAGTATAGTTTATGGTGAAAAGAGTATCTGTCATTGTTGCTAAGTTATAGTGGTTCAATGAAGTTCCGTCACCGTTTGATGCATCGTTAATCCTGCGGCTATCGTCATATACCACAAGCTTACCATCACTCATCGGCTCTCCCGTTTTGAAGGCCGGTGCTCTCATTGAGCTACGCTTAAGAAGAGGCGTTTCCTTTTCTTTGTCCTTATCCTCTTCAACACTCTCCACATCACTCGTAGTCTTTTCTTCAGAGCTCTTAACCTGAGTAGCTTCTTTCTCAGACTTCTCTATAGGCTTTAGAGTAATTCTTTCTGTAAATGAAGCCGAAGTTATACTATACTCTATTTCTTTTTTTACAGGGTACGCTTCCTCATTCCATTTTCCAATCAAAGAAAAGCTCTTGGTCAAGGCCATATTGCCGTCAGCATGTTCGGTGAAAGTGATTATCACTTTACCGCCACCGGACATATTCGCTGAAACAACAGCATTTGCCATTGTTTCTCCGCTGGGTGCCTCAATCTTAAAGCCACTTTGGGTTTCTTGTGATGAAATTTTGAATTGCTCCGGCAACTCCACCTCAAAGCATGTGCCCTCCCAAGATTCATTTCCATCGCTTGGCATTTTAAATTCATAGTTTAGCTTAAACAAGGAATCCGACGAATACCCATCTTTAGGGATATTCCCGTCCTTGTCCGTTATACTAAATGCCGTAACTGCCGGCTTTAGATGCTTGCTTTCTCCAAAAACAGCACCATTAGGAACTACTACTCCTAACAGCATAACAAAGGCTATAAGCAAAGCTTCTAATTTTCGCAGAGCCTTCCTCCTTCTCATAGTCCTATACCTCGCTTTCTGATATAATTATAAATATCGGTTATTAAAGATTTTTTAACTTAAATTCCTTTACGGAAAGTAACGCAATTGATACCGAATATTGAGCATACACGAAACACCCTTTGGTTTGCAAAGGGTGTTTCAGTACTTTTATTACGGTATAACATAAAACAATATATAAATCAAGTGTTTGGGCCATAAAAAACAGCACACCAAAAGAGGATTTTTTCCTTAATGGTGTGCTTTTTTCTTGATAATCGTAAAAATAGAGGTATTTTGTCATACCAAAAGGTTTTAAAGCCTTTATTTGGTATGATTTTGCGGGGGATTACCCGTATCTGCAGGCTTATTTCCTAATAAGAAAACTCCTCTGCTAATCTTGCTTTTTCTACCAGATTTTTATATGTTTCCGAAACAGTGATAAGCTCACGGTGACTTCCTGACGCTTCAACCTTGCCGTCTTTCATGACTACAATTTTATCTGCATTTTCAATAGACTTCATCCTATGGGATATTATTATAACCGTCTTGTCGTGTATAAGGCGATTAAGACTTTCTTGGATTTTCTTTTCATTGTTCACATCCAGAGAAGCTGCTATTTCATCTAAGATTATGATAGGAGCATCTTTTAAAAAGGCTCTCGCTATGGAAATTCTCTGTCTTTCACCCCCTGACAGAGTGGCACCGTTTTCGCCGATAGGGGTATTATACTTATCTGGCAGCTTTTCCACAAATTCATGGCAGTTGGCCAATTTTGCGGCTTCCATGACCTCTTCATCACTGGCGTCACTTCTTCCTATCCTTATATTTTCCAAAACGGAAGTATTAAATAGGGTGACATCCTGGAATACAATTGAGATTTTCTCAAAAAGCGAATCTGTAGATATCCTCTTTATGTCCTTTCTGCCGATTTTAATGCTACCTCCATCGTAGTCATAAAGTCTTGATATGAGCCTTAGCAGGCTGGTTTTCCCGCAACCTGACATGCCTACTAAAGCAGTAACCTCTCCGGGATTTGCTGTAAAACCGACTCCTCTAATTACCTTTGCATCATCATTATATGAAAAAGTCACATCCTTCAGCTCTATCTCATAGCTATCTATTTTTTCTTCTTTTCCCTCTTGGACAGGAGTGTTTCTGATTTCCTTTATCCTGTTTATCATAGCATCCAAATAAAATATCTCAGCTACATTTTGGCTCAGACCGTCAAAGCCATCCTTTATCTTCATGGCCGCCATTAAATATCCTACCACGTACAAAACGCTTGTCTCACCTGCCATATATAGCTGCATTCCCACTATGATGACTACCGCCAATGCCATATGTCCAATCACGCCGGAAAGAATAAGGGGTATACCCACCATAATTTCTGCCTTAAGATGAATTTTTTCACTTTCTTCCATCTTTTTATATAGATTTCTCCGTACTTCGTCTACCATACCGAAGCTTTTAATTTCCTGTTGATTTTCTATGGCCTCCTGAAAGCTTTCAGAATTGTCCCTCAGCTTCTTAAAATATTTCAGGTTTTCTTTAAGCTGTATCCTTTTGGAAAGCATAATCAGGAGGAAGCTTAAAATGATAGGCATCATTACCGCTAACCCCAGCTTCACATTTCCCATTATTAAAAGCAAGGAAACCAGCGGGAAATATATAGCAAAACCTATGGTTTTACCTATGGCATGGCTTATTGCATGCTCCAGAGCAGCTACATCGCTCATTATAGTTTGAGCCAGATCAGAAAGATCGTGCTTTGAAAAGTAGGATAGTGGCATTTTCCCAAGGGTTTCAGCTATGTCCAATCTAAGATTTGCACTTTCTCTATAGGTGGAATTGTACATAGCGTCATAGTCTATCCTGAATATGACACCCATGATTATAACGCCTATCAGAGATAAGGCTATATATGAAGTCGCGCTTCTCGCATGTCCCATCAGGAGCTCATCCAAGAAGTACATCAGTAACATAGCCGGCAGCATATTTGATACATACACAATAAAAGATGTAATAGTTGATTTAATCAAATCTCCTGCTCCGGTCTCTGTTAAAGCAAAGTTTTTTCGGAAAAAATTTTTCATAGGTTTACCCTCCATTGATTTGCTTGACCATAGAGATTTTGGAGCTCCTTATATCTTGTATCCGTAGACATAAGTTCCTCGTCCGTGCCCCTCTCTATTATTTTGCCTTTTTCCATAACCAAAATCTCATCCACATTTCTGATGCTGCTTAATCTGTGAGCTATCATTATTACGGTTTTTCCTTTCATTAGATGAGCAAAAGCCTTTTGTAGTTCATGCTCGTTGTCCGGGTCCACGGCCGCACTGGCTTCATCCAATATGATTATACCCGCATCCTTAAGAATGGCTCGCGCTATAGCTATACGTTGTTTTTCACCTCCCGAAAGATAAACGCCTTTGGATCCTATAATAGTGTTTTCTTTGGTGCTGAATTTGTCCATAATACTTTGGCATCCGGCTAATCTCAAGGCCTCCATAACTTCATCTCTCTTTGCCGTCGGTCTTGCCAGAAGAACGTTTTCATATATGCTCGTCTTGAAAAGCTTTGCATCCTGAAATACGAAGGCTATATTTTTTATGATACTTTCCTCTGTGTATTCTCCCAAGGCCTTGCCGCCTATCTTTATAGTTCCTCCGTCTATTTTGTAAAATCCGGACAACAGCTTGGCAATAGTGGATTTTCCGCTTCCGGAATCGCCCATTAAGGCATATTGCTTCCCTTCTTCCAAGGTAAAGCTGAGATTTTCCAAAACCCCTTTATCCCCATATCCGAAGGTGACATTATCAAATTCTATTCGGAAATTTTCAAATCTGTCCTCCTTACCGAAGTCCAGTTTATCTTTTCCCATTTCGTGGAAAATCTCTTCCAGCTTATCCACAGCCGTGGTTCCTTGGAAGGAATACATGGATACATACATTACCTTCATTATGGAAATAAACATGACTCCTGACAGGAATAAGGTCATTATCAGTTCCACTGCCAACATTTCAGGCGATAAAGTCCTGTCTATAAATAGCACAACCAAGGGTATTATTATAGGAACCAGCGCGAAGAACATAAGCTGAAAGACCACAAAGGGCCCCCTGCAGCTCATGGAATAGTCAAGTGCCTTTTTTGAATAGGATTTTATGGCGCGATGTAGCTCCTTAAAAGAGGATACCTTGGCACCAAATATTTTCACCACCTGAATCCCCCTTATATATTCAACAGTTTCGCTGCTGAGTTTTTCCAAAGCATTTTGATATTCCTTCATGAACGCTGTGTCACCAGACATCTTCCCCAACAAGGCACCGGAAATCAGGCATATAATCAGCATAAGAGCTCCCACTCTCCAGCTGACCAGAAAGCCTAAGACCAGAAGCATACCAGGTGTTAGCAATGCTCCGGATATATCCGGTATTAGGTGAGCGACTATGGTATGAGTCTGAGAGGCATTATCATCTATTATTTTCCTCGTTCTTCCCGACGAGTTTAAATCATAGAATCTGAAGCTGGAATTTACCAATCCGTCTATACCACGCTTTCTAAGATTCGTCTCCAATCTGAAGCCCAATACATGGCAAAGCAATACCGCTACAAAATATAGCAGCCCTCCCGTAACTGAAAGTCCTACTATGAGCAAAGCGTAGTATTCGGCTTTAACCGCATCCGCCGTCACCAAGAGTTTTTTCAAAAATTCATTCAAATAATAATAGCTCCCTATAGTGAGAACAGCGCCCAAGGCCGTGCCGATTATGGCAATATATGCCAAGTATCTCTCCCGAGGCACATAGTAAAGCAGTTTCTTGTAGACTTTAAACATCAATTCCCCTCCTTAAATGTTTCGATTAGACTATTTTATCTGCCCTAAATCATGTGATTAGCCTATGCTAACTTTTGCGGGCTTGCTTATTGTATCACCTATATTTTTGTGTTACAATACGTATAAGACTTTTAAGACTAATCGGAATATTGTCTAATCATGACACTATCAAGGAGGTTTATATGGAAAACTTTGTGGATATTCTTCAGTCAGCAGGGGCAGTCCCTTGCAACAGTTGCACAAAATACCCCTCTATCGGAGCAACCTTTTCCCTGAATGACCAGTTTATCGATGGACTATATTGGTACTACGAAACTGATTCATTCATAATCGACATCCACGATTTTTTTGCCAAGAGGGAGCTCATCCGAAACAATCATCCCGATTTAAGTTCCCATATAAGTATAATCTCCACCTATGTGGTGACAGGTAACGGAGAAACGCTCAACCCTTATAGGAACATGACCTCAAACACAGTTTTTGTAGCCAGTGCCTACCGCTCTAATCTCCGCTTTCTTCTTCACGGGAATTGTCCATTTCTTTCTGTAGGCATGAATTTCAAGGATAAAATGCTGGAGCAATATGTAATAAATAACATAGGTGTGGCTCCCGGCCGTGTTTTCGACATATTTTTTGAGACTCAGGATTTAATCACTAAGCCGCTTGGGATATTAGCAAAGGAAATATTGAACTGTAATATGGAACCGGCCTCTGCTAAGCTGTTCATGGATGCCAAGGCCAAGGAATGGCTAAGCATAATCCTCAACGCCTATGCCAAAAGGGGCAGCATCAAGCCTCTTTCAAAATCTGATGAGGGGTCCATACAAGATGTTATTGAATACATCAACGACCATTACGCCTCAGATATGTCTCAGGATTTATTGGAAAAGATCGCCATGATGAGCGGAACCAAGCTTAAAAGTACCTTCAGGCAAAAAACCGATATGAGCATTACTGAGTATGTTCAGCGAAAACGCATAAATATGGCAGAAAATCTTTTGCTCACAACCCAATTGGACATCAAGGATATATCTAAGTCTGTAGGCTACACCTCCCATAGTCGCTTCGCCTCTCTTTTTAAAAGATACAAGGGTGTAAGCCCCAAAGAAATAAAAAAGCTGCAAGGCAGGATGAATAATTGTCCATGCCAATGCAGCCCTTCCAAAGGCCAAAAGCCT
>JBHADF010000068.1:0-13912 GCA_041854955.1 Anaerovoracaceae bacterium | reverse complement strand
TGGGAGAAAGTCCTGTGGACTTTCGAGTAGCTCACGTTCCGAAGGCGACCGTGTGGGGAGCCGAGGAGCCAGGACGCAAGCAAAGCGCTGCGGCCGGTCGCCTGTCATCCCGACCAAAACCGCAATTAACCTTGAAAAGGTTGGTTGCGGTTTTTCATTTGTGGGGTCCAGCATTTTTGCCAGCTTTTTATCCTCTTCAAAGCCTATGTGAGTCAAGAGTACCGTAAGGTCTATATCTCATAAGATTTTGCAGATGCCATTAGCTCCTTGGTTATAACACCGATAAACAAAAGCTTCATACCGTCTATCTTGACTATTTTATAGGGCTTAAACAATTGTAGAGACCCCTTTGTATTCCGACTCTGTCACTGAACCCCGAAACATATCCCCTGCCACAGCATATAGAACATTTTTCTCCTTTTCTCTAACCTACTCGATATAGTTGGATAGAAAAGACACTCCACCAACTAAATTTTCATCTAATTTCTCAGCGATAAAATCTCCGTGCATATCGTTGGAATGTAGCAATGTAAGCTTCTTAATCTTTCCATGATTCTACTCCTTTTCTTAATATGTACCTTGAAAATCTTCGCCGAAATGGTATTATTTAGGGAGGATATTTAATGAGTTCTTATTTCAGCGAGGTGTTTATGAATATATGTATGTACGGTGCCAGCAGCACACGATTAGATGAAATTTACAGCCGTTCCGTCTTTGCTTTCGGTGAAAAGCTGGCTTTGAGAAATCACAGCCTTATTTTCGGCGGTGGCAGAGAGGGCCTTATGGGGTCAGCCGCTTTAGGTGTTGCGTCGAAGGGCGGATGCCTTATAGGTATAGCTCCTCGTTTTTTCGACAAGCCCGGCGTATTGTATGAGCAGTGCTCCGAATTCATTTTCACAGATACCATGCGCCAACGAAAATCCATTATGGAAACTCGTTCCGACGGCTTCGTCATGGTTCCCGGCGGCATTGGCACCTTTGAGGAGTTTTTCGAGATTCTGACCTTGAAGCAGCTGGATCAGCTGCACAAGCCCTTAGCCGTTTTCAATGTAAAGGATTATTTTTCACCCCTTCTTACCATGCTCAGCAACGCCGTTTCCCAAGGCTTCATGGCAGCTCAATGTCTGGAACTGTTTCAGGTGTTCACCGATATTGACGAGATGCTGGACTATCTGGAGGGTCAGTAAGGCTTACTCTGAAGCTATTATATCCTTCACCACTTCGCCGGCCATGATAAGTCCCATTACAGCCGGCACAAAGCTGATGGAGGCAGGCGTTCTGTCAGGGCGGCCTTCACTGTCCATTCTTTTCCGAGGCTCTTCCTCGGAATATACCACCTTTACGTCCCTAAGGCCTCTTTTCCTAAGCTCCGTCCTTACCACCTTGGCCAAGGGGCAGACCTTAGTTTTTTCTATGTCTGCCACCTTAAACATGGCAGGCTCCAGCTTGTTTCCTGCACCCATGGCAGATATAACTTTTAGGCCTAAGGCCTTTGCCCTTGAAATTATTTCTATCTTTGCCGTCACATTATCCACGGCGTCCACCACATAATCATAGCCTGCAAAATCTATCTCTCCCGCATTTTCCGGCAGGTAAAACTTCTCAAAGGCTTTGCAGGACAAATTGGGATTTATGGATAGCATCCTTTCTCTCATGACAGCCACCTTGGCCTGTCCCACCGTGTCCCAAAGGGCTATTATTTGCCTGTTTATGTTGGTAATATCCACCTTGTCCTTGTCTACGATATCTATAGTACCCAGTCCGGCTCGTGCCAAGGCCTCGCAAATATGGCCTCCCACACCGCCTACGCCCAGCACAATGACCTTTGCCTTCTCAAGTTTGTTTGAATTTTTTTCACCTATGAGATTTTCCGTCCGTTGAAATTGTAATCTGTCTTCATTCATAAAATCAGTCCTCAAACTCATCCTCTTTCTGTCGGTTTTTATCCTTGAGCTTTCCTATGACATAATAGCCGGAGCTGCTGTCAAAGCCTAAGGCTGCCAGCCGCCTTCCCACTCTTCCCAAGAATTTTTCATCTATTTCCTTCCCCTCGGAAAGATGCCTCACAGCCATTTTTTCACCTACGGCCAAAGCGTTTTCCTTCTCGCTTTTCACCAGCATCGCCCTGGTCTTTTCTTCCTCTCCCCAAGCCGAGAAGCCCTCCTCCCGAGCATCCTCTTTCATGGAGCTTATGGCCTCCTTGGCGATTTCGCCTGTGATTCCCTTTTTTGCCAGCTCGGACAAAATCCGTTTATCTGCCTTTCCCTTAGGTTTATGGGATAAATAGTATTCTCGGGAAAATTTTCCGTCGTCTAATAGCTTCTCTTCTTTCAGATAGGCGATTGCCTCTTCCGATTCTTCCTGTGGAAAATCATTTTCCTTGAAAATTTTTCGCATTTCGGAAACGGTCCTCATTCTGAAGGATAGCTTCCGATAGGCCACCTCCAAAATCTTATATATAGTCTTACTTTCTGATAAGTTCAACTCTATCCCCCTTCTCTCCCGTGCAATAGGCGCAAAATATATCCTTGCCTAACTCGACTTCATGTACAAAGCCTTTTAATTCACCTTTGTGGAAAAACCCTTCTCCCGTAAATTTCCCCCGGGCCTCTCGTTCTGTCCACAGCCTTAAAAATTCCCGTCTTCCCGCGTTTTCTCCCCCATCTTCTTCAGCTTGAATCACTTTTCCAAGAGCCCCAGAGTCAAAAAATCTTTCTGTTAGGCTTCTGTAATCACAAGGCTTATCCTCTTGTATGTCTAAGCCGCAGGGTGCCGGGCCTACCATACACGCCCATTTATCCCCTGAATGGCTTATGCTGAAGCATACATTCGATTCCTTAAAAAAGGGCTTCCCCTTTTCTTCCCTCAGGATTTCCGGCAGAGCTTTCCAAGGCTCCATATTTTGTCTGAGGAGATAGGAATTTACCGAATCCCTTAAAAGTTCAAGGCTTGTGCCCTTGCCCTTCTCCTTTTTATAATCGTATATGAAAATGTAATAATCCATTCTTTTCTCCAAAAAAAGGAACGCACCGGGCGTTCCTCAAATTTACTCATCTCTTTTCGCTTCTTTCAGCCTTTCAAGAACACGCTTATACCCTTCAGCACCGTAGACAAAGCATTTGTTTATCCTGCTTATGGTCGCCGTGGAAGCTGAAGTGATTTTTTCAATTTCTCCATAGGTCTTGTTTTCCGAAAGCAGCTTCGCCACCTGCAATCTTTGTGCAATGGCATGGATTTCGTTTATGGTGCAGATATCTTCAAAGAATCTGTAGCAATCCTCTCTGTCCTTTAATGTGAGAATAGCCTCAAAGAGTTCATCTATATCTTCTCGCTCAAATTTTGATTGGTAGTTCATGTTCATCCTCCATTTTCCCCTGCCTTCTTTACAAGGCCCTTTTGTGTTTTATCTCTTTATATACCTAAAGCGATTATAACACTATGACATCTTTTAGTCAAATTTAATTTCATTGATTATAAACTGGAGTCGCTTGGCACCCTGCCATATTTGACATGTTAAAGTTCCTATAATTTCAAGGGTATTACCCATTTCCATGCGGCTTCTGTATTCCTCCGCCTTATTGAACATGACGCAAGTAATACTGCTGTTCCCTTTGGCCACTGTAAATCGGCAGTGTTGATTCCGGTCTCCCATGTAGCGTACATCTTTCAACTCTAAGCCCTTTACGCTGAACACGGGTTTTGGATTGCCGTTTCCGAAGGGTTCCAACTGTTCCAGTTCTTCGGCAAAGGCTAAAGTGACTTCCTCGGGTAAAAGAGTCATATCCACTCTATACTTTTTCTCAAACAGGTCCGGCTGAGTTTCTTTGATCCTCTCCATCGCCTCTAAAAGGCCCTGCTCCAAGGCTCCCAGATTTTCCTCCGGCATGGTGAAGCCGCAGGCAGCCTTATGACCTCCGAATTTCTCAAAAAGCTCTTCTCTCTCCTTTAAAAGGTCGTAAAGGTTTATCCCGTCTATACTTCTGCCGGTTCCCTTAAGCCTACCTTCTCCCGTAGGAGTCACAAGAATCGCCGGTCGGTAAAAGTTCTCCTTAAGCTTTCCTGCCACTATGCCGGTTATTCCCTCGTGGGCGTCGTCGCTCTTAATTACGATAAAATCGGGAATTGCACCTCTCCACCTTAAATCCTCTATGCAATTATCATAAGTGTACTGTTGTAAGCGTTTCCTCTCCCGATTTCTATAGAGAAGTTCTTCCACCATTTCTGCCGGGTCGGAGCCTTCCTCCTGTGCAGTCACACCGTCTAAAAGTCTTACTGCCAGGGCAGCGTCTTCCATTCTTCCCGATGCGTTCAGGTGGGGTACGATGACAAAGCTTATGTTTTCGGAAGTTATGCCGCCACCCTTTAGGCCTGCCCCCTCAATGAGGGTTTTCAGCCCTTTACGGCTGTCTGTATTTATGACTTTTAAACCGAATTTTACAAGGGTTCGGTTTTCATCCAGCAAAGGCATAATGTCCCCTACAGTACCAAGGGCAACCAAATCCAATACCTCCGTCAGTACCCTGTTTGGAAGACCGGCTTTTTGTTTGATTCCCTGGGCTAACTTAAAGGCTACTCCACATCCAGAAAGGCCTTTGAAAGGGTATGTGTCATCAGGTCTGTTGGGGTTTATGAGAAGACAATGGGCGCTCTTATCCGTAACACTGTGATGGTCAGTGACTAAAACCTTAAGTCCCAAGGACTTGGCCAGCTCTACCTCATCGTAGGATACGCTTCCGCAGTCCACGGTTATGATCATATTGTAGCCTTCGGCGGCGATGCTTTCCACCGCCTCTTGATTCAAACCATAGCCCTCATCAAAGCGGGAAGGGATATAGTATCCCAACCTTTTATTCCACAGCTTTTCATCTATGAGATTGCGCAAAACCGATAGCATTAGGGCTGTAGAGGTTACACCGTCTGCATCGTAGTCACCGTATACGCATATACGGCTTCCCTTTTCTATTTCAGACAATATTAAATCCACCCCTGCATCAAGGTCCTTGAGCAAGGATGGACTGTGTGTTTTTGTAGGCTTTGAGGAGAGAAATTCTTCAATTTCTTCCTCTCCCCTTATTCCTCTTTTTTCAAGCAATTCTCTTATAGTATTAGATAAATTCATTTGCCTCTTCCGTTTTTACGAATAATAGCTCATAGGGTTCACATACTCTCCGCCCTTACGCACCTCGAAGTGAAGGTGAGGTCCTGTGGATCTTCCTGTGGAGCCTACAGCTCCTATGGTCTGGCCCTTCTTAACCACAGTTCCGGCTCCTACGGCAATACTGGAACAATGTCCGTAGAGGGTGGTTATTCCGCCACCGTGGTCTATGATGATACAGTTTCCATATCCACCGTACCACTGGGCCATGATGACAGTTCCGTTTCCGGCTGCCACGATGGTAGCCCCTGCCGGAGCTCCGATGTCGGTTCCAGTGTGGAACTTCCAAGTCTTAAGAATAGGGTGAAGTCTGTTTCCGAAGGTTGAGGAAATATAGTGGCTGGAAGGTACCGGCCATGCGAAAACGCCTCCCACATATTTGCTATTTGCATCTATGATGGCCTTCAGTTCGGCAGTCAGCCTGTCAGCTTCCGCCTTCAGCTCATCCTCTTCCTTTTCCAGTTCTTTCTTCTTTTCCTTTAAGTTTTCTTTTTCTTCGTCTAACTCAATCTTTTGATTTGCTAAATCGCTCTTTTTGCGTTTCAGCTCCGCTTTGGCTTTTTCCAAGGCTTCGTGCTCTTCCTTGAGAAGCTCAAGCACATCTACATCGTTTCTGTATATGCGCTTTATGATTTCCAGATTGGATACGAATTCAGAAATGCTGTTAGAGCCTAAAAGCACATCGATGAATCCTACGGAACCGTTCTTATACATAACCTTAAGACGCTGGTTCAGGTTTTCTTCCCTCAGTTCCATCTCTTCCTGCTTTTTCTTTATCTGCTGTTCCGTATAGCTGATTTCCTTCACAGTCTTGTTGTACAGCTGGGTTAAAGTTTCAACCTTTGCCTGGATTCTCTTGATTTCCGCAGAAACTTCGGACATCTCCTTGTTTAGCGCTGCTCTGTCATCCTTAACATTGCTCAGCTGATCCTTTACCTGGCTTTCAGTCTTACCTGTATTGGCCAAAGCTTGAAACCCTGAGGGTCTGGCTCCTACCACCGAAGTGGATACCAAAAGGCTGCATATTGTCAAAATGATAAATGCACGCTTTATATTCAGACCTTTGGGGCTAATATCTTTTTTCTTCATGGTTTGTTCCCTTCTATTGCCTTAGGACACTTTTAAATTCTATGCGTCCAGGAATTTTCTCATGGATATGATGCTTCCCCAAGCACCGATGGATGCTCCCAATGCGATAAATATGATGGCCAGATTCTGGGTCATATAGCTTACTGAAATCAGAGGGGTAGATGCTATTGCTATTATCTGTCCGCCTACGGCATCAATAATCCTGTCATATATCAGGGTTATAAGTCCGGTCGCTATGGCGGCGGCAATGACGCCTATCATAATGCCCTCCGTCATAAAGGGTCCTCTGATAAACCAGTTTGTAGCACCAACATATTTCATTATTCTTATTTCTTTCGCTCTGGCGAATACGGTGAGTTTTACCGTATTGGATACTACGATGACGGATATTACCACCAAGAAAGCCATTATTATCAATGCACTTACCTGCAGGAAGTTTGTTATCTTAGTCAGCTTATCTACGGTTTCCTTGTAGAACTGGATGTCTTCAACACCTTCCTGTTTTCCGGCAAACTCTGCTATTTCACCTGCATTATCCAAGGTTCCGACGCTGATAAGGATGGATGCGGGCAGAGGGTTTCTTCCCAGGGAATCCAACAGATATCCGGACTCTCCCCATCTTTCCTTTAAAATATTCAGAGCATCCTTTTTGCTCCTGTATTCTACGGCAGTTACGCCTTCCTTCTTGCTTACGGCTATCATTATGGCCTCGGCTGTGTCGTAGCTTATGCCGTCTTCAAGGAAAACTTCTACCTGGTCATAATCCTGCTTAACAACCTCGGTAAAGAGATTTATGTTGAGGGAAATCACGAAGAACATGCCCAATATGAGCAGCATGGCCAAAATAGAGAAAATTGAGGCCATGGTCATTCCCCTGTTTCTGAAGATTTGGACGAAGCCCTGTTTTATGTTATAGATAAAACTACCTATCATCTTCTTCCACCTCCTCAGCTGCATATCCGTAGAGACCCTCTTCGTCTCTGACTATTTTTCCGTTTTCTATGGCTATTACACGCTTCTTCATCTTATCTACAATATCCTTGGCGTGGGTTACCATAACTATGGTAGTTCCGCGAAGGTTTATCTGCTCCAGCAAGTCCATTATTTCCCAGGCTGTATCCGGATCCAAGTTTCCTGTAGGCTCGTCAGCTATGAGCACGGTAGGATTGTTCACTATGGCTCTGGCTATGGCCACTCTCTGCTGCTCGCCGGCGGAAAGCTCGTCGGGATACTTATGGGCCTTGTCGCTTATGCCTACCAGGCTTAAAATCTGCGGCACCTGCTTTCTGATTAGTCTGGGACTCTTATGTAAGACCTCCATGGCGAAGGCCACATTTTCAAATACGGTTTTCTTAGGTAGAAGTCGGAAATCCTGGAATACGGTTCCCACACCTCTTCTGAACTTGGGCACCAGCCTTTTTGAAATGGCCGAAACCTCATAGTCACCTACGGTAATCACTCCGCTGTCAGCGTTTATTTCCTTCAAAATCAATTTTATAAAAGTAGATTTTCCCGCACCTGAGGGCCCTACCAAAAATACAAAATCCCCTTTATCAATATGTACACTCACATCTTCTAATCCGATGTTTGTGCGATATTTTTTCGTAACATGGTCAAATGTAATCATCTTTTCCCCTTATCGACTTAGTTATAACATACATGATAATTATACTACATTTCCTTTGAAAATGGAATAAGAAATTCCTTTTCACCTTTCGTATTGGGTAAAAATCTTTTCTGCCAAAGCACGAGTCCCCCTCATGTCTACCCTACGGAGAAAATTATCGCAGCCATACTCAGCTCCGTAAAATTCCTCAGGCGAATGGAGATATTCAATACAATCCACCTCTATTTCAAGAAATTTTTCCAGCCATCTCCTGTCCACATGGGGATTATTTTTGTTAAGCATCCAAAGGACCGGGGGATACAAGCCTTCCGATATGCCTTTAATCTCCTCGAATTCTTCTATGGCTGCTCCTATTTTGGAAGGCAAGGCATCTACGACAGCAATCAATAAATCCGTTTTCAGGGGATGCAGGGGTGTGTCTACCACTATATATCGCCCGGCCAGGGACGTATAGTCCAAAGGCTTCAGCGGAGTAATATCTTCTTCCTCCTCTTGGGGCAGCTTTAGCACCCAATTCACATCTTCATAGAAGTTTACTTTATTTTCTATATTCCTTCCTTCACGGGCCATGCCGTAAAAATCCCATAATTTCCGGCCCTTAAACCTGCGGTCCACGGCTAAAAGCTCATAGGCTCCCGCCTTTCCTTCGGCGGTATTTCCAAAATCCTCTTCCACAAAAGAGACTCCCAAGGAAGCTTTTCCCATATAGCCGGCCAGCTTCATGGCAATGGTGGTAGCCCCGGCGCCTCTGCCTATACCCATAACTCCGATTACTATCTTTTGCTTTTTCAGCATAATATTTTCCCTTATATTCATTTTTGCTCCTTAAGGGCCTTTCGATATAATTTACATTATTTTACATTTTTCTTCTTGCCTTGTCAACGCAAACTTAGGAAAGGGATGATATATTTTCATCTTCTGCCGTAATATATAATTATAATAGGCTCCCATGTGAGTAGTTCATTTAATTTAAAAGGAGGAAAATCTTATGAGAAAGTACATACCCATAGTAACGAGAAAGTTGTGTAAGAAAGTGTGGATAAAGGATATACTTTACATTACCCAGCGAGGAAGGCTGGTGTATGTGGTAACTGATGAGGATGAGTACAGCTATTACGGCAAGGCTTCGGAGCTGGAGCCCTGCCTTGATAAGCACTTTTTCTGCTGCCTCAAATGGACTTTTATAAACTTTAACAAGGTGGAATCCATGCATGACCAAATCATATTCTTTATAGGCGGAAAGCATTTCGATGAAATAGGCAGAACCCACTATATTACCACCAAACAAAGCTTTGCCGCATATATGAAAAAATATTTTGCTCTGCAGCAGTCCTATGGTCATGTAAAAATGAAAAAACTCCCAAGAAAGGTATAAAGCTTATACTACAAAAGCGCTGCCGACCCTTTAAGGCCTGCAGCGCTTAATTTCTGCTATTTAACTAATTTTCTGACAGCATCCTTGATGTCTTCAGCCGTCATACCGTACTTTTTCTTAAGCTCATCCGGCTTTCCCGATTCGCCGAAGGTGTCCTTTTGGCCTACCATAGCCATTTTCACAGGGCAGTTTTTAACTACTACCTCAGCTACGGCGCTACCTAAGCCCCCTATTACAGAATGCTCCTCGGCAGTTACTATGGCTCCCGTTTCAGAGGCGGCCTTGATGATGATTTCTTCATCTAAGGGCTTTATGGTGTGCATATCTATCACACGTACATCTATGCCCTCTTCAGTCAGAGCCGATGCCGCCGTCATAGCCTCATTTACCATAATTCCCGTGGCGATTACGGTCACATCCTTTCCATCTCTCAGGCAATTACCCTTACCTAAGGTTATGGACTTTGCGCTTTCCTCGTCATAGAAATTAGGCACTGCAGCCCTTCCCAGCCTCACATAGGCCGGACCGGTCATATCTATTACCTGCTGCAAAAGAACCTTTGCGGATACTCCGTCGGAAGGATTTACAACTGTCATGGTAGGAATGGTTCTCATGAGGGCCAAATCCTCAAAGGTCTGATGGGATGCCCCGTCTTCTCCTACGGTTATACCCGCATGGGTTGCACATACCTTTACATTGGCGTTGGTATAGCCTATGGAATTCCTTATGATTTCAAAGGCTCTGCCGGCAGCAAACATGGCAAAGGTGCTGGCACATACCACTTTTCCGGAAAGTGCCAAACCGCAGGCTGTGCCGTAAAGGTTCTGCTCGGCTATACCCATGTTGAAAAATCTGTCGGGATAGGCCTTGCCGAATTCGGCAGTCATGGTGGATTTTGAAAGGTCGGCGTCTAAAACCACCAGATTTTTATTTTTGGCGCCTATTTCCACCAAAGCCTTTCCGTAAGCCTGACGGATCGCCATCTTTTCCTGTTTTACTTCAGCCATTACCATTCACCTCCCAGTTCTTTCACCGCAGCCTTAGCTTCCTCTTCATTGGGAGCCTTTCCGTGCCAACCGGCTTTGTCGGTCATAAAGGGAACTCCCTGTCCCTTGTGGGTTTTGGCGATTATGGCCGTAGGCTTGCCCTTGCAGCTTCTCGCTTCATCGAGAGCCTTGAATATCTGAGCAAAATCATGGCCGTCTATGAGCAAAACATTAAATCCGAAGGCTTTAAACTTGTCATCTATAGGTTTAACCTTTATGACATCGTCATTATTTCCGTCTATCTGAAGACCGTTCCAGTCTACAAATACGCAGAGGTTGTCCAAACCATAGTGTCCTGCTGCCATGGCAGCTTCCCACACAAGGCCCTCCTGAAGCTCTCCGTCTCCCAAGAGCACATATACACGGTTGTCCTTATTGTCCAGCTTGTTGGCTAAGGCCATACCTATGGCTGTGGAAAATCCCTGTCCCAAAGAGCCGGTGGACATTTCCACGCCGGGCACCTTATCTCTGTTGGGATGCCCCTGAAAATGGCTGCCTAATTTACGGAGACTCATCATTTCCTCCACAGGGAAATATCCTCTTTCTCCCAAGGCTGCATAAAGAACAGGTGCAGCATGTCCCTTGGATAAGACAAATTTATCTCTGTCTTCCTTATGGGGATTTTGGGGGTCGATATTCATCTCCTTGAAGTAAAGGGCCGTCAAAATATCCGTGGCTGAAAGGGAACCTCCCGGATGGCCGGAACCGGCTTTATACACAGCTTTTACAATATCCACGCGTATGCGAGAGGCTATGTTCTCATACTCTTTGTAGTTCATTTTTTCCTCCGAATTTAATTTTATACCAGTCATTTTATTCTAATGGTTTTTAGGGAATTTTGCAATCCCTATCCATGTCATTTGGGCGGATTTTCTTTACGATTTCCCTCTTTTATACAATCGAGGTGATTAACACGGCTTTTATTCCACCACGCCTTTTATAGCCAAGGGGATGAAATCGGCCAAATCTCCCGACATCATGCCGTATTCCCCCAGCTTTTTGGCAGCCATATCTCCGGCTCTGCCGTGGATGAACACGCCTGCGCAGGCCGCCTCAAAGGCAGGAAGCCTGTCTATGCCGTGACCCCCATCTTCCCGTTGCCCGCAAAAAGAGGTGATTATGCCGGCGAGAACATCTCCCGAGCCTGCCGTAGCCATACCTGCGTTTCCCGTAGTGTTGAAATACATTCTGCTTTCATCAGCCACTATGGTTTCAGAGCCCTTCAGGACTACTATGGCTCCCGTCTTTGCTTCCAATTCTTCTGCCATATATATTCTTTCCCGCAGCCCCATTTCCGACGGTCTCCCCTCCACCAGTCTCAGTGCTTCACCCCAATGAGGTGTGATAATTGTAGCGAGGCCTTTCCTTTTTCTTTCCTTAAGGAGGGCATAGAGGTTGTCTCTTACAACTATGTTAAGTCCGTCTGCATCTATAACCAAGGGGCAGTCAACGTGTCTTATGACCCCTTCTGTCAGCCTTCCGGCCTCAAAGTCGGTTCCTAGGCCTGGTCCGATGCAAATGCTGTCATACAAGCCTAAATTTTCAAAAATACCTTCCCTTTCCAGGCAGATAGCTTCCGGTATCTGTGCCTGCATAGGGTAAAAGCCCTCTTTAGGAAGTCCGGCGTAAACCATACCGGCTCCGGAACGAAAAGCCCCCTTTACAGCCAGTACTGCGGCTCCTGTCATATTTCCGCTGCCGGCTATTATGAGAGCTCTACCGAAATCACCTTTATGAACCTCCCCGCTGCGCCTTTTCAAAATGGACTTCACCATGGCAGGTCCTATTCTCTTTTCTTCCATCCTGTTCCTCCTACAGATATAAAAAGGGGGCTTCGTGGCTTTAACCGAAACCCCTATAAATTTACAATCCCAAAAATATCATAGCCATTCCGAAATATATGGTCAGGGCCACAGCATCGGAAATGGATGAAATGGCAGGGTTTGCTATGAGAGCAGGGTCAAGCTTTGCCCTCTTAACCATGAGAGGGATCATGCTTCCCAATACCTTTGCAAAGATTACTATCAAAAGCATAGCGCTGCATATAGTCAAGGCAACTGCTGCGCTGTTTCCTTCTATAAAGACGACTCTGGCAAAGTTGAATATGCTCAGAATGGTTCCGACAACCATACCTACACGAATTTCCTTCCACAGGATTTTCATGGTGTCGCTTATATCCACCTCATCGGTAGCCAAGCCTCGTATTATCAAGGTTGAAGCCTGGGAGCCCGTATTTCCGCCCGTTCCCATGAGCATGGGCATATAGGCTACCAGTCCCATGAACTGGGACAGCTTTTCCTCAAAGGCTGAAACTATGAGGCCGGTGAAAATATAGGCCACCATAAGGATTAAAAGCCAAGGCAGCCTGTTCTTTGCATGCTGCCAAACGGAAATGTCCAAATATCCCCTGTCTGTATCTTCGAAGGCGATAATACCGGCCATACGCTCGATATCCTCCGTATTTTCTTCTTCGATTACGTCCAAGATATCGTCAACGGTGATGATTCCCACAAGCCTGTGTTCCTTGTCCACCACGGGCATAGCCAAGAAGCCGTATTTTTTAAACTTATCTGCTACTTCCTCCTGGTCATCGAAAACATTCAGATATATGTAGTCTGTTTTCATGATGTCCATTATTCTCTCGTTGCTGTCGGAAATTACCAAAGTGGAAAGAGAAACTATGCCTATGAGCTTGCGACCGCTGTCCTTAACATAACAGGTATATATGGTTTCCGCATCCATGCCTTCCTCTTTTATATGAGCAAGAGCTTCCTCTACGGTCATATCCTTCATCAGGCTTATGTATTCCGGCGTCATGAGAGAGCCGGCGCAGTTATCCGGATAGTTGAGGAACGAATTTATCAGGTATCTCTCATCCTTAGGCGTATTTTCCAGGATGGTGTTTACTATATTTGCAGGCAGCTCCTCCAAAATGTCTATCTTATCGTCGAAGTCCAGCTCCTGAACTATATAATGAAGCTCGGAGGTGGTGATTCCTTCGACTATTTTAAGCTGGTCGTCGGAAGGCAGATAGGAAAAAACCTCTACGGAGACGGCTTTTGGAAGCAGTCTGTAGACTACGATGGTGCTCTCCAGATTTCCCTCATCGTCAAAGAGTTCTTCAAACATTTCAGCGATATCGACTTCATTGTATTTCAGAAGCTCGTCGCGCACCATAAAATATTGCTTTTCCAAAAGAAGCTCTCTTATTTTTTCCATGGATTCCTCCAAGGCTGTATCACGGTCTCTTTTAAGTATCGGGTCCATTCTCAAGCTCCTTTCTGAACAATAATTTAATCATAATATTATACTCCCTTTTTCAGTAATTTTGCAAGTGCCTCTTGACTGCTCAGGTTAAAATCTTTTAAAAAAATCCCTTGACTTTTATCTTGCCTTTTGATATTATAGTCAATGCAGCGATTTTGTGTTGCTGATGTGGCGGTGTAGCTTAGTTGGCTAGAGCGTCCGGTTCATACCCGGAAGGTCGGTGGTTCGAATCCACTCGCCGCTACCATAATTTCGTGGAGGTTTAGCTCAGCTGGGAGAGCATCTGCCTTACAAGCAGAGGGTCATAGGTTCGAGCCCTATAACCTCCACCAATTGCGGCCAAGTAGTTCAGT
>JBHADF010000067.1:0-12299 GCA_041854955.1 Anaerovoracaceae bacterium | reverse complement strand
ATCTGCCATGGAAGCTTCCTCTGCTCCTTTAGATAACGGCATACCTTTCAATCCGGTTAGCCAAGTGCCGGCTGTGGAGTCGGCTCAACCTGTCGCCTCTGAGAAACAAGCAAAATCTACAGGCAAAGGCTCAAGAAAGACTTTCTTCTACTACGGCCCAGCGGCTGTGGCCGCCCTCATATTGTTGACCTCTACCCTGCTTCTTTTCAACGATTCAAAGGGTAAGGACAGCGCCGGTGACCTCTTTGAGAGTGTAACAGGACAGGATATCGTCTCCGTTTCCGGAGATGTGGACATCCTCCCCTACTCCGCCGATGAGGAGGATGAGGAAACAGTCACATCCGATGATAAGAAGGACGATAAAAATTCCGATACTGCCGCAGATTCAAAGGATGACAAAGGCGGTAAGGATACCAAAGACGCAAAAGATAATAAGGATAATAAAGATATTTCCGATAAAAAGGACGGTAACAAGGACACTGATGACAAGAAGCCTGCCGATGTTAAGGATGGTCCCAAGGATACAAAGGTAACCCCCGGTGCTTCAGGCACAGAGGATATACACTGGGATCGGGATATTCTGGCAGCGGATGCCGTATCCAACCTTGAGGTTTCCGGTAACAACTATGTGACTCCTACGGTTGCACCACGTGCCATCACTACTACGGAGGTGGCCACCATCTCCTTGGCTCTTGAGGAAACGGCTACGACCAGATCAGCCACAGTGGATGCTACGGTTAAAAAGCTGAAGAATGTTTCTTCTGATATGCTGGTAGCTGTACAGGTGGACGGCTTTTCCGATACTCTCCTCTACTTTAATGAGGACTATCACCCGGATAGCTTATCCGCCTTCCTATCAGATTCCGGACTTAGCAACTCGGCAAAATATGACAGGTCTGTCATGGTAAAGGGTGAAAAAATCGGCTTTTCTTCCTACAAGAAATTGAAGATTTCCAACCTTTCCAAGCTGATTAAAAAGCATCTGTTCTCAGGAGGTAGCTGCTCCTTGGCTGACTACGGTTCCTATGAGAGCGGCACAGCCTTTGCAATCTTTAAGTCTCCATCCAACCCTACCGGCTTTAAGATGGATTTCGGTGTGAGCAATAGCGGCTACTTACATATCAAGATTTCCAACGGCAAGGCCTTTACCTTCAACATAGGCAAGGAGGCTGCGGAAAGCTTCATCGAAGCTGTTGCCGCCCAAAACGAAAACAAAGAATAAAAAATAAAAGTGATATACAATATTAAATGCCCCGCAGAATTCATACACCTGCAGGGCATTTTACTTTATTTTATACTTAATCTATTGGATTTTATTGTTCTTCAGATACTGAAGCAAAGTATTGGCAACAGGGCCGGCAGCCTGAGCACCTGCTCCGCCCCTTTCCACACATACTACAAAGGCAAAGTCTCCCGAATATCCCACAAACCAAGCGTTGGGAGCTTCCCCCTTCACCATTTCCGCAGTACCGGACTTGGCGTGGAGCTCCAGGCCGGGGAAGTTGGCATCTCCGTAGTTGGCCTTCACATTGTTTCTCAGCATATCGGACAGCTTTCGTGCCGTTTCCTTTTCCAGAAGGTGTACCTTTCCTCCCCCTTCTCCCTTTATGAGAGTGGGCTTTGCGGCAGTACCTTCCCCTGCTATAGCTCCCAGATAGATCATCATGGACAGGGGATTCACCTGATTCTTAAACTGTCCTATGGCAGACCAGCCCAGATTAAATTGTGAATCGTGGAAATCGAATGAGCCCTTCGTCACCTTTATACCGTTTAAATCATAGCTTTCCGTCAGCCCGCTTTTTTCAGCATAGCTTTCCAAAACATCTGCCCCCAGCTCCTTTCCCAAAGCGGCAAAAGCGCAGTTGCAGGAGTTTGAAAGGGCTCCGTATATGTCGTTGGTTCCGTGAACCTTGGGACAGGTTATCTTTTCTCCGTCTATTTCATATGAGCCGGTACATTTAAAGGTCCAGCGGTCCAGGCCTTTGATGTTTTCCAAAGCCGCCTCCGTGGTGACTATTTTAAAGATGGAGCCGGGAGTGAATTTTGCGGAAAGGACTTTATTTATGTAGGTTCCCGATGCCAAGGTTTCCGGATTTATCTGCTCCGTCGGGTCTAAGGTAGGCGCGCTGACAAGGCATAGGATTTCTCCCGTCTTCCAATTGTATACAGAGGCAAAGCCTTCTCTCCAACCCAAGGCCTCCAGAGCCTTCCGGTTCAGCTTTCCGTCTACGGTCAAAGTCAGTGCGCTGTACTTAGTTGAAAGGCCTCCCGTGCCCGTAACAAAATTATAGCCTACAAGCCTGTTACGCAAGGCTGTATTGACGGCGGTGGAAATATTGTAGCCCTTATCCCCTATGAGATGAAGGGTGCTGAGGCGAATGCCCCTGTCTTCGTTGTACTTGGTGCCTTCCCTGGTGTTTTCCAGAAGAAGAAGTCCGTTTCTGTCATAGACGCTTCCCACTGTCAGATGACCTTCCCTGTATATGTGGCCGTTTCCGTAAAAGGAGGCCCATTTAGGTCCGTTCTGAAACATTTTCCATAGGAAGGCGGTCATGCCCACTACCAGGGCCGCCACCAATGTGAGGCAAAGTATTGCTCTTCCTTCTAACTTTTTCATTTCCTGAACCCTCCTTTCACAGCCAAGCTTCCGTGTAGCCTTGTGTCAGCCGATTTCAGAAAGGCCAGCAAGGCCCAGGAAACTATCATGGATGTTCCTCCGTTGGACAGGAAGGGAAAGGTTACTCCGGTAAAGGGCAACAGGTCCATGGAGCCGAAAACATTGAGCATAGTTTGAACCACAAACATGGACATGGCACCGCAGGCGGCTATGGTATAGTAGGTTGATCGGCCCGACATTATGGAGCTCACCGAGAAAATAGCCAAGGTCACTACGGCTGCCACGGCCAGACAGGCTATTATGAGGCCCCATTCCTCTATGAGCATGCCCAAGACCATATCCGTGTCGGCAGCTGCTACATTTTCCAGCCAGCCGTTGCCGCCGCCTACACCTACAAGGCCTCCTCCGGCCGCTGCGCTCATGGTTCTCGTCTGTTGGTAGCCTGCCGCATCTATGAAATTAGGGTCCCAAACATGGCCCCAGGTTGCAAACCTGTTGGCCACATAAGGTCTGAATCTTATGACCATAAAGCCTCCGGCAACAGCCCCTCCCAAAATCAGGAAAAGCTTGGAGAAGTCTCCGGAACGGAGGAAGGATATTATTAAAAAGGTTACGAAGAAAATGAGGGCCGTTCCGAAGTCTCCCATGAGTCCGAGGCAAGCAAAGCAAAAGAAGGAAAAGCCCATAAAGACCCAAAGGTTTTTCTTTTGGAAAAGTTCATCTAAGGTAGCGGCGCCTATCCATATAAAGGCCACCTTTACAAACTCAGAGGGCTGAAAGCTCATACCACCTATATATATCCAGTTTCGTGCACCGAAACCGACAGTTCCCAGCACTAAATTTGCTCCCAGGAGCAAGACCGATCCGACCAAAAAGAGGGTTCTAAGAGTTTTTGCCCGCTCCAAGCTTCTCAATACGATACACATCACGAACATTATCCCTACTCCCAGGGCTATGGCTATGAGCTGCTTGGGCAGTTTTTCCGGTGCCGAGCTGGCCACTACGGCCAGATTCAGAGTAGAGAGAAAGAAGGCGATTATCTCCATTTCAAAGCCGGTTCTTCCCATGGTTTTAAGCATTCCCACATAAATCCACATGAGGGCTGACAGTCCTCCCAGAGAAATTGCTATGTTCATAAGGTTATCCGAACCGGTGGCCACCCAAAGCTGGGCCGCCGTAAGTATCTGAAACAGGGTCAGCACGGCCAGAGCAGGCCCCGGCGACATTATCTTCGTATCGGATTTTCTCATATTCAGGTTATTGTTTTTTTCTTCAAGGCTGATAGGCAGCAAAGTCAGCTCTGTCAATCCTGCTCTCAGGGTATCTCCATACTCAAGCTCTATGTCCGGACCCATTTCAGAATCCTTGCTTATCTTGATGGCTTCGCCCTTTTCCATGTCCTCCTGCTCCGATAGAAAAGTGCCGTTCTTGGAGCCTAAGTCCCTATATTCCCAGGTATCACGTGAGGTTCTCATGAGCAAACCGTGGTTTCTTGACATGGCTGCATCATCCACCTGTATATCACAGCTCTTGCTGCGACCTATGACATTTTCCCAGTGGGTGATGGGCACACTCATATCCTGCTTTAGGCTTATGTATCCCTCTCCGTCCTTTTCGTAGGATTTTATGTTCATATAGGCCCAGACCTCGGGAGGGTTCTTTGCCCTCATGAGGGACAGGATACACCTGACCAAAATATAGGCTGCGAGAATTACAAAGAGCCACCGCATTATACCGGTAAACACCTGAGGAAAGGTGATTTCCTTAATCAGCACCTGCCAATTTATATTTCCTAAAAATTTCCAATTCATTTCTGTTCCCCTTTGCACAATGCCCCTTCAGGCATATTATACCCTGCTATTTTATCACATTATTTCAGAAAATACACAAAATCCCTTATTTTCGTTTACGAAATATCTTCTCTGAGGTATAATTATATAAATGTATTTATTCTTTGAGAGGTAATTTTATGAAGAATTCTAAAATAAATAACACAAGTGTCTCCCGTTTAGGCTTCGGCATGATGCGTCTTCCCTTGGATTCAGAGGGCAAAATAGATTTTGCCAAGGGCTTTGAGATGGTGGACTACGCCTTAGCCAACGGCATCACCTACTTTGATACGGCCTACAGATACCATGACGGAGATTCAGAGCTTTTCGTTAAAGAAGCCCTTTCCAAAAGGCATCCCAGGGAAAATTTCCTGCTGGCCAGCAAGCTGCCCACCTGGCTCATCAAATCCGAAGCCGGTGTCAGCGAAAAGCTGACGGAGCAACTTTCCCGCTGCGGTGTGGAGTACTTTGACTTCTATCTTTTGCACAGCATCGAAGAAGATGGCTGGGGCAATATCGAAAAAAATCGCATGGGGGAAATTTTGGCAGAAGAAAAGACTGCCGGCCGCATCAGAAATATAGGTGCTTCCTTCCACTGTGAGCCTGCCTTGCTCAGGACTGTCCTGGACAAGTACGGAGATATTCTGGATTTCATCCAGCTCCAGCTCAACTATATGGATTGGGACTACATCAATGCTAAGGCACTCCATGAAATTGCACTGGAATATAATAAGCCTATAGTGGTGATGGAACCTCTTCGGGGCGGTATGCTGGTCAAGCTTCCTTCGGAAAAGGCAAGGGAAATTTTAGACGGTGCAGAGAATGCAAAGTCTCTCTCCTATGCTGATTTTGCCTTAGGCTGGGTGGATGCCTTGCCAAATGTGGCGGTAACCCTTTCCGGTATGTCCACTTTGGAAAATATGGTTGAAAATATAAAGTTCTATGACAGAGAACAGGGCCTTTCTGCCCTTCAGCTCGAAGCTGTCAATAAGGCTGCCGCTGCTCTCCAAAATGAAATTTTCATCCCATGTACAGCTTGTAACTATTGCCAGGACTGTCCTCAGCACATCAAAATTCCCGAAATCTTTGACAGCTACAACAATGCAGCGGCCAAGGGCTTCCACCATATATGGGGTTCCCTTTCCGGAGAATATAAGAAAATTACGCCGGAGGCATCCCGTTGCATCGCCTGCGGACTGTGCGAAAGCGCCTGTCCTCAAAACCTTAAGATTATAAGCTTGCTTAAAGAGGTGGATACAAAATTTGAAGAGCTGGCTGCCATAGGGGAATAGACGGTTTTTACCGGCTTTACAAAGCATTGATATGAATATTAATTTGGATTGTGAGAATAAGGGAGACGAAAGCTTATGAAAAGAGTTTTAAAAATTGGGGGATATTTGAGCCTTATCTTAGTTTTTTTCCTTTGCTTTACCGATGTAGGTAAGGCTTTGTCGGAAAACATGACGGTAACGCCTACACCTACCCAACAGCAGATAGCTGATTATGTTCAAACACATCCTACAGGCCCAATAGGCTATGACTTTAAGGGCTATAAAATAGGCGAATATAAGATAAATTTCATAGAGGCGCCCCTTTTAACGGCCCCTTACAAAGCGGGGAAGTTAGCTGACCCGGAGCAGACATACGCTTTAAATACTTTGAAAACCATCAGATATATGGCGGGACTTTCCGATGACATATATGTTTCCGATGTGATGGTCAACCTGGCCCAGGCCTCCTGTATCGTCAATTATGCCAACGGGTCTTTAACCCACAACCCGACAGCTCCCAAGGGCATGACTAAAGCCTTGGCTCAATCGGGTATTTCCGGTGCGTCCTTATCGAATATAGCCAGAGTTTCCTGGAAAAATAACAGCCTTAAATGGTGCATGATAAACGGTTGGATGTATGACGGAGACAGACAAAACATTGCTTCCCTCGGCCATCGCCGCTGGATTTTGAACCCTTCCATGGGCATGACCGGCTTCGGCTCCGTAACAGGCCCGAGGGGTACCTATAGTGCCATGTATGCCTTGGATGCTTCCAATAGAGATAATCGGAGAGGAGCTGTCATGTGGCCATCGGCTAACACACCTGTCTCCTACTTTCCCGCAGGCTCTCCTTGGAGCATTTCCTATGGCTCCTACTTCGACAAGAAGGATGTAGTAGTATCCATAACCCGGATATCGGACAGCAAAATATGGACCTTCAGCATATATCACGCCGATGGAGAGTTCTATATAGATAACAGTCAATACGGCCGAAGCAGCTGCATAATCTTCAAGCCTGCCGGACTTTCCAAATACAAGCCTGGAGATTCCTTCATAGTGAATGTGCTCAACGGCGGGAAGCGCATTTCCTACACGGTTAACTTCTTCGATTTAGAGGGCTACTATTCTACGGAAGCACCTGAGAAGCCTTCTGCCGCCTTCTTTGGGCCCCATACGGTTGCCTTGAATTGGGACGCTGTCAAAAATGCCGATAGCTACGATGTGTACCGAAAAACTGCCAATGGGAAATGGAAGCTTCTGATATCAGATTTGGATGAACCTTCCTTCTTGGATTCCACCGTAGGTCGGGGAATGAAATATTACTATAGAATAGTGGCAAAGCGAGCTATTAAAGCTTCCGTCTATGAAAGCGATTTTTCAAAGGCTGTTTCCCTTTCAGTGCCCCTGTCTAAGGTTCAAGTGGCCAAAAAGCCCGCTGTACGTGGCGGGAAAGCTTATCTTTCCTGGACACAGGTTAGCAAGGCTACAGGATATAAGATATACAGAAAGGGTTCCGGCCAAAGCAGCTGGTCCTTGATTGGAAAAACCACCGGTACAAGCTATGGGATTTCCCTGAGCTACCGTCCGGCCTCCTACAAGGTCCGCGCCTACAGAACCTATAAGGGAACCACCGTAAACGGATATTATTCGGAAGAGGCGGAGCTTAGGAGATAAGTATTCTTTTAAAAGCCCTTTTGAACTATGGGTTTAGCAAGGATTTTTTAAGATTAGTAAAACCCGGTAAACTGTTTTGGTTTACCGGGTTTATTTTTAGCGAGACTGTGAAATTTTATTTACCTTTCATTTCCAAATTGATAAAGTTTCCATAAGCATAGCATCATTTATAAAATTCAAACTATATTTTTCTTGAATAATCTCTGCTTAAAGGCTCTGACCTTCGCACCATAACGACCGGACATTATTAAACCCACCAGTAATATTCCTATAGCTGCCCCTTGCATAAAATCCAAGCCATTTCTCAGTAGTCGGCTGCTTGCGTATATGTTTGTATCTCTTAATAACATAGGTAACACAATCAGCAATAACCCAATGCCATTGCATATTCTCACTCGTTTATTATATCTTTCCGCCTCGGTCTTTGTGTAGTCCACTGCCTTTAATACAGTATCTTTTATTTCTTTATTCATATCCTCGCTTTTCCTTTCTCCATTAAGAATTTCTCGGAGGTCAACTTCATAATAGTCTGATATTTCAATTAAAATATCTAAATCAGGCATATTGTTTCCGGTTTCCCAACGAGACACGGTTCTACTTGAAACGTTAAATTTTTCCGCAAGCTGTTCTTGTGTCATTTCTTTTTCCTTGCGGAGTTCCTTTAAGAACCTGCCTATTTTTTTCTGGTCCATGACTTCCTCCTTTCAAACAAATCCTATCAATTTTGGTTGTTGTAAGCCACGACACAAAGCGAGAAATGCCGTATTTTACACAGGACAACCAATGTCTACTCCGTGATTTTGCCTATAGAATCCTCATAGGAGCAAAAATGCACTGATATAAAAACGCAGACCCTAAAGTCTGTTCCTAAGGTCTGCATTGTTTATGGAGCAAGGCACGGGAGTCGAACCCGCCTCCTCAGCTTGGGAAGCTGATATACTACCGATGTACTAGCCCTGCATAGGGAGTATAACACGAGATGTATTATACTCCTTTATTTTTATCATTTCAATACTATGGACAAATTAGTGCCAGATGCTCACCCTGTCCTTAGGACTGATATACATACCGTCTCCCTCCACGATGCCATAGGTTTTGTAGAAGGCGTCAGTAGTACTTAATATGGCGTTTACCCTCAGCTTGTCCGGAGCATGCTCATCGTTTTTCATAATATTTTCCAGACTTTCCTTGGAGTACTTTGTAGCCCAGGATTTTGCATAGGCGACGAAGAAGTCTTCCATGCTCTTTTGGTCGGCAGGTACGAGGCGCATTACGCATTCCATGGCTCCTAAATCGGCTATGTTTTCCGGCAAGGTCATCTCTCCGTCAAGAGGAATTCCCTCCATGGAAAAGCTGCCGAAGTACTTAACCATTTTTCTCTGTATCTTCCTCATTTTCTTATAGTCCTTGGAAGTCCACCAGTTCTTATAGCTTCCTTCGGCGTCATAATTGGCTCCGTCGTTGTCAAAGGCATGACTTATTTCATGAGCTACGGTTGCACCTATTCCACCAAGGTTTTCTGCCAGGTTTCCATCGGCATAGAAGAAGGGCTCCTGAAGTATGCCTGCAGGAATGGTTATAGAGTTTCTGGTGCAGTCATACATGGCGTTGACTTCTGTCACAGCCAAAGGCCACGCTTTCTTGTTGACCTTGTTTGTAGGGTTTTTCACCTTATTCCCGTTCTTTAAATATTCGATGGCGTTGGTCAGGCAATCGCCTCCCTTTTCAGGGGCTAAAATATTGGCCGTCTCCACTCCGTTGCCCCAAACTCCTTCGGGATAGCCTACATTTACCACCAGCTTGTCCACCTTTTTCATAGCCTGCTTTTTAGTCTTATCGCTCATCCAGGTGGAATTTTTTATCATTTGTCTGTAATTTCTCTGGATAATTCTGATGAGATTAGAGGCTTTTTCCTTCATTTCCGGTGTAAAATACTTGTCCGTATAAAGCTTTGCAACCTCGTCCTCTAAAAGATATTTTGTAGCCTCCAAGGCCTGATCTTCAGGGTCATAGCTTTCATTTTCCGAATATATGGCGTTGGTCAGCTTTAAGTTGGCTTCTTGGAAAGCCTTGGGAAGGCACTGATAGTCTCCCGACAGTCCGTCCAGCAACATAAAGATGGTAACCTTCTTCATCAAATCAAGCTTATCATCGGTAAAGTATTTTTTGTTTAAGGCCTTTACAAAGTGGGGAGATTCAACGATGAATTCCTTCTGGCTTACTTTTGCCACATCCTTAAGGTTCTCCTTATGAATTTTCAGGAAACCCTTCATATCCAAGTTGGAGTAGAGCCCCAAAACCTCTTTATATGTCTTGTACTGATAGGTTCCGTCTCTGTCATCCTTTTCATTGGAGGTATCTGCGGTGTAGTTCAAATATTCCCAAATACCTTCTGCATCCTTTGCAGCCTTATCCTTATCTATTCCGTAAGCAATCAACACATCTACGATATAGTCCTTGCCCGCCTTTATTTCCTTATCGTCGAAGCCGCTGAAATCGTAATCGCTGTTTTCCACATAGAGATAATTTACATAATATCTCGCATCATCGGAATCCACATCCGGCTCTGCCTTTAAGGGAAGAAAAGAAGCATAGGGCGAAAGAGTCGCCCATACGCGGCTGAGCTCCTTCATATTTCTCGCATCTTCTATCTGCCTGAGCAGGTGAGAAATTCCCTGAAGGCCGGTCTTTTCCCTGCCTTGGCTGTCTCTTGCAGTCAAATAAAAATCCACGATTTTTCTCTCTACGGATCCCTCTTCATACATATACTTGTTTTTCACCAAGTCCTTTATAATTCCGTCTATCTTTTCATCGGTAGCGTCTATAAGGTCATTTGTTACGCCCCATTCTCCGTAACCTGTACCTTCGTCCTTGGTGCTGAGATATTCTCCGTTTACGGCTTCAAAAAAGTCGTTCTTCGGTGATATGGTTTCTGCGCCGGCCGGTAACAAGCCTGATGAAATCAGCGTTACCACCAGGGCCAGTGCAACCCCGATTCTCAAAAATCCCTGTTTTCCTTTTTCGTAAATCCTTTTCTTCATGATTTACCCCCTTTTATATATTTTTATTTATCACTATTCCGCAGATTTTGCAAAATAGAAAAAAATCTCATCCTCACCTGTCGGCTCCATATGAGCTGACAGCATCTTATAGGAAGCTTTGTTTTCCTTGAAGCATTTTGAGACCACCTTTTTCAGAAATCCGGTTTCCAAGGCCCAGTTCATTGCGGCTCCGAAGGCTTCACGGCCATAGCCCTTGCCCTTATGGAGAGAATCTATGCGGCAGCCCAGCTCCCCCACCTCTTCATCCTGAAAGTTAAAGAAAACCGCTTCCCCTATCATGCTTCCGTCGGGAAGTCTTACGGCAAAATTAAGAGCCTCCTTTTCAGCAAAGTCCTCCAGGGTTATCCTGTAAAAGCTGTCTCTTTGGAAGGTTTCTCCCAAGGCGCCCAAATCGTCATAGCCCCAATAAAGATTTCTGGTCTCATCTAACACAATTCGATTATATACATCAATGTCCTTTTCCTGAATTTTATCAAGGCAAAGGCGCTCAGACTTTATGTGCGGCACATCTTTAATATTCCACATGGGCCTTACCTTCCTGTCCGTCCGAAGCACCTTTCAGGTAGCGCAGAGGATTATCCTCTTCAAAGGAGGCTGTAAGAGCCGCCATATTTTCCTTCATCCTACTTATTTCCGCCTTATTTTCCAGGAAGGCTTTCAAATCTCGAGCCGTATTTTCGGAAAGCTCATATACAACCTTTCCTACACCGCTTTCCTCGATGAATCTGGCATTTCCCTTCTCCTGCTCCAGAAAAGGCTGAAGGGCAAAAATAGGAGTCTTTGAAGCGATGGCCTCAAAGGTGGTTATGCCTCCCGGCTTGGTGATTACCACATCCGCATCCCGCATAAATTCGTTTACCTTATCTGTGTAGCCTATTACCTCTATACCCGGATAGGTCTCCTTGACCATGGCAGCCAGCTTGGCATTTTTTCCGGCTATCAAGGTAGTCTTAACACCCTTGAGCTCACTTACGGTGCTGAGCAAAACATCCATCCCCGGAATCATACCGAAGCCACCGCCCATAATGAGAAGCTTGTTGTTTTCCCCATCTTCCTTTATGTCGGCTGAAAAGGCTTTTTTCACCGGAACTCCTGTAACGCTGATTTTTTCCTCAGGCACGCCCCTCCACATGAGCTCCTCCTTTGCGGATTGGGACCCTACAAAGTATCTGTTCGTATTATTGGCCATCCATTCATCATGTACCGTAATATCGGTGATGTAGGTGAACAGAGGCACATCATTTTTCCTCAGGTCCTTGTAGGCGGAGATATATTTTCCGCTTACGGGAACGCTGGAAATGATTAAATCCGGCCGGTATTCGTCCATAATCTTGTCAATCTTTCTGGCCATGGCACTTTTCAAAGGCACCACCGAATGTTTGTCTGCTGCCAGATTTAGATAATTAAATATTCTGGGCGCCTTGGACACCATAAGTGAAAAACTACCGTAGATGGTTTTGCTGGCTTTCGGAAAAATCCAATCTATAATATCCAGGATATAAACCTTTACGCCGTCCTGACTTTGCAAGCCTTCCCTTATGGCTTCGGCGCACTTTACATGCCCCATGCCGAAGCGTCCTGTCAAAATAATAATATTCATATTTCTCTCTTTTTTCCCCTTAGTTTAATGGTAAATGCAGTCCCCTTGTCGCACATTTATTCGAACATTTGTAAAAAGAATTCTAACATTTTTCCCCGTCTTTTACAATATTTCTTTTTATTTCAGCCACGACAAACGCATGAATATATATCACAATCAAAACCAAATACCTTGTTTTTAATTTTATAAACTTAATATATACTCTAAATGTTTTTCAGGGTTTGTCCCTATCGCAAACCTTTTCTT
>JBHADF010000066.1:0-3994 GCA_041854955.1 Anaerovoracaceae bacterium | reverse complement strand
TTTTGCATTCTGGGTATTGCTTTTTGGATTATTCTGTGCTACATTAGCTTTAGAGCGGTGAGCACTCGATTTTAAGGAACCTTTTTGGTTACCAAGTAGAGGCGCTGCTTTTTTATTTATGTTGGTTTCCGTTGTCTTCGGTGTTACTTTAATTTCAAGCTTGGCCTGATACTCAGCTATTTCCTGTTCCTTCGTTTTTGTCGGTGTGTAAAAATCATTTGCGAAACGCCCATGCTTAGATGTTCCCTCAATTGGTGAAATTTGTTGTGCCAAATTCCATTCGCGGTCTTTTATTTTATCTTTAAACATTCCCTTTGAGCTTGTTCTACCAGGTCCAAAGGTTTTGCACCTATAATAAACGGCTCTGAAACATGAGCCGTTTTATTTTGTCGAAATATAGGGGTAGTGCAACACTTTTATTGACGGTTTTTGATGTTTTTTGACATTTTTAAGGTTTTTATGGTCGTTTTTCAGGAGAAATAAAAAACCGCCAATCATTGAAAACCCATTGATTTAGCGGTTCTTTTTTGTTGGTGCACCATGAGGGACTCGAACCCCCAACCTTCGCATTCGTAGTGCGCGACTCTATCCAATTGAGCTAATGATGCAAGTGTAATTCGTACTTTGCTATTATACAAAATATATCTCACTGTGTCAACTAAAAGGAAGGCTATTTTGAATATTTTCCACCGCCGGATACTGTCAACTATCATTATATTTTATGTTGACCAAACTCCATATAACCCCTGTAAATACTACATTTCAGTGATGTATCCCAGGGGGTTAACCCACCCCTTCCCTTAAAGCATATAAACCCCTTCTTTATTTTGGCAGGAAATAGCATCATTCTTCAAAACTTTGCGCAGATATAAAAAAGCAAGGACATTGCCACTTTTAAATCGCAGCAATATCCTTGAAGTTTCATCAATATATTTCTTTTATTGTGCCTTCTTTGAAATACACCAGCAGATCCTCCAAGTCCTGCACTCTGCCCTTCAAGTCCTCGCCCTGGTCAGTGTCGGCTATGAGCATACGCCTTGGCATTTCTTCAACTTCCCTCATGACAGGAGAATGGAATTCCTGAGTTCCGTCCGGATTTAGAGGGCTGTAGGGCTTATGCTCCGCCAAAGCCATAAAGCGGGAGTTGTATATGAAGGTGTAGCCGGCTATTCCTGTCTGCTTCTGATAAGCCTTGGAAATCCCTCCGTCTATAACATAGAGACTTCCTTCACCCTTTATGGGCGATTCTCCGTCCTTTATCTTAACGGGAACATGGCCGTTAAGAATCTTACCGGTTTCCGGATTCAAGCCGAATTCAACCAATATTTTCTGGCATATCTTCTTATTATCTATGAGCTTGTAATATGGTCTGGTAAATTCCTTATGGGTAGTCTTATCTGCTATAAACAGCCTCTCAAAGGTGGTCATCTTTTCCTTTCCGAAGAGGGGTGAGTCGGAACCCAGCCAGAGATACCACATTATATCCCCCATTCTACCCTTCTCCTCGGATTTTGCGGGAGTGAAGAAGGCTTTCCTCATCTCTCCGTCTAAATAATCCAGCAAAGCCTTCCCCTTTAAGCTGACATCGTTAAGCTCAACCGCCTGGAACTCTCCGTTCTCGTCGAGAGGAATGCAGCCGTGGTAGAGCAGGTTTCCGTTTACCTTGGTGTAGAGTCCTCCATGACTGTACAGGAATCTGATATGCCTCTGCAGTCTTTCAGAGTTAAGGAAGGATGCTTCTAAAGCGTTGAGGAGATGGACCTCATCCTCTGTGAGCTTGTACGGATCGGATAAATCCAAGGTTGGGAAGTTGGTATCTCGGAGAGGCCATACCTTACCCTCTATTTCCACCGTACCCTCTTCAAGATTTATCTTTTCCAGCAAAAGACGTTTTTCCAGCTTATATTCAGGGTGAGCCTTTATTCTCTGCCCCTCAACCTTAAACTGGCAGATGGCTATGGCCTTATGCATCTTTGCCGCCAGGGCTTCGTCTACCGGGTCGTATTTATTCTTATCCAATATGTGAGGCTTGAAAAACTCACAAGGATCATTTTTGTACATTTTTTCCGCAAAGGTGGCAAGGGGTCTTAGATTTATACCGTAGCCCACCTCCAGCATGTCGAAATTATTATAGCTGATATTCATTCTCAGAAGATTGGTAATGCAGGCCCAGTTTCCGGCTGCCGCTCCCATCCAAACTACGTCATGATTTCCCCACTGGAAATCCACATCGTGGAACTCCATGAGGAAATCCATTATATCGTCGGGATGAGCTCCTCTGTCGAAAATATCCCCTATGATGTGGAGCTTATCAACTGCCAGCCTGTATATGGCTTCCGTCAAGGCTATTATATACCGGTCCGCCAGGCCGTTTTCCACAATGGTGGCGATTATTTGGTCGTAATAGCTGGCACGATTTGCCTCATCGTCGGCGTGGAGCAGCTCGTCCATGCTGTAATCCAAATACTTGGGCAATCTCTGTCTAAGTCTGTATCTGGTGTATTTTGTGGATACGGATTTACATATTGTAATCAGCCTATATATGGCCACAGCACACCAGCCGTCATAATGCTCTTCACTTTTCTTACGGCGAGCAAGCTCGGCTTCAGCGTTGTACACAAGAGCCGCCAGCTCCTCCCTCTGGGTTTCGCTGAGCACGTGGCCGAAGTATTCGTCTATCTTCGATTTTATAGTACCCGATGCGCTTTTGAGCATGTGCATGAAGGCCTCATGCTCGCCGTGGAGGTCGCTCAAGAAATACTCGGTGCCCTTTGGCAGCGCCAAAATCGCCTTCAGATTTACAATTTCCGCCAAGGCTGCCATCCTGTTTGGATAGTCCTTGGCCAAACGCTTTGAATACTTTATATCCGCCATTTCGTATTTCCTCCTGTAGCATAGCTTTCAGTGTTCTTCAGATTATCAGCTTACAAGCTTTATATCTTTACCGGTTTTAGTTCTCAAAAATTCTCTGAATTCTTCGGAGGTCCCGCCTTCAATGGTCCTCTTATCGTAGGCTTGAGCATGGAATTTATCGAAGGCTACCACAAAATAGTCCCTAACCTCGGCAATTTCTGCCATATTTTCATATTTCCAAGCTGTAGTCCCCAGCTCGCCGGCTGTCTCATATCCGCTTTCCATAAAGGTGCTTGAAACAGTAGACGATCCTTTTATCGCCTTTTTCGCTGCGAAATATCCGTTGATTTTATCCTCAAAGACCATGGTTACAAAAAGTACGATGGCTGCTGCCCAGGTTATGAACATGGGCATATCCGGCTCAAAAGTTCCTTTCCAAGGAATGGTTATCAATATGGCAACAGCAATTACAATCAAGGAGATAATCTTCAGGTAAAGATCGCTTTTCTTTCTTATGGTCTTTCTCAGTCCCTTTGACATAGCGCAAAGAGCTTCTCTATCGTAGACCGTATTGAATTTAAATTCCATTTTTCCCCTCTTGCACAAAGAGAAGGATTAAATCAATCCTTCACTCTGCTAATCATTTATTCACTAATCTTCTATTTTAGTTATATCGGCACCCAGCTTGGAGAATTTTTCTATAAATTTCTCGTAGCCTCGTTCCACATGATAAATCTCCGTGATTTCCGTCTGACCTTCAGCAGCCAAGCCTGCCAAAACAAGGGCTGCTCCTGCTCTCAGGTCTGTAGCCATAACCTGGCAACCGCGAAGCTTGGCATTTCCTCTTATGGTAGCCGTATTTCCTGCCGTCTCTATGACAGCTCCCATCTTGTTAAGCTGGGAAACATGCATAAATCTGTTTTCGAATACAGTTTCCACCACGGTTCCTGCACCTTCCACTGTAGTTAGATAAGCCATAAAGGGAGACTGTATATCCGTAGGAAAGCCCGGATAAGGCAAGGTTTTTATATCCGTAGATACCTGAATTCCCAAATCTCCTCTTACGATCATCTCGTCATCGCCTACCTCTACGCGAACTCCGCATTCACGAAGCTTTGCGATTATAGGCTTTACATGGTCC
>JBHADF010000065.1:0-22831 GCA_041854955.1 Anaerovoracaceae bacterium | reverse complement strand
GAAAGTCCGCAGGACTTTCTCCCAAACGCCCATGCCCTCACGGGTTCGCTCCCCCGCTATAAGATATCGGTATGAAAAAAGACAAGCCCCTTCGGAACTTGTCTTTTTGGTGGAGAATAGGGGGATCGCCGGCTGCTGCACTTCGTTGGCAGCCTGACGCCTTGGCTCCCAGACGGTCGCCTGCGACACATGGGCTGCTCGAAAGTCCGCAGGACTTTCTCCCGAACGCCCATGCCCTCACGGGTTCGCTCCCCCGCTATAAGATATCGGTATGAAAAAAGACAAGTCCTTCGGAACTTGTCTTTTTGGTGGAGAATAGGGGGATCGAACCCCTGACCTCTTGACTGCCAGTCAAGCGCGCTCCCAGCTGCGCTAATTCCCCATGAATTTTCAAAGCAAATTGATTGTAACAGATTTTGACGGGGATTTCAAGAGAAAAATGCGTAGAATTCATTTCACAGCTATATATTTTTTTATGGATGGTTCAGGCAAATCAGTTGTTTTCAATGGGTTCTGCAATGACATGTCGGGAAAATAAAAAAATGGCTGGAAATTAGTTTTTTCAACGCATTTCAGCATTGACAAAAGATTGGTTTAAGGGGTATACGGGTGTTGCAATACAACCTGCTGTCGGACAGGCAGGAAACTACAAGCTAAGATTTTCAGGAGGAAAACAAAATGAGAAAAGCTATTGCCTTGCTGCTTTGCTTGGTCATGGTGGCTACCTTCATGCCCGTGACAGCTTTTGCAGCCGACAACGAAGCCGCTATCGGAGACACCCAATATGCGACTCTGCAAGCTGCTGTTGATGCGGCCGAAATCGGACAAACCGTTACATTGCTGAAGAATATATCTACAACTAAGCCCATTGTTGTAGGTGTAGATCCGGCTGATGGTACGGAAAAAATTGCCAATATAACCATTGATGGGAACGGAAACACCATCACTACTACCGCTACCAGAGTTATAAGAGTGGACAACAGCGCTGATTTGACAGTTAAGAACATTAAACTGATCAGCACAAACGAAGGCCCAGATGTAAGAGGAATCTCTGTATGGTCTCTTAGAGACACAGATAAGCTGACAATAGAAGGTGTGGAAATAACGGTAGGATATTATGCACTTAACATTCCCAATGGGGGACCTCAAGTTATGATAAAAGACTCTAGACTGGAAGGTCATATGTCTGCCATAAATATCCTTGGCAATAATGCTCAAATAAAGGTTGAAAATTCAACTTTGATAGGAAGTAACACTCATACCGGAAGCAGTGATAGTTTCGCTGTGATAACTTTCTCGTATAAAGATTCTGATGCTCCCAAAGACAATACTGTAAACGTTACAAATTCGTCGATAGAGGGAACTGCAACTAAAGAGTCCGTTTACCAGTGGGGTGTTCTGTTCAATAAGGGCTCCAAGGGAAACGTTGTTACTTTCAAGGACATGAAAAGTGTGTCCACCAAAAGCGAAATGGAATACCATGACGAAGGAACTTCTGAAAACTCAGTCATCTTAGATGGTGGAGACTTCACAGGCATGGGTGCTTTTGCTGAAAATACAGAAGTACTGAAAATAACTGCCGGTACATTTAAAGCCAACCCCAAAGAGTATTTAGAAGAAGGCGTTAAAATCTACCAGAAGAAAGATACCACGACTTTCATAGCTGCAAAGACAGCTCCCGTAAACACACCGGGATATGGTTGGGAAACAGAAGCCAATAAGGAAGGTGTATACTTAGAGAAGAAGGCACCTATACCTCCTGCTCCCGTTGGAGGAGCACCCGCACCTGTTGCAGATCCCTTGGCTGACGGCAAGAAGGCTGCAACCGATGAATTGAATGCCTATGTTGACCCTGCAAAATATGACGAAGCTCAGGCAACAGAAGTTAAGAAGATTCTTGACGAAGCCAAGAAGGCAATCGATGCGGCCAAGACTGTAGAGGAAGTAAACAAGATCAAAGACGAAGCAAAGGCTTCTTTAGATAAGATTCCTACGTCCGAGGAACTTAAGACCATAGACGCCGTAAAGAAGGCTAAGTTTACTTTAAAGAGCCAGAAGGCAATGTTAAAGGGAAAGAAAGCTATAAAGCTTACATGGGAAAAACCTGAAGGCCTTGAATTTGAAGGATTTGAAGTTTATCGTTCCACCGAGAGATTTTCCGGATTCAAGAAGGTTTTCACTACTACAAACAAGAAGTACATTAACAGCAAGGGCGTAAAGGCCGGCGTTAAGTACTTCTACAAGGTTAGAGCATACAAGACAGTAAACGGAGAAAAGGTTTACACAGAATGGTCAACCAAGGCAAGAAGAATTGCATAATTGCATAATTGCATAAAACAATAGAAGAAAGAGGCACAGGTTGCCTCTTTTTTCTATGCCGGGGAAAGCCGAATTTTCCTCAGCTACCATTGACAATGTAGGGTCGCAGGGATATTATGATATCAATAAACCTGCACGAGATCAAGTATCCAAAAGGGAAAGGAGAAAGGAAATGAAAAGATTATTAGGCATTGTTATTATGGCTTTTATGCTGCTCGGCTTGTTTGAAGCAGTACCTGCAAAGCTTGGAGTCAAAGGGGAAGACTCTATGGTGTATGCAGCGAGCAAAAGCTATGAAAGAATCAATTTTTTGAACGGGACAGAGGAGAATAAGGGCAGAGTGGAAGCCGGCGGAAAATATTTCTACGGCAAGAAGTATGATATGAAGGGTGGCTACTATGGCGTGAAGCTCTATTGCGCCGGCACGAAAGACGGCAAGGGAACCCTTCTAGCCAAGGGTGCCTTGGAGAATGTAATCCTTACTGACGGTAATACGGTATACTACGTAAGAACCAACTACGATAAGGGGAAGGTATACCTTCATAAGGTTAATGTCAACGGAAAAGGACAACAACAAGTAAAAGTCCTCTCAAAGGCCATTGCCGCGTGGAATCCCCTCTATCTCAACGGAGGCAAGCTTTTCTTAAAATCTGAGAATGACTCCGGAACCAAGCTTTATGCCTTGGATTTGAAGACCAAGAAGCAGACAAAGCTTATCGTATCAACTCTTGTAGTAGAGGGAGAAGTATGGGGTCCTCTAACCTACAACTCCGATGAAAACTATATCTACACCAAGTTTGATAAGAAAGCCGGAAAGAACCTTCTCAAGATTTATAACATGAAGACGGGAAAGGTAAAAACCGTAGCAAGTGGTGGCAACTTTGAATTGATTGAAAACAATGGATCCACCGTTATCACAAGCAGGAAAGCCCTGGATGTTAAGGATAATGAAAACAAAAACTACGAAATCAGAATTTTCAAGGTAACCGGAGACAGTGATGTTATCAAAGAGGTTGACAAATTCACCGCCATGAACTTCTTCCCTTGGGGCTTCGATGACTTAAGAGAACCGGAAGAGATAGTTGCTTTGAGAACCACCTTTAAGGGTAAGGCCTTTGACGGAGAAACCAAGCTTTACGACTGGGCTGTTTCCCTGAGAGATATCAATTCCAAGGAAGAGAAGCTCCTTTACGAAGCAAAGGGCGCAGAAGACGTATGGACCTACTATGATTATAATGGCAAGGGCAAATACGACTTCGTATACTTCGGAATAGAGCCGGTTAAGGGATATAAGTATGATGAAGCCTATACTGCAAACCTTTGTAATGCAACTATTTACGGAATTCGCTTATCAGACATGAGCAAAGAGAAGATTCTTGAGCTGAAGGATGTTATCGATCCGAGAGTAGTTACTGATGCCTTTTTACTGAACTCCTGGGTAAAAACGGAAAAGGTAAAGCTGGACGGACCTTTCGTAGTATATCTTGAAGTTAAGCCTCAGGGCAAGAACACGGTGGAAACCTATAAGGCTGTAAATCTGTATAACACTTCCGAAAACTACGGCTATGAGGAGCTTTACACCGTTGATGGAAACACCGGTGTAGGGCGTTAAAAGGCAGATTTATAACCATAAAAGAAAAGCAAAAGGACGGCTGTCGGGGCCGTCCTTTTACCATTTTCATTATTTCATCAAAGAGGTTGAAAGTTTCTATTCCTGAGGTGTCGGTTGGCTAAAGCTGTCAGACTCCTCGTCGCCGGCGCCGCTTTTCGCATCGGCCTTGGGCTGAGGGATATCCTTGGAGGCTTCCAGCTTAAAGGACACCTTTATCATTTCGTGATTTCGCACTATGGTTAATTGCACCTTGTCTCCTATTTTGTGAGACTGGATTTCATCTATCAGCATTGCCGAACTTGTGACCTTTTTATCGCCGATATAGTAAATCATATCTCCCGGCTTCAGGCCTGCAGCCTTGGCGTTTTTACCGGGTACAGATTGGATATACACTCCTGTAATAGGTACGCCGGCCTCTACAGCCTTGTCCGCGTCAGTTAAATCCAATATGGTTATGCCTGCAGCAGGTCTACCCTCTACAAAGCCTGTCTTTATGAGGGATTCTGCTACGGACTTAGCCTTGTCTACGGGAATGGCGAAGCCCAAGCCTTCGATGGATACACCGGAGGATTTAGCCACCACTATGCCGATAAGGTTTCCGTACTGGTCGAAAAGTCCACCGCCGGAATTACCGGGGTTTATAGATGCGCTTGTCTGAATCAAGGTCATCTTCTTATTGTCGATAGTAACTTCTCTCTCTAAGGCACTGATTATGCCTTCCGTGGCTGTTCCCGCCAGAGTTCCCAAAGGATTTCCTATGGCTACGGCCACATCTCCCACCGCTGTCTCTTTTAGAGAGCCTACGGAAACGGGAGTCAGGTTCTTAGCGTTGATCTTTACTACCGCTATATCCGTCTGAGAGTCGGCAGCCACAAGAGTAGCCTTGTATTCAGTGCCGTCGTAGAGGGTTACCTTTATGGAATTAGCTCCGTCTATGACGTGGTTGTTTGTGATTATGTATCCATCTTTAGTGTAAATAACTCCGGAACCGGCACCCTTGGTAACATACTGGCCAAGCCAGCTGTCGGTAGCCAGGGATTCGGTGGAAATGGCCACTACCGAATTTTCGTTTTTGGCGATGATTTCCTGAATGGAAAGCTCGGAACCGGTGGCCTTGGCCAAGGTGTAGTTGGTGGTGTTAACCGACTTGTCCGCTATGGCTCCGCCAAAGGTACTCATGGCTAAAGCGTAGGCCCCCGCACCTATGGCTGCGGAGAAAATAATGGAGAAAATCATCATTAACACAAAGGTTTTCTTTGTCACATACTGTACTGACTTTGCTTTCTTTTTCTTCGCAAAATCCTCTTCGGAAGGGATTGTATCAACACCCTGCGAGACTGTATCTCGCCATATATAGTTTTGTTCTGCGGGTAGATTTTCCCGGAACTTGTCCCAATCGTCCATATGCATGCCTCCTGTATTCATGTATATTTACTTATAAGTAAATTGTAGCTAAATTATAATTAACTTTTATGTATTTTATGTGTAAAAAGGATGTGAAGTATGCTAAAATAAGATGTTAGTAAGAAGCCGGACCTATGGACAAGCCTGCCTCTCAGAAACGGTGAACAGGACGATTTATGGAAAAGTATTTGGAAGAATATAGTCTGTGGCGAAACAGCAGCCTGCCTGAGGATTTGAGCAGAGAGCTGGAAGCCATAGAAGAGGACAAAGAAGAAATATACGATAGATTTTGCCATTGCATCCGTTTCGGAACTTCCGGTCTAAGAGGGAAAATGGGGGCGGGGACCAATAGGATAAATTCCGTGACCCTTAAAAAGGCCACCTTAGGAGTAAGCGAGTATCTATTGGGAAGATATGGCGGCGGATGTGTGGTCATAGGCTTTGACACCAGGAATAACTCTCGGGAGTACGCCCGGATAGTGGGAGAGGTGCTCTGCCAAAAGGGAATCCGCGTATTCATCTTCGGGGAGCCTGCCCCGGTGCCCATGCTGTCCTTTGCCATAAGAGAGCTGAAGCTTAACGGCGGCATTATGATAACCGCCAGCCATAACACTAAGGAATACAACGGTTACAAGGTTTATGACCGTTTCGGCAACCAGATAGACGAAGGCAAAGCCGCCTTGATGGAGGAGCTCATAGCCGATCAGGACCCTTTCAGGGAGCTTGAAGGTACTATGACCGGAAAGATAGAGGAGCTTCCGGCATTCATAAAGGAAAGGTATTTAGAGGCCATAAAGGCCAATGCTCTCTTTGCTTGTGATGAAGAGGCCCATAGGAAAGCCCTTGGGGAGCTTAAGCTTTGCTATACGCCGCTAAACGGCTCAGGCAGGGATTTTGTGACGACAGCCCTTTCCAATATAGGCATAAGGAAAGAAAACCTCATACCCACCAGCTGCCAATGGAAGGGCGACGGAAATTTTCCCACCTGTCCTTCCCCAAACCCGGAAAATCAGGAGGTCTTCAGACAGGCCATCCTTTCTGCAGAGGCATCTGCCGATAAAGGTAACGGTGAAATGGCAGCTAAGGATATGCCGGACATAATCATCGCTACGGACCCGGACTGCGACAGAATGGGCCTGGCCCTTTGGGACGGTGAAACCTATGTTCACCTTAACGGCAACCAGATAGGAACCCTGATGTTTGACTACGTTTGCCGCAACAGGGTGACAAGAGAGGGAGTAAACTCCCGTGAGAAATCTGATAATATTGGTGTAAAGAGGCCCATAGCCTTTAAAAGCCTGGTTTCCACCCCTCTCGTGGAAGAGATGGGGAAATCCTACGGCGTGGAAGTAAGGAATGTCTTCACCGGCTTTAAAAATATAGCCTTGGAGATGGAGAAGCTGAAGGAAGACGAATACTTCCTCTTTGCCTTTGAGGAAAGCATAGGCTATCTTTACGGAGACTACACTAGAGACAAGGACGGGGTTATGGCAGCCCAGTTAGCCTGCCTTATGGCCGCTGAGCAAAGGATGCTGGGAAGCAGCCTTTTAGAGCGACTGGAGGAAATATACAGAACCTACGGTTACCTGGAAACCGTGACCACATCCATATACTACAAATCGGAGAAGGACAGAGTCAAGATGTTGGACCTTTTGGAAGCGGTTTGTGACGGACTTCTGCGGGAAAAGCTGAAAAAGCATTCCCTGATTTCCGACAAGTGCTACCATGAGCAAAATATGTACATGGCAGATTTTGCAGGGGGACACAGGGTCATCATACGCCCTTCGGGAACGGAACTTAAACTGAAAATATATATATTTGCCCGAGGGGAAACCTTCGGCGAAGCCATCGACACCGGTGCAGACATCGCATCTTCGGTGAGAGAAATTTTAAATGAAGGAGTACAGAAATGAGCAAAGCTATAACAGCTATAGATAAAAGCGGTTCATACAGAGTATATCTGGCGGACACTACGGATATGGTGGAGGAGGCCAGAAAAATCCACGACACCTTTCCTGTGGCAACAGCCGCTTTAGGCAGGGTTCTCACGGGAGCCGGCCTCATGGGCTTGCTTCTTAAAAATAGCGGGGACAAGCTGACCGTAATATTTAAGGGTGAGGGCCCGGCGAAACAGATTTTGGCCACAGCCAATGCGGGGGGTTCCGTCAAGGGCTACATCGCCAACCCTCATGTGGAGCTGCCCTTAAATGAAAGAGGAAAGCTGGATGTGGGCGGCGCCTTGGGCGTGGGAGAGCTGACCGTAATCACAGACCTGGGCCTGAAGGAGCCCTATGTGGGCACTATTGCCCTTGTGGACGGAGAAATAGCCGACGACCTGACAGCCTACTATTTCATATCGGAGCAGCAGAATACTGCCATCGCCTTAGGTGTAAAGGTGGAGACGGATTTAAGCGTAGCCGCCGCCGGGGGAATGATAATACAGATGCTGCCCGATGCTGAAGAGGGTGCCATCGACGAGCTGGAAAAAATGTTGGCGGAGCTTCCTCCCATGACTACCATAGTAGAGGAGGCGGCAGCTGCCTGCGGCTACACCGGAAAGGAAGGGGTGCCCCCTGAGGAAGAGGCGCGTAAAAAGGTGTTGGATGCCATGCTGGAGCGGATTTTCGGAACTATGGATGAGGCCTACAGGGTAAAGACTCTGGAATACAGAGATATAGGCTGGGACTGCGACTGTTCTCAGGAAAGATTGGAAGAGGCCCTTATGACCATAGGCAAAAAGGACATTGAGGAAATACTGGAAGAGGACGGCGAAGCTGAAATGACTTGTCAGTTTTGCCTGAAAAAATACCATTTTGACAAGGAAAAGCTGGAAAAAATCCTGGAGGATATAAATGGATAAAGGAAAAAGGGATACAATAGGTATAATCTTCGGAGGACGCTCGGGAGAACATGAGGTTTCCTGCCTTTCCGCAGCATCTGTAATCAGGGCTATAGACAAGGAAAAGCACCGTATAAAATGCTACGGCATCGCTAAAGATGGGTGTTGGAGAGCCTTACCGGAAGATGGAGAGGACTTGGCCGAGCTCATAGAAAAAGGTGAATGGGTGGAGAAATCCAAAGCCTTCAACATGGGACGGCTTAAGGGAGAAGTGGATTTCGCCCTGCCTATAATGCACGGACCCTACTGCGAGGACGGAAAGATACAGGGGCTCTTTGAAATGCTGGACATTCCCTACGGAGGCTGCGGTGTGCTGGCTTCGGCCATCGCCATGGACAAGATAATAGCAAAGGATATTTTCATAAAGACGGGCCTTCCCACCTGCAAATACATATATGCAAAGGGAGAAACCGTAAAGGCTGACATGGAAAAGTCCCTGGACAAGATTGAAAAAGCCATGGGCTATCCGGTTTTCGTAAAGCCGGCCAACTTAGGCTCCAGCGTGGGAATTTCCAAGGCTGTGGACAGGGCGAGCTTGGAGAAGGCCATCCTTACTGCGGCAAAATACGACAGGCGAATCATCGCTGAGGAATTCATAGACGGCAGAGAACTGGAGACGGCTGTTTTGGGCAATCAGATGCCGGAGGTGGCCGAGGTGGGAGAAATTCTCACCGATGCGGAGTTTTACGATTATGAGGCCAAGTATATTTCTGTGTCCGGACTTAAGCTGGCCATACCTGCCGACATAAGTCCTGAGCAGCGGGAGGAAATCAGAAGGCTGGCCATAAAGGCCTACAAGGCCATAGACGGAGAGGGCTTTGCCAGAGTGGATTTCTTCATGGAAAGAGCCACGGGAAAGATATATATAAATGAGATAAACACTATACCCGGCTTCACTAAGTATAGCATGTTCCCCCTGCTTTGGCAGAAGTCGGGGCTGGACTATAGTGCCGTCATAGAAAGGATAATAGAACTGGGATATGAAAGATATTACGCTAAAAATAGTAGGTAAACAGTTTTTCGACGGTCAGGAAGAAAGCCAGCTTGAATTCGTCACCGACGGAAAGCTTTATGTGCGAAAGGGCACCTTGTATATGACATACGATGAAAGCGAAATTTCCGGCATGATGGGTTGCAAGACTACTTTGCGTGTCAGCGGAGACACGGTGAAAATGAAGCGCTCCGGCCTGCCCGGCTACGACGCGGAAATGCTCTTTGAAAAGGGAAAGCGGTTCACCGGCACCTACGACACACCCTACGGCCCCATGGGCATAGAAATTCTCACCAACTATGTGAAGAACGACATGGATATGGAGGAGCTTAGGGGAGAAATAGATATAAAATACGCCGTCAGCCTGGACGGCCTGGCAGAAGGCACCAACAGGCTTACCATAGCCGTATCATAGAGCTCGTGAAAATCGAGATATACAAAGGGATAATAATTAAAAAATTTAATATATTAAATATCAAGGAGATTTTAAAATGCAAGCAGTGGGATTTGATCCGGAAAAGTACATCAGTGAACAGTCGGAATATATTTTGGAGAGAATTGAAAAGGGCCATAGTGAAAGGCTTTATCTGGAATTCGGCGGAAAGCTGGTTCACGACAAGCACGCTATGCGTGTTTTGCCCGGTTTTGACGAAAACGCAAAGATTAAGCTTTTGGAGAAAATGAAGGATAAGGCGGAAATAATAATCTGCATTTATTCCGGAGACATCATAAACAGCAAAACTCGCCAGGACTTCGGCATCACCTACGATTTGGAGGTTTTGCGCCTCATAGATATATTCAGAAAATCCCAACTGAAGATAAACAGCGTGGTAATCACCAGATATGAGGATGCTCCCGCCGTAAATATGTTTATAAACAAGCTGGAAAGAAGGGACATCAAAACCTACAAGCACTACTACACCAAGGGCTATCCCACCGACGTGGAAACCATCGCCAGCGAAGAGGGCTACGGCGCCAACCCCTTCATAGAGGTCACAAAGCCTCTTGTGGTGGTTACAGGACCGGGAGGCGGCTCCGGAAAGCTTGCAACCTGCCTATCCCAACTGTATCACGAGTATAAAAGAGGGACCAAGGTTAGATATGCCAAGTTTGAAACCTTCCCTATCTGGAATCTGCCCTTGAAGCATCCCGTAAACATAGCCTATGAAGCGGCCACGGCAGACCTGAGAGACGTGAATATGCTGGACTCCTTCCACATTGAAGCCTACGGCGAAATGGCCGTAAACTACAACAGGGATTTGGATGTTTTCCCCGTTGTAAAGAGGATCATCGAAAAGATTACGGGAGAGACGGAATATAAATCTCCTACGGATATGGGTGTAAACCGTGTGGGCTTTTGCATTACCGACGATGAAGCGGTCAGAGAGGCGGCTATCCAGGAGATAATCCGCCGATTTATGATAGCGAAATGCGACTATAAAAAAGGAAAGATTACAGAGAGTGCCCTTGAACGCTCCGAGCTTTTGATGAACGATGTGGGTGCCAAGGTGGAGGATAGAGCCGTAGTGGTTCCTGCCAGAGAGTATGCCGAGTACAAGAGAAACTGCGATAAGAAGTATGTGAATGTGGTGGTTATGGCCATAGAAATGCCCGACGGCACCATGGTTACAGGCCGTTCCTCCAGAAGGATGGTGGCGGCGGGAGCAGCTGTTCTCAATGCTGTGAAAAAGCTGGCCGGCATATCCGACGATAAATATTTGATTTCACCCAGCATCTTTGAGAGACTGCAGGAGATGAAGACAGATGTGCTTCACCACGACAGAGCCAGCCTGAATTTGGAGGAAATACTTACAGCACTGTCTATTTCCGCTTTGACCAATGACTGTGCAGAGCGAGTAGTGGAAATGCTTTCCGGCTTAACCGGCTGCAAGGCCCACTGTACTGCCATCTTAAGTGAAAGAGACGAGCAGACCCTTCGCACCATGGGTATCGACGTTACCTGCGACCCTGAATACTCCACGACCAACCTGTATTTTGCATAGGGGAAGGCATGAGTAAACAGACGGAAAAAATGAGAAAGCGCAGCCGGGGCATCCTGGTTAGCGTAAAATACAGAAGAATACTGGAAGGAATAGCCGTAGGAATAGTAGCCGGCTTGCTGGTTTCCGCCTTCAGACTGGCTTTGACCAAGGCCGATGAGGTTCGGGAAATGCTTTTGGAGGGCAGCCGAAAAAACCCTCTGACGGGGCTTCTTGCCTTGACCATACTTGCGGTTTTCGCTTTGGCACTGACCTTAATAGTAAAAAAAGAGCCCCTCTGCTCCGGCAGCGGAATCCCTCAGGTTAAGGGGGAACTCTTAGGCCGGGTAAAGAGCAACTGGCTCAGGGTCATCGCCGCTAAATTCTTCGGCGGCATCATGGCCATAGGGGGCGGCCTTTCCTTAGGCCGTGAGGGCCCCAGCATACAGCTGGGAGCCATGGCCGGAAAAGGCTTTTCAAGGCTCAGCGGCAGATTGAGAACGGAGGAGCAGCTCCTCATGACCTGCGGAGCAGGAGCCGGGCTGGCGGCAGCCTTCGGTGCACCCTTGGCGGGGGTGGTCTTTGCCATAGAGGAGCTTCACCAGAAATTTTCCACCGGCATATTGATATGCACCATGGCATCGGCGGTGACGGGAGATTGGATGGCTTCATATATCTTCGGCCTGAAGCCTGTGTTTGTGCTGACCATAAGTGGCGGACTGCCCTTGTCCCGCTATTGGCTGGCCCTTGTATTGGGCTTGGCCTTGGGAATCTTGGGGGTTATATACAACAGGCTCATAGCCTTTTTCCAAAACTTTTTCGATATGGTAAAGCCCGGCTGGCTAAAGGTGGCCATACCTCTTGCCGCAGTCATCCTTTTGGCTATCGTTTATCCTGCTGTCTTAGGAGGCGGTCACGAGTTGGTGGCGCTTTCGGCAGAAGGCTTGGGGGTGAAAGCTTTGGGGATTTTGCTGGTGGTTAAGCTGATATTTTCCACCTTCAGCTTCGGCACCAAGGCACCGGGAGGAATTTTCCTGCCCCTGCTTGTTTTGGGAGCCGTGTCCGGCGGCCTGTTCACCTCGGTGATGAGCCCCTTGTTAGGCTATGGCAATATGTACGGAGCCTATTTTGTGGTCTTGGGTATGGCTGGCATGTTTTCCGCCATCGTCAGGGCACCCATTACGGGAATAATCCTCATAAGCGAAATGACGGGGATTTTCTCCAACCTGCTGCCCATCTCCATAGTTTCTCTGGCTAGCTATCTGACGGCGGAAATTCTGGGCGGAAAGCCTATATACGAGCAGCTCTTGGGAAGGCTGCTGAAAAATGGAACCGTCAAATAAAAAGTACTGATAAAAAAACAAAAATCCTTGTGTTTTAGGGGTTACATTTTGGAAAAAGTGTGGTATAATGAAAACAGTTAAGGTTAATTTTTTAACAAAATGTTAATAAAATCTCGTGGATTTTAATATTAAAGGAGGCAATTTCGAAATGAAAAAGATTGGCGTATTAGGAACAGGTACTATGGGTGCAGGAATCATTCAGGTTTTGGCACAAAAGGGTTACGAAGTAGTCATGAGAGCGAGAAGAGAATCTTCCGTAGAAAAGGGTCTTGCTACAGTTAAGAAAAACTTGGACAAGATGGTGGCTAAGGAAAAGATGACTCAGGAAGAGGCAGACGCTGTTTTCGGCAGAATTCACGGTTCCACAGATATCAACATCATCGCTGATGCTGATCTGGTAATCGAAGCCGCTACAGAGGAAATGGAAGCCAAGAAGGCTCTCTTTGCCGAGCTGGACAAGCTTTGCAAGCCTGAAACCATCATAGCTACCAACACATCATCTTTATCCATCACTGAAATAGCAGCCGCTACAGGCAGAGCTGACAAGGTTATAGGAATGCATTTCTTCAACCCTGTTCCCGCTATGAAGCTGGTGGAAATCATCAAGGGCCTGGCTACCTCCGAGGAAACCAAGAACACTATTTTGGAACTTACTGCTGCTTTAGGAAAGACTCCTGTAGAAGTTGCAGAGGCTCCCGGCTTCGTTGTAAACAGAATCCTCATCCCTATGATAAATGAGGGTGTCGGAATCTTAGCTGACGGCGTAGCTGATGCTGCAGGCGTTGACACAGCCATGAAGTTAGGTGCAAACCACCCTATGGGTCCTCTTGAATTAGGCGACCTTATCGGCCTGGATGTTTGCTTGGCCATCATGGATGTACTCTATACCGAATTCGGCGACTCCAAGTACAGAGCTCACACTCTTCTGAGAAAGATGGTAAGAGCCGGCAAGCTTGGCAGAAAGACAGGAGTAGGCTTCTACGACTATACAGCAAAATAGTTTGAGAAATTAAGACTTTGAAGAGGAATGCTGCGGTGTTCCTCTTTTTGTGTAAGGTGCGGACGGCGGACACCGACATAGTGGATGCGGTCGGACTGATCGGGGCGGCTCTGACCTGGCCGAGCGAGCTGGTCTGGATGGGCGACTGCGATGACCGTGGCCTGGGCGACCGTGATGACTGCGGCATGGGAGATACGAGGCCTCCATTGGTGCGGATATGGGATTTCAGCGAATTTCGCACCAATGAAATTGGTGCGGATTTTTCGATTCTCGCCGATTTACACCAATTTAGGCCCCTTCCATTGGTGCGGATTATTGGAGTTCTGCATAATTAGCACCAATTTAGGCGGAATTTATTGGTGCGGATTTCTCGAAAAGGCCGCTTGCGCACCAATGCTGCGGAAAACCTGCCCGGCCCCTGCCTCGCACCAATGCTGCGGAAAACCTGCCCGGCCCCTGCCTCGCACCAACGCTGCGGAAAATCCGACCGAAAACTGCCGCAGCCCCATATACTGCCTGCCCCGCACAGAAAAAGCACATACTCCACTGTTCAAATATTGCTTGTAAAGGTTTTTTCGCCTTGCCCTTCCGCAAGGCCTATAATATAATGGTAGAATAAACGGGAAAGGAGATGGAGCGACTTGAATATAGCAGCGGAAAAACTGAAAGAAGTTTTGACCTCAGTACTGCCGGTGGGAGTCTTAGTTATGGTCCTTCACTTGACCATCTCACCTTTGAAAACCGATGTTTTAATCAGGTTTATTCTGGGCACGGCTCTGATTATTCTGGGGTTGGTGATTTTCCTATTAGGTGTAGATATAGGGATAACGCCTTTGGGGGCATTGACGGGAGGAGCCTTGGCCAAGAGCAACAAGCTTTGGGTAGTGCTGACGGCAGGCCTGATCTTAGGCTTTTTCATATCCATTGCCGAGCCGGGACTTATGGTTTTGGCCGGGCAGGTAAACGAGGTCACGGCGGGGGCGATTTCCAAAATCGGGATTTTAATAGCTGTTTCCATAGGCTTGGCCCTCATGCTTTCGGGAGGATTCCTCAGGATTTTTTACAATATACCCCTCTATAAGCTGCTGTTTTTCCTATATACTTTGATACTCATAATATGCCTGTTTGCTTCCAGAGAGTTCATCGCCATAGGCTTTGACGCATCCGGGGCTACCACGGGCATTTTGGCGGTTCCCTTCATCTTGGCTCTGTCCGTGGGAACCTCACGAATAAAACAGGACAGTAAGGCTTCGGAAAAGGACAGCTTCGGCCTGGTGGCCATAGCCTCGACCGGGGCCATTATGGCGGTTTTGATTTTGGACCTTGTGTCGGAAACCAAGGAATTTGCCGCCGCCTTAGCACCGGAAGAAACGGGAGCGAGGTCTCTCTTCGGGCCCTTTATGGACGCTCTGCCCGCATATTTTACGGAGGCTGTTTTGGCCATAGCACCCTTGGTGGTAATTCTTCTGGTTTTGCAGAAATTTTCCTTCAAGCTGGTGAAAAAGGAAATCCGAAAGGTGGGAACCGGCTTTGTCTATGCCTTTGTGGGACTTTTGGTTTTCCTGGTAGGCGTAAGCGCCGGCTTCATGGAGGTGGGCACCACCATAGGAACCAACTTGGCCTCCATGGACAACAAGACCTATATACTCGTATTCAGCTTCGTCTTAGGCTTTTTAACCATTTTGGCAGAGCCGGCGGTCTATGTTTTGACCAATCAGATTGAAGAGGTTACCAGCGGATACATAAAGCGTCGCGCCGTGTTGATACCCTTGGCCATAGGTGTAGGCTTGGCAGTGGCCCTGTCCATAGTCAGAATACTGGTTCCCGGCGTTCAGCTGTGGCACTATATTTTGCCCGGATATATAATATGCCTTGCCATGTCCCTGTTCATTCCCAAGCTATTCGTGGGAATCGCCTTTGACGCAGGCGGCGTGGCCACGGGGCCTATGACAGCCACCTTCATATTGGCCTTTACCCAGGGGGCTGCCAACTCCTTTGAGGGTGCGGACCTGATGGCTGACGGCTTCGGCATGATAGCCATGGTGGCCATGATGCCCATCATTACCCTGGAAATTCTGGGGGCAATCTTTGCTGTAAAATCCAAAAGAAAGGGTGAGAGGAAAGAACATGTTTAAGGACGGAATCCCGCAAAATATGCGGTTAGTATATGTCATAGTAAATCACGGAATGGGTAGCCGCATCCTAAAGGAAGCAAGGTGCTGCGGTGTAGGCTGCGGAACGGTTTTCTACGCCAGAGGCACAGTGCAAAATCCCCTGCTGAAATTTCTTTCGCTATATGACGAAAGGAAGGAGGTGGTCCTCTTTGCCACCGATGAAGAGGACGCTAAATCCACTATGAGCAGGCTCAGCAAGACCTTCGGCTTTGAAAAGCCCCACCACGGCATCGCCTATTCTCTGCCGGTGGGGGTATGCTATGAAAAGGGCTGCTCCAAAGAGGCGAAAGGACCGGATGATGACGCACCGGCAAAACAGGAAGGAAAGGAAAAGCACATGTATAAGCTTATTACCACAATAGTAAACAGAGGAAATGCGGAAGATGTGGTGGAGGCAGCCCGAGGCGCCGGAGCCCGGGGAGGCACCATAATCAACGGACGTGGCACCGAGGAGGAACAGGTGGCCAAGGTCTTTAACATGGAAATAGAGCCGGAAAAGGAAATCGTGCTGATTCTGGCCAAGGCTGATATTGCAGGGGACATAGTGGCCGCCGTTGAGGAAAAGCTCAATATCGAGCAGCCGGGAGAGGGGATTATCTTCCTCCAAGAGGTCTGCGAAACCTATGGAATATATGAGGGTGCCGCCAAATAGCGGCCTCTTTTTTATTGATTTCAGAGGGATTTTATAATCCTCGTATGGCCTTGAAAAAGGGGATTGCCAAACAACCGAAAAATATTCTGCCAAAACGCCGAAAAATATTCTGCCAAACAACCGAAAAATCTCAAAACCCTATAAAATTTCATCCTTTCAACATGATTTCACATCTTGTGGGAAAATTTATTTTAGAGTATACTATAATGGAATATATCTATTTTACGGCTGATGACCTAAGATGGTGCGGAAAGTGACGCTTTTCAATATTTTGCCCATAAACCGCCCGTTGATAAAATCAGATTTTACAGCCGATTATTATGAAAGGAGGAAAAATGTTAAAAAAACTGTTTAAGTGGTTTTTTACGCTTTTAGGCGGACTTATCGGATATGAGATCTTCGTCATAATCGGAGTAATCATAAGCAGCACCTCATCTACCGATGTGAAGCAGCTGTTGGACCCCAGCGAACGCATCATGTTCGCGGCCATGTTTGTTATTATTTTTGCTATTATTTTTTACCGAATAGCTCCGTCCCTATCGCGGAAAAGCCAAAAGTTAGCCGACAATATCGGTCACGACATACAAGGCGTGTCCACCCCCGCCATTGTAGGCGGCACACTGGGCGTAATCTTAGGCCTCATCATAGCCTACCTCATAAGCCAAATTTATGAGCGAATAGTGACTCAAACCACACTTTATCTCATAGTGACCATAAGCGTCTATTCGATTTTGGCATTTCTGGGTGCTGTCATCGGTAGTAAAAAAGGCTCCGAGCTGATAACTACTCTCACCGTGTCACGAAAAGGGCAAGGGAAGGCTGCAACCGAGGAAACCAACTACAGCTACAACACCAAGGACAAGAAAACTCAGAGGGTTCCAAAGATTATTGACACCAGCGTCATCATAGACGGAAGAATTTCCGAGATAATGAAGACGGGATTTTTGGAAGGGCCCATCATCATACCCGAGTTCGTATTGGTGGAGCTGAGGCATATAGCCGATTCTTCCGATGCCCTCAAGAGGAGCAAGGGACGCCGAGGTCTGGACATCTTGAAAAAAATCCAGGAGGACTACGGCATCGAAATCTACAACACGGATTCGGAAAAGGCTTTGAAGGATATTCCCGAGGTAGATGTTAAGCTGCTGAAGCTGGGCCAGATAATGAAGGGCAAGGTGGTCACCAACGACTTTAACCTGAACAAGGTGGCCCTCATAAAGGGGGTTCAGGTGCTCAACATCAATGAGCTGGCCAACGCCCTGAAGCCTATGGTTATTCCCGGGGAAAAGATAACCGTAACCCTCATAAAGCAGGGTAAGGACCGTGAGCAAGCCATAGCATACTTGGAGGATGGCACCATGATAGTGGTGGAAGACGGCCAAAAGCAGATAGGTAATACCACGGAAATCAATGTTACAAGCGTAATTCAGACGGCAGCCGGCAGAATGATCTTCGGCCGCATCAATTTAAACTAAAGATATGTACAAAGGTAGTAAAGTTACGGTAATAATCGGGGCTGCCGGGGCGGGGAAACGCTTCGGCAGTTCTGTTCCGAAACAGTTCCTGAAAATCCAAGGGGATATGGTTTTATCCAAGGCCACCCGACCCTTCCAGACATGCTCGGAAGTGGATGAAATAGTGGTGGTGGCTCCCGGTGAGCATATGGAGCTGTGCCGGAAAATAATGAAAGAATTCCCCAAGGTGTCCTCCGTGGTAGAGGGGGGTGCCGAAAGGCAAGACTCCATCTATTTGGGAGTGAAAGCTTCAACAGGAGATATTTTGCTGGTTCATGACGGTGCTCGACCCTTCGTCAGCCAAGAGGTCATAAAGGGGGTCATGGAAAAGGCTTGGGAAGCAGGAGCCGCAGTGCCTGTGGTGCCCCTAAAGGACACCATAAGGCTCAGAGAAGGCGACGGCAGCAGAACCCTGGAAAGAGACAAGCTGGCGGCGGTACAAACTCCTCAGTGCTTCCGTCGTGAGATTTTGGAAGAGGCATTGGAAAAGGCCTTTGCTCAGGGCTTTTACGGCACAGATGAGGCTATGCTGGTGGAGAGACTTGGAAGGACCGTATCCTTGACCCAAGGAGGTTTTGCGAATATAAAGATTACCACAAGGGAGGATTTGCCCGGGTGGGAAAGGACAGATATGAGAGTTGGAACAGGCTTCGATGTTCATAGGTTCCAAGAAGGCAGGAAGCTGATACTTTGCGGAGTGGAAATCCCCTATGAAAAGGGACTTTTGGGCCATTCCGACGCGGATGTGGCACTCCATGCCTTAAGCGATGCCCTTTTGGGGGCGGCGGCCTTGGGAGATATAGGGAAGCACTTCCCCGACAACGATGAAAGATATCGTGGAGCCGACAGCCTGGTGCTGCTTAAAGAAGTGGCTGCCCTTTTGGAAAGGGAAGGCTACACTATCGGCAATACGGACATAACCATAATATGCCAGGCGCCAAAGCTGGCAGGCTATATAGAAGAAATGAGAGAAAAGCTTTCTGAGGCTCTGAAGCTGGACATTTCCCGGGTAAGCGTAAAGGCGACCACCACGGAGAAGCTGGGCTTTACGGGAAGAGGAGAGGGCATAGCGGCGGAGGCCGTCTGCACCATAATTAAAGACAGATAAATTTTGAGAAGAGGTTAATATATGAAATTATCACAGCTACATTTAAAGACTTTGAGACAGGTTCCCGCCGAGGCGGAAATTCCCAGCCATATTTTGCTCCTCAGAGCGGGTATGATCAGAAAGACCGTGGCCGGCATATACAGCTATATGCCCATGGGCTGGAGAACCGTCAGAAAGATTGAGGAAATAGTAAGGCAGGAAATGGATGCCAAGGGAGGCCAGGAAATTCGCACCTCCGTGTTGCAGCCCGGCGAGCTCTGGATGGAATCAGGCAGATGGAATGCCTACGGACCGGAGATGTGGCGCATAAAGGACAGAAACGGCAGAGACTTCTGCCTTGGCCCTACTGCTGAGGAAATCTTCACCGACATCATTAAAAACGACGTGGATTCCTACAGACAGCTGCCCATAAATATATATCAGATTTCAAACAAATTCAGAGACGAAGCGCGTCCCAGATTCGGCATGATGAGATCTCGCGATTTCATCATGAAGGATGCCTATTCCTTTGACAAGGATGCGGAAAGCATGGACAAGAGCTACGACGAGATGTATGACGCCTATACCAGGGTGTTCAAGCGTTGCGGTCTCACCTTCCGCCCCGTAGAAGCGGATACCGGCGCCATAGGAGGCTCCAATTCCCACGAATTTACTGCCCTCTGCGAATACGGCGAATCTGAAATAGCTTACTGCGAAAGCTGCGATATGGCTGCTACTGTGGAAAAAGCGGCTACCGTAGATGCACCGGCGGAAACAGGCGTGGAAATGCTGGCTTTGGAAAAGGTTCACACTCCCGATGCCAAAACCATCGAAGAGGTGGCAGGCTTCTTAGGCCTGGAAAAATCTCAGACCATAAAGGCCCTGCTCTATGTGGTCTACGATGAAGAGGGCAAGGAAAAGGAGTATGTGGCAGCCTTCATCAGAGGTGACAGAGAGCTGAACATGACCAAGCTGATAAACGCTCTCAATGTGCCCGAATACGCCATCGAATTTGCCGATGAGGAAAAGATGGGTGCAGTAACCGGTTCTGTAGGCGGCTTTACCGGCCCCATGGGACTTCACGATTGCAGGATAGTGGTTGACTCGGAGCTTCCGGGACTGAAAAATCTTTGCGCCGGAGCCTGCGAAAAGGATTACCACTACAAGAATGTAAACTACGGCAGAGACTATACCGCCGAAATAATATGCGACCTTAAAACCCTTAAAGAAGGAGATCCTTGCCCTGTCTGCGGCGGCAGAGTGGGCCACGCCAGAGGTGTTGAGGTAGGTCAGGTCTTCAAGTTGGGGACCAAGTATTCTCAGGCCATGTCCGCCTTTTTCCAAGATGAGGAGCAGCAGGAAAAGCCAATGCTCATGGGTTGCTACGGCATAGGCATATCCCGTACCTTCCAGGCCATCATAGATATGCCCCGGAACCACGATGAAAACGGTATTATCTGGCCTATGAGCGTTGCGCCCTATCATGTTATCATCACTGAGGTACGCCCCGGAGATCCGGAGCAGGATAAGGTTTCCCAGGAAATTTACGAAGCTCTCCTTAAAAGCGGCGTAGAGGTTCTCTGGGATGACAGAGACGAAAGGCCGGGAGTCAAGTTCAAGGACGCCGACCTTATCGGAATCCCCGTTCGCATTACCGTAGGAAAGCTGGCAGGAGAAGGCCTGGTTGAATACAAGCTTAGAAGAGATTTAGACAAGAGCGAAAAGACAGTGGAAGCTGCCATCAAGGATACCATTGAACTGGTAAACAAAGAAAAGGACGGCAGAAACTTTCTCTAATCAATCAGAGGCTTAGAAGAAGAGGCTTATATGGAACCGAAGAAAAAAATCAGAAAAGAGCATATCTTATGGCAGCTCTTTTCCGAGTTTGCCCTTTTGGGGCTCTTGACTCCGGGAGGCGGCATGGCCATGGTGGCCATTCTCCAGGACAGGATGGCGGAAAAGAGAAAATGGCTCAGCTCGGAGGAAGCTCTGGACTGCATAGCCGTTTCCCAGACCCTACCGGGAGTGGTGGCCATAAACATGTCCGTCTATGTGGGATACAGAAAAGCCGGAATTCCGGGAGCCATAGTGTCATGCTTCGGCATGGTGCTGCCATCCTTCGTCATGATAATTCTAATAGCCATGTTCCTGGGGGAGTTTTATGAAAATCCCTATGTGGCAGGAGCTATGAAGGGCATAAGGGCAGCCGTTTTAGGCGTCATGGCCTACACTCTTTTAAAGATGGGCAGACAGACCCTCAAGGCAAAGGATGGGGACAAGAAGCTTTTAGGCTTCGGCTGGTGTATGGCTATAGCCGTTTTCCTCCTCATAACCTTTGCAAAGATAGATGTGGCCTGGATAATTCTTTCCGCCATGATTGTGGGTATTTTCTTCTTTACGGTTATCCTGAAAAAGGGGAAAGGAAGTGAAGAAAAATGATATTGCTTCAGCTCTTTCTATCCTTCGTAAAGATAGGCTTCTTAGGCTTCGGAGGAGGCATGGCCATCCTCCCTATGATATATCAGGAAATAAGCGAGTTCAGCGACATGACTCAGGCGGAATTTGCCAATCTGGTGGCGGTTTCCCAAGCCACACCCGGCCCCATAGCCGTCAATGCGGCTACCTATGTGGGTTATCAGGAGGCCGGCTTCTTAGGTTCACTGGTGGCCACCGTGGGAGTGTCCATACCGGCACTGCTTCTTGTCGTAATCACCGTAAAGCTGCTGACCGCCTTTAAGGAAAGCCCTGTGGTAAAGGGTGCCATGATGGGCATACGCCCGGCAGCCGTAGGTCTTGTGGCCTCGGCAGTGGTATTCATAGCCATAGGAACCATATTTACAGCACCCCTATCGTCTATCAGAGATGTGAATTCGGCAGCAGCCTCCCTTAATTTTACGGCTATCGCAATAGCTACTGTAACCTTTTTTCTGGCGGTAAAGTTTAAGCTCAGCCCCATAAAGCTGATTCTCGCCATGGGAGTGCTGGGAGCTGTAGTCCTGTCCTGATTGCGGGAAAAGGCAAGACAAACAAATTAAAAATAAATGAGATAATAAAGAAATAACAGAGAGGTAAAAGATATGAAAAAATTTATAATTGAAATGGAAGACGGCGGACTTATGAAGGGAGAACTATATCCCGAGCAGGCACCCCTTTCCGTAGAGAACTTTGTAAAATTAGCTGAGGAAGGCTTCTACAACGGCCTGATTTTCCACAGAGTTATCCCCGGCTTTATGATACAGGGAGGTTGCCCTAAGGGTAACGGAACAGGCGGCCCCGGCCATCATATAAAGGGCGAGTTTGCAGCCAACGGAGTAAAAAATGACCTTAAGCACGACAGAGGAGTGCTTTCCATGGCCAGAGCTATGGACCCTAACTCAGCCGGCTCCCAGTTCTTCATCATGGTGGCTCAGGCACCTCATCTTGACGGCCAGTATGCCGCCTTCGGAAAGGTGACCGAGGGCATGGACACGGCAGATTTTATCGTAGCTCAGAAGAGAGACTACAGCGATAAGCCTCTGACTCCCCAGGTTATCAAGACCATAACTATCACCGAAGAATAATTGATAATAAATTATAACCATAATTACTGAGGAAAAAATATGAAAAGACCATTTAAACTATATAACTCTATGACCAGGAGCAAGGACGTTTTCCAAACCCGTGAAGAGGGCAAGGTGGGCATGTATACCTGTGGACCTACAGTCTATCATTTCGCCCATATCGGAAACCTTCGTTCCTACATCATGGAGGACGTGCTGGAAAAATATTTGAGATTTTACGGATACGATGTAAAGCGTGTTATGAACATCACCGATGTAGGCCATCTTTCCTCCGACGCGGATACAGGGGAAGACAAG
>JBHADF010000064.1:0-8469 GCA_041854955.1 Anaerovoracaceae bacterium | reverse complement strand
TTGTTTCTATAGTAGTTCCTGACAGCACAGGAAAGGCTATGGTTAAGGAGAAGCTCCCGGCAGGAAAATATTACATCAAGGAAATCGAAACAAGAGCAGGATATGAACTCCTGAAGCAGAAACTCTATTTTACTGTAGGAGATAAGTTGGCAGCGGCAGAACCGAAGGTAAGTTATCCCCTTGACGGAATAGATGGTGAAATCACTATGGACTCCTACGGCAAAGCTGAAATCGACCTTAGAGTTAAGGTGAGATTCCCGATGCCTAAGGTAACGGTGGATGGCAAAGAATTTGCTCTTGATGCAGACAGCTCTGAAGGAAGAACTACTGTAAAGAAGATTAAAGCAGAGACTATGGTAAATGTTAAGCTGAATAAGGGTGAAACGACTACCATCACGCTTCCAAACGGAAAGGTGCTTAATGTTACAGTCAACGGAAATACTTTTGACTACACTCTGGACGGAACACTCACAACCTACACTCAGGAAGCAGGCTACACAGGAACCTATGCTGAATTTACAAGATATTTTGATGGAGCCCTGGGAGAAAGCCTTCTGGACATCAATGACACCTTTACCTTTAAGGGAGCAGGGGCAGCATCCCCTGTAGCTACCGTAACAACTTTACACAAGCCTATCAAAAATCAGAAGCCTGTATGGACAGACCTTGACGGAGACGGAGTAAAAGACCCGGGTGAAGAAGTCATGACCGACTATGGTCTTCTGGATGAGGAAGGAAACCAGGCATATACCCATGAGGGAAGGGTTAACATCGAAGGTACGGACATTGAACTAATTGAAGGCAAAACTATGGAAACCGTAGACAGCTTAGGAGGCCTTTTCACCTATGCACTTTCCAAGACCGGCTTTGTTACCATAAGCTATGCTAATGCCTTAACCGGAGAAGTTCCCTTGATGGAGAGACCTATGATAGGGGGAGTCGGAGCTGACCCTGAGGCCATCCTCTATCAGGAAAATGTAACTGGAGCAAGAACCAATACCAAATCCGACACCATACAGATAAAAATCAATAAGCAGCAGGGTGGTACTGATGTAGAAATACTGAAGAATAGGGCATTACCTGAAAGCCCTGTCATCCCGACTACATACACTCCGCCTTTGCCGCCTACACCGCCTCACACACCGGAGATTCCTGAAATACCTGATGTGCCTGAGAAGCCGGAAATCCCTGAAGAACCGGAGAAACCGGAATTTCCGGATGTTCCCGACAAGCCGAAAACACCTCAGGTGCCTAAAACCGGCGGGAACAGCAATATGCCCTTCTATATTTTCCTGATGATCATGTCATTGACAGGGATAAGGGTGCTTTACAACAAAAGAGACTGACTATCCAATAAAAGAAATATAAAAAGGGATGTGCTTTGACACATCCCTTAGATAAAACAATACATTTATACATTGAAGAGGAAATTACAAATATCTCCGTCTTTCATAACATATTCCTTTCCTTCAGAGCGAAGGAAGCCTTTCTCCTTGGCTGCCGCCATAGAGCCTCCGCACTCTATGAACTTGTCATAGGCGATGGTTTCCGAGCGGATAAAGCCTCTTTCAAAATCAGTATGAATCTTTCCGGCGGCTTGAGGGGCCTTGGTACCTCTCTTTATGGTCCATGCTCGACATTCGTCTTCGCCGGCGGTGAGGAAGGATATCAGGTCAAGAAGGGCATAGGAGGCTTTTACCAGCTTGTCCAGGCCCGATTCTCCGATGCCTAAATCCTCTAAAAACATGAGACGTTCTTCTTCGTCCAGCTCTGCCATTTCAGCTTCTATTTCAGCACAGATGACAACTACCTGAGCACCTTCTGAGGCAGCTATTTTGCGCACCTGCTCCACGTGAGGATTTTCACCATTTTCCGCGGCTACTACACCGTCATCGGCCACATTGGCCACATATATTATGGGCTTGTAGGAGAGGAGCCCCAAAGACTTGACAAAATCCACCTCTTCCGGCTCCAAATCCATGGCACGGGCATTATTGCCGTCGCCTAACCAACTGTTGACTTTCTCTAAAAGCACCAGCTCTGCTGCTGCCGACTTGTCGAATTTTGCGTTCTTTTGCGTCTTGGCTATGCGCCTTTCTAAAATTTCCATATCAGAAAGAAGCAGCTCCGTGTTTATGGTATCTATATCTGAGGCGGGGTTGATCTTGCCGTCAACATGGACGATGTTGTCATTTTCAAAGCAACGGACCACATGGACTATGGCTTCAACCTCTCTGATATGGCCTAAAAACTTATTGCCCAGACCCTCACCTTTTGAGGCCCCCTTTACCAGCCCTGCTATGTCGCAAAACTCGATGGTGGCGTAGACCGTCTTTTTTGAGTTATATATGCGGTGCAGCTCGGTTATTCTGTAATCCGGTACAGGCACCACTCCCACATTGGGTTCAATGGTGCAAAAGGGGTAGTTGGCAGCCTCGGCACCGGCCTTTGTAATGGCATTGAACAAGGTACTCTTTCCTACGTTGGGAAGCCCCACGATTCCTAATTTCATATATCAATCTCCTTATGGTTTTTATCTTTTTTATTCTTCAGAAAAACGTACAGCACAAGCCCTGACAGGAAGAACACTATGCTTATTACCTGAGCCTGTCGCAGGAAGCCTATCATAAGGCTGTCGGTTCTCAAACCCTCAACAAAGAATCTTTCCAGAGAGTACAGCATCATATAAAGGGCTATTATCTGACCGTCGAAGGTTCTTTTTTTCGTGTCGAACCAGAGCAGAAACAGAAAGAGGAATAAGCACCAGAGGGATTCGTACAAAAATGTAGGGTGATATCCCACTCCGTTTATGATCTGTGCCCAGGGCAAGTCGGTTTCAATGCCGTGGGCTTCTTCGTTGAAGAAATTTCCCCAGCGGCCTATGGCCTGACCTAAGGGAATAACTACAGCGGCCAAATCTGCCCCTTTTACAAAGCTTTGCCCCTTGGCCTTACAGAGAAAGTAGGCCACTATGAAGCAAAGGATAAGGGCACCGTGAATGGCAAGTCCACCTTCCCTTGTGCGGAAAATAGACATTAAATCCGATGAATAGTCCTCCCACTTAAAAATGACATAATAGGCTCTGGCGCCGATTATGGCAGACGGTATGAGCCAAATCATCAAATCCATGATGAAGTCAGGCTTTATATCGTGGAGAGGAGCCCTCTTATAGGCTATAAGTGCGGCCAAAAGGAAGCCTGTGCCTATGAGAAAGCCGTACCACATTATTTCAAAACCGCCTATGGAAAAGGCTACCGGTCCGGGTGAAACCATATCGAATCCTCTTTTCTGAAAATTTTCGGAAAAATCCTCATATATTATACAAAAAAAACTGTTCATTGTCATCAATCTTTGGTATATTTATATCGGAAACTTTTTCGAATTATTTATATTTTAAATATCCGATATATGAAACTTTTTGCTACCTTAATACATCTAATATTATGGTCGCACAAAAAGATACTTGAACATACTTTGAGAGGGGAATCGAATGGGGTATAAGAGCAAAGAAGCCTTAATAGAAGAAATACTCATAGCGAATTACGAAAAATACTATCACATGGCATTCCGATATGTGAAAAATGATGCGGATGCCTTGGATATCGTCCAGGAAGGAGCCTATAAGGCCATCCTGAAATGCGACAGCCTTAAAAATACCGAATTCGCCGAAACATGGGTATACAGAATTATGCTCAACGAAGTATACGGACTTTGCAGAAAGCACAGTCCCGAATTCTGCGAGATAAGCGAAATAGAAGGCGAAAGCGAAGCCTTGAATGTGGAGGGATTGGACCTGAAGAAGGCCATATCCAAGCTTTCCAAAGAGGAACAGACAATCCTTGAAATGAGATATTACAAGGATATGAAACTGACCGAGGTGGCGGAAGTTTTGGACACCAATCTCAGCACTGTCAAGAGCAAGCTTTATCGAGCCATCGAAAAGCTGAGAATGGATTTGGTGTAATAAAAATTATGAAGGACTTTAAGAACAGGACTCCTAAACATGGCGTGGAGGCTCTAAAAGAGATTATCGAAGCTGCAAAAGCAGAAAAAAAACGCCTGAGAAAAGTTGCTGTTAAACGGGTGCTCACCCAAAGCATGATTGCCTTAATTGCCGTGACCGTTTTACTTCCCAATATAAGCTGGGAAATGGGATATGCTTTAGGAAAGCTGCCTTTAATAGGTGGTATTTTCAAAGCTGTAACCTTTAGAGAATATAATTACATGGACGACAGATTCAGCGCCGACGTTAAAATTCCGGAGATCGTGCTGGAAGATGGAACTGGAACCTCTCAGGAGGAGCTGAAATCTACCAATCGGGAAATAAGAGAAATCGCCGACAGACTGGTAGAAGAATTTAAGATATCCATGGAAAAACAGGAAGGCTACGGGGGCTTGCAGATCAATTATGAGGTGGTAAATACGACAGATGACTACTTTACCCTCAAATTGATGACCTATGAAGATGCTGCCAGCGGTCATGAGGAAAACTATTCCTTCACCGTGGACAGGCTCACCGGGAAGAGGCTTTCTCTGAAAGACTTATTCCCCGGAAATAAGGATTATCTTCAGGACATCATGGATGATCTGAAATCGCAGATGAGAGAAATAAATAAGGCCGAAGGTGCTGAAATTTATTTTGTGGATTCCGGAGAGCTGAGAGACGAGGATATCTTCTGCAGCTTCAAAGAAGATCAGCAATTTTACTTAGATTCCAAGGGCCGTTTGCACATAACCTTCAATGAAGGTCAGGTGGCGGCATCCTATATCGGAGCGGTGGATTTCACCATATCCGAAAAAGTATTCAACAAAAGCGTTATGGAGGAAAATGAGAGATGAAAAAAGTTTTATTGTTAGGAATGCTTGTTTTAGTATTTCTTCTGGCAGGCTGCGGAACAACTACGGTATACGATACCGATGAAGTTCAGCTGGCAAAGGATATAATAGCTAAGGCCGGCTTTGAGTCGGAGATGTATCAGATTTCCGAAGACAGAATAGATGAATTTTTTGCCTGTGAAAATGCGCAGAAAAAGATAATGTTCATGGGCAACGGGGTTCATTCCGATTCCTTCGGAATAATCACTTTAGGAACCGAAAAGGATGCGGAAAAGACTTTGGAAAATGTAAAGGGATTTTTAGCCGACTATGAAAAATCCTTTAAGGATTACATTCCTAAGGAAGCGGATAAAATATCCAAGGCTATAGTTATTCAAAAGGGCAAATACGTTATATTTTGCGTAAATCCTGACCCGGAGAAGGTTCAGAAGCTCATAGACGAATCCATAACGGAAAAGGAAGTAAAGAAGGGTGAGGAAGAAAATCAAGGCTCATCAGAGGATGGTGAAGAGCCGGCTGCAGAGCCGACAGCACTGGGCAACATAGACCCGGCTGCAGAAGGCTATCCCACTATAAAGGCTTCCGGTGAGCTTAAGAAATACGGCGGTGTAGTAGGCATAGGAAACTCCGGCTTCGAGCTTTACAATTATGTGGACGGAACTGCCAGTCAGTATGCTAAAAGCGTAAACGCCGTTGCAAAAAAGCTGGAGGGAAAAGCTAAGGTTTACGATATGATAATACCTTTATCCAGCGGTGTAGTTTTACCCGATGAATATTACGGAAAGATCAATTCCGATGATCAGAGAAGCGCTATCAACAAAATCTTTGAAAAGATGGATGACAGCGTAATCAAGGTAAACATATACGACAACCTGATGAAAAACAGGGATAAATACATATACTTTCGTACTGACCACCATTGGACCGCCTTGGGAGCATATTACGGCTATGAGAAGTGGTGTGAAGCAAAAGGAATAATTCCCATTTCCCTCGATCGCCACGAAAAGGTTGAATTCAAAGGCTTCCTCGGAAGCTTCTACAACGATACACGAAAGGATAAGGCTTTAGGAAAGACTCCCGATGTGGTAGAAGCCTACTATCCCATCAGCAAGGATGCTACATTGAACTATACCAACTCCGGCGGTAAGGAAGTGAAGTGGGATGTTATACACGATGTAAAGGATTACCCTGCCGGCATTAAGTACAGTACCTTTATAGCAGGAGACAACTCCATGACTACCATCGAAAATCCCAACTTGGACGATGGCTCTAAATGCGTAGTTATAAAGGAATCCTTCGGAAATGCACTTGTGCCTTTCCTTGTAGACCACTACTCAAAGATTTATGTTTTGGACTACAGATATTGGAACGGAAATTTAGAATCCTTCGTTAAAGATAAGAACATCGACGATGTGATTTTCCTCAACAACATCTCCATGATGAGAAACAGCTACCTCACCGGTAAAATCGGTCAGCTGGTAGGATAAGCCCAATAAAGGAATTAAATAAAAGAAATAAAATAACCGTCTTGTATGAGATAAATCCCTCATAAAAGACGGTTTTTCTATGTTGCAAATATCTGATCTAATTCACCATGAAGCCTGCTACTAAGAAGGCGACAGCAGAAGCAGAGGCACATATGAGCCCGTATGGAGCTTGCGTCAGGGCATGGTCGAAGTTGTTACAGCCCGTAGCCGCCGAAGTTATTACGGTGGCATCGGAATAGAAGCATATATGTGAGCCGAAAACTCCTGCGGAGAGTACGGCGGAAACTGCCAGGGTAACATCACAGCCGATGGTTTGAGCCAGAGGAACTACGATAGGGAGGGCGATGATATACATACCCCAGTTAGTACCTGTGATGAATTCTGTAATGGCCAGAGCGATGAATATGATAAAGGGCATGAGCTCAGGTGTAACCACCTTTGTGGCAGATGTTATTACATAGTAGGTAAAGTTTATCTGTTCATTCACATCTGCGAAGAGGAAGGCTAAAATCATCAGCATCAGAGGCATTATCATATTTTTCAGCCCTTCCAAGGCTACATCCGTAAAATCGTTGGCCGTCATCAGGCCTTGCCACATGTATGAGCAAAACATAAAGGCCAAGGTGAGCAAAACTCCCAGCTTCATATCTCCGTCGAAGATGACCGTTGTAGCCACCAAAATACCTATGGGCACAAAGAGATTGTACATCTTAGGGTTGGTGGGAACTACGCTGTTCTTGCCGGCCTTTATGTCTATCTTTTCGCTTCCCGGAGGGGCTAAGGGACCACCCTGAGCCACACGGTTATAGGCTTTTTTCATGGGACCGAATATGGGGATTATGCCCAAGATTACCATAGGAACCAAAATGGCCGCAAACCAACCGTAAAAGTTATAGGGGATTGTCCGGACAAAATACCAAAAGCCTTGCTTTGCAGGAGCCCAGCCGGTGCTTTCCAAAATCCTGGAGCAGAAGGCTGCCCATGTGGATATGGGTATTATTACGCACAAGGGTGCCGCTGTAGAGTCCACTATATAGGCAAGGAACTCACGGGGAACCTTATGCTTATCCGTCAGGGAAGTCATGCAGGAGCCCACGGTCAAAGAGTTGAGGTAGTCATCTATAAAGATGATAAGTCCCAAAAACCAGGTCCACATGAGGGAGGATTTTTCGCTTTTAGCTTTTTTTGCTATCCATTCACCGAATGCGAAGGAGCCTCCTGCCTTCTCGATAAGGGCGATGATGCTGCCCATAAGGCCGCATACGATAATAAGCCAGGCGATATCCTCACTCATCATTACCCCTAAAATTCCGGAGCTGAAGTTATCAAATATCTTTGTAAGCCAAAGGGTGCCTGATCCGTTTTCCGGGCGGGAAACCATGATGAAGCCTACCAGGGAAGCCAAAACCAGGGCCTCGATGATTCTCTGGGTAGCAAATATATATACTATTAGGAAAATAGCCGGCAAAAGGGAAAACATGCCGAAATTCTCCGCCTTTGGCGGAAGCATTAAAGTCAGCACCATAGTGCCTATGAGCACTGCTGTTATTATGAATAAAGTCCTTTTCCCGTTAAAGGAATTTTTCTCATGTGAAAGTTTCGCAAGCAAATGTGAATCTCCTTTCAAAAAAAATAATACCGCACTATTATATCAAAAATATTCCAAAAAACAAGAGAAAAAAATAAAATAAAAAAGCCTCTGAAAGCTGGGCTTTCAAAGGCTTTGGAGGCGACACCCAGATTTGAACTGGGGAATAAAGGTTTTGCAGACCTCTGCCTTACCACTTGGCTATGTCGCCATGAGATGTGAGACTGCGCTCACATCAGCTTTGTTGGCTAGGGTAGCAGGATTCGAACCTGCGGATGACGGAATCAGAATCCGTTGCCTTACCACTTGGCGATACCCCAACATTGTTCAATGGCCGGCACAGAGCCGGCAATTAAGGTGATTTTATGGGGTGGATGGTGGGATTCGAACCCACGTATACAGGAGCCACAACCCTGGGTCTTAACCACTTGACGACACCCACCATATAGTGCACCCGAAAGGGTGCATTTTTTAAAAATTGGCGACCAAGAACGGGCTCGAACCGTCGACCTCCAGCGTGACAGGCTGGCATTCTAACCAACTGAACTACTTGGCCAT
>JBHADF010000063.1:0-52722 GCA_041854955.1 Anaerovoracaceae bacterium | reverse complement strand
ATGGCAGAAGTTACAGTCTTGCAGTTGCCTTCGAAGGTCTTAATCTTGGCATCATTAGTTACATTGTTAAACTGAGGTAAAACAAGTAAAGCTAAAATACCGATAATAGCAACTACGATTACTAATTCGATTAAAGTGAAACCTTTACGCTTCTTGATTTGCATTTTGTTCATATCTTTCTCCTCCTTTCGATGAAAATTCTGAAAATTTATTATATACGCCTCCGCTGTGGCGTGTATAAGCATCAATATTTGTATGCCACTCCCGCATAGGGTTACATGGCGTTTTGCATTGCCGTAATCATACCGAACATAGGCATGTAAAGGGCCATAACTATACTTCCTATCATGAAGCCTACAATTAGTATCATAACAGGCTCCAGCAGGCTGGTGAGCTGGGATATGGCCGCATCCATTTCTTCATCGAAGTAGTCCGCCGTCTTGGAAAGCATTTCCTCTAAATTACCGGCAGCCTCTCCTATGGATATCATGGATATCAGCAATTTGGGGAAAATAGTGTACTCAGCCAATTGGGAAGAGATACCTTTACCCTGCTGAATTCCCACTATTACCTCGTCCAGTGCCTCATTGGCATACATGTTATTTATATTTTTATTGGCGAAGCCCATGGCTTGTACTATGGGTACACCGCTGGATATAAGCGTATGGAGATTCCGCGCAAGCTTAGCGGATAAAATTTTCTGCATAGGTGCTTTTAAGAGCTTCCATGTCAGCTTCTTTACATCCATCCATCTCTTTACCTTGGGATTTTTAAACATAATCCTCAGTCCATACACTATTCCTATAAATGCTGCTATGGCTAAATACCACTTATGCACCAGGAAATTGCTGGCTGCCAAAAGCACTTTCGTCATAAAGGGCAGCTCCGCATCCAGAGACTGGAATACATCCACAAACTTGGGAACGATGGCGATAAGCATGAAGGTACAAGCTCCAAAGGCAACTATCAGCAGCACTATGGGATAGGTCATGGCACCTCTTACTTTTCGGTTGATGCGCATATCACTTTCATACTGAAAAGCCATTCTTCCCAATATGCCGGTAATATCTCCCGTCACCTCTCCTACCTCTACCATTTTAGACAGCATTTCCGGAAAGCGCTCTCCCTGTTTAGCCAGAGCGGCTGACAGAACAGCTCCGCTCTGAACCTCGCCGGACAACTCTTCCATAGCTTTTTTTAAAAGCTTGTCATCACTTTGAGATGCGATGATGTCAAAGCATCTGACAAGGGGAACTCCGGAACGAAGCAGGGTTGACATCTGTCTGCAGAATAATATAAGAGACTTCAGCTTCAGCTTATTTGATCCTATAGACTTATTGGCCACGGATTCCTTATGCTCCTCAACCTGGATAGGAAGGTAGCCGCGGCTTTTAAAGGCCATGAGTAAATCGTTCTTATTATCGGCCTGATATAATTCTTCTATTACTCGTCCGTCTTCAAGCATGAGGCGACAATTAAATTGAGCCATAATACCTTTCCCTCCTGTCCTTAATTATTCTCCCAGCATCTTTTTCACTGCTGCATAGTCTACACAATATTTCAAAAGATTCTTTTCATCTATATCGCCGCTTTTGTAGAGCTGCATAAGGGATTGGTCCATGGTGATCATGCCCTCATTGGCGCCCAGCTGCATCATATTGGGAATCTGCGATATCTTACCCTCTCTGATCAGGTTCAGGATACCGTGGTTTGCCAGCATGATTTCCAAAGCCAGCTTTCTGCCCGTATTTGTACGGTTAGGAAGCAGCTGCTGAGATATAACGGCTTCAAGTACGGCTCCCAGCTGAGCTCTTATCTGAGACTGCTGTGCCGCGGGGAATACGTCTATAACACGGTCTACGGTCTTAGCCGCACCGATGGTATGCAAAGTGGATAATACAAGGTGGCCTGTTTCCGCCGCCGTTACGGCTGCTGAGATAGTAGCCAGGTCTCGCATTTCTCCTACAACGATAATATCAGGGTCCTCTCGAAGGGATGCACGGATGGCCGCATCAAAGCTCATGGTGTCTGAGCCCAGCTGGCGCTGGTTTACAATGCCGCTACCGTGATTGAATAAATACTCGATAGGATCCTCTATGGTGATTATATGTTCATTTCTGTTTCGGGACATAAAATCTACCATGGCTGCCAGTGTGGTTGTCTTACCGCTTCCTGTAGGCCCGGTGACGAGAATTAGTCCCTTACGCTTCATACATAATTTACGAAATACATCAGGAAGATTTAGAGATTCCAAGGAAGGAACCTTAGAGGGAATCAGTCGCATAACAATGCCGCAGTTATTGCGCTGGTTGAAAACGTTTACTCGGAAATTGTTGACTTCCTTGTAAGCGTAGCCTGCATCGCACTCACCGCTTTCCAAAAAGCTGTTATAGAGCCTTTCTCCCAGTATCTGCTGAGCAAATCTGATGGTATCCTTAGGCGTAAGCTGGGTGTCTCCCATGTGAAGTAAGCTACCGTTTACACGAGCTATGGGTGGAAGTCCGACCGCCATATGAATATCAGATGCCTGGGCCGAAATGGCCGTTTCTAAAATCTGTTCCAGATACATTTCTCTTAATCCTCTCTTTTGCGGTGCCAAAACCAGGAGGTCGCTCCAAGCCCAATGAATCTAAATTCATACCTCCTGTTTGAATCCACAATTTTATTGAATACATAATCCTTAAATGTCATGCTTTTTATATAACAATTTCAGCATACACTAAAGGTTCTACTATTCGAAGATACCACATAATTCTGATAAAAACAATAGTTTTTGTAAAAAAAAGGAATAATTGTGAAATTTTAGTGAAAAAACCTTGTTTTTTTTGTGTGGAAAGCGGCGACAGGAACAGGCCCATCGCCGCTTTTTAATTTTGCTTTTAAGCTTAATTTCACCCGTTAAAGCCTTCTAATTCCTTGTATGATAGCCACTGAGCTCTTCTTTTTGGAAGAATCCGTACTTAAAGCCCAAAACATTAGCCCCATCTTCGGCATCAGTCTTTACAGCAAAGGTATTTATAACCTCTTCGGTGCTCATATTATTTTTAATCATGTAATTCAGCTGTTCCTGATTGTAGTCCGGTTCTCCTTCGTCATAGGTTCTGAAGAGCTGCTCCACATCTTTGCCAAGTCTTATGGTCTTTTCACTGTTTCTCAGGGTACGTTTTCCGTTTTCATCACGACCTTGGAGTACATAGAGAGTGTCGCCTGCCTTATCTGCGGCTGCAAAATCGTACTTGAGATTATCCTTTTGGTAAACAGCCAGCTCGGCTATGACGCCACCGCCGTCGGTAACCTTTCTGGATGCACGGTTAAAGCAGGTTACCAGCTTGAGAGTCTTATACTCTGTGCAGAACTGATAGTCACCGGTGGAATCCATGAAGCCTGCCATAGGTCCATGGCCATACAGGCTGCCGCAGACATTGCTTATGGCTGTAACCTTTCCTTCACCCCAGGTCTGGGATTTGGTGGGTATTTCGCCTTTCTTCCATTTTCCTTCAGCCTGTGGAAGCCAAGGGTATCCGGTTTCATAATCATATTCGTTTATGTATTTTCCGTCTCCGTCCAGCTTATTTGTCATAGCCAAAACGCCTTCGATGTAGTCGTGAAGCCCCCAAACATCTATGGCCGCCATTATATTATCCGTGGCGGAGGCAGAGCATATCCATACTTTGATGCCGTTATCCTTCAAGGCAGCCATCAGCTCTTTGATGTTGTCACTGACCTGAACACCCTTAGTCCATTCATAGGTGGCAACACCTATTTTGCTCTTTATACTTTCGGGAGAAGTCCACGATACATATTCCGAATCCACATCCTTGTAGGCGGTGTGTGATTTCTTTGCAAGGTCATAGGCTTGCTGTTCCGTCATGCCGGTGAACCAATAGAGAACCCATGGATAGGCCACAGCTGCCGACTCCGAATCATATACCAGGTCATACATGGCACGCATCTTGGTGGCAAACTCTTTCCATGTGTCGTCCTTTTGGATTTTCTCCTGCTGTTCAGGAGAAAGCCCCTCAGGGGTGAATGATCCGTAATCTGCGTAAAGCTTTTTATAGGCGACCGTTATGTCGTCTATCCAATCCTGATAGCTGGCATCTACGGTGCAATAATCCGTTCCCCTCTTGGCCTTAAGGTCACCCAGCTCGGTTTTAAGAATATCTCCCAGCTGCTCCGGTGCAAAGGCAAACGCCATGGTTTGAAGCTGATAAATGGCCAACTGTTCCTGAAGGTCGAAGATGGAGCAGGTGTTATCGAAGTCGAAGACCGCATAGGATGTGTCATCATACTTACCCCCATCTTTACCGTAGGTTTCCAGCATAGCGTTTATCCCATCCTTAACGGTGGGATTCCAGGATTCCATTTCCAATCGCAGTGAAGTAGTGGCCTCATCACCGCCCGGAGCATTATTGTTACAGGCAGCTAAGGTAAAAATCATTGCGAAGCAAAGGAGCATTGCTAAAAATTTTCTCATACTTTACCTCCTTGAGTTTTAAGATTCCTCTTGCGTCCTCAAACGCACTGCAGCTTGACGAGTTAAATGCATGGCCCGTCTGTTTATTAACACTATGGTAGCATGGGAGCATATGCTCGTCAATAACTATGCGGATATTTGAATAAAAAATATCAATGCTCACTTTTTCATTACTTTATTTATCTTTATCGGAAGTATTCTTCCACATCCTCTTTCCGTATCTGAGCTGCTAAAGCAGGTTCCCACAAGGGTTTTCCGCTTTTCTCCACCAGAACAGCCTTCACTCCTTCATAAAAGTCGTGGCCCTTGAGAAAGTTTTTAACCAGGGTATAATCCTGCTCGAAGGTTTTTTTAAGGGAAAGCTTCCCTGCTCTGTTTTGCTGCTCCGAGGCTATATACATGGATAGGGGCGAGTTTCCCTCCATTTCAGCAAGGGCTGCCCCGGCAAACGCGCCTTCATCACCCTGTATTTGTGCGCCCTCTAAAAGCCCTTCCAATATCTCTTCAGCCTCTTCTTTATCGAAATATTTTTCTATGTAGGACATATTTTGCCAAAGGTGGCTTTTCTCTCGGGCCTTTTCAAGGGTCTCGCCTTTTTCCGACAAAAGCCGGTTCATAGTGGCCCTTATTTCTTCTCGGCTGATTCCTTCAAGGTGCATATTCAAAATTTCATTTCGCACCCCTTCATATGCATCTTCGGAAAGCTTATAGTCGGCCAGCCCTAAGGCTACACAGTCATCACCTTTGATGGAGGCGGCTGTCATGGCCAGATATTTTCCTACGCCTCTTTCCAAACGAGCCAGGTAGTAGGATACGCCTACATCGGGGAAAAAGCCTATCTTCATCTCCGGCATGGCCCAAACTGTTCTCTCCGTCACAAGCCTAAAGTCGGCGGACGCTGACATGCCGATGCCACCGCCCATGGTGATTCCGTTCAGACAAGCAAGGATAGGCTTGGGATACTCGGCAAACCGATAGTCCATATCAAATTCTGTCTTAAACATATCCAGTGCTTCCTCAGACTTCCCCTCCAAGGCCATATCGCAGACCGAGCGTACATCTCCGCCGGCACAAAAGGCTCTGTCTCCGGCACCCTCCAAAATGAGCAGCTTTATATTTTCATCATTTCGCCACTCCTCCAAAACACGCAAAATTTCCTCAATCATCTGATGATTCAGAGCGTTGAGCTTCTTAGGTCTGTTTAAGGTTATGACCCCTACATTATTTATCCTCTCAAAAATTACAGGTCTATCTTCCACATCTCTGTCCTTTCACTTTATTTTCAGGCTCTTTAAATACTCCTTTTGCGCGGGAGATATGCGCCTGCTCTCTATGGATTTTTGGATGGCCTTGTTATGGCTCCATGTATCCAGTTTTCTATTCTCTATAAAGGGGATGACGGCTTCGTATTGCTTGGCCAAGGCCGTAGCAAAATACCATGCTTTCATCATGTTTATGTAATATTCCTCAGATCTGATGCCGGCCACCTTTTCAGGCAGTTTTTTTGTAAAATCCGCCTCCAAAAAATGCTCCATCAGCATGCCTATGGCAAATCTCACAGTGTAAGTAGCTTTTGAGGCCAGCCATTTATCTATTTGCTCCGACAGTTCTTCTCGGTGTTTTTTGAAAATCCTTGGAGAAAGCTGGTCACAGGTGGCCCAGTTATCTACATAGGGTAAGAATCGGCTCACCTGCTCCACGCAAAGTTGGAAGTCTTTCGTTTCAGATATTACAAAAGCATGAAGCTGATTCTCCTCAAAGTATGAGTGAGGGAGATCTTGGAGAAAAGCCTCGGCTAAATCGGTGCCTGCCAGTTCCTTGGCGTATTTTCTAAGGTCCGGAGTCCGGACTCCTATGATGGTTTCCTCTTCCACCGTAGGTATGAGCTTTCCTTGAAATTCTGCATATTTTTCATCTCTCAGGGAGAAGAGTTTTTCTATAATAGATGCACTCTCCCCGAACGTTACTTCTTTCTTCATAATACCACTTCCTTTTGTCGGTTATAGCCATTACTTTACCACATTTGATGCCGTTTTTCAATTATATGCGCCGGAGCCATATAGGGAAATCCCGACGCCTCTTACCAAAAATAAAATTCCCCTACGGATTCTGAAAGAAAGCAAAATAAATCCGCAGGGGCTTGTATACACACTTTTCTTTAAATAACTATTCCTTCCAATAGACACAATAGGCGGGGTAGGTCTCTCCGATGAAAATCCACACGGACTCGCCCATCTCTATATGTTTATCAAAGACTAAATCAGGTATGAAAATTTTGATAGCAGTCCTTCTTGTTCCCGTTACGGTTATACCTTCTGCCGTAGGGTTCTTTCTGAACTCTTCTATTTTCTTGCCCAATCCGGCTATTCCCAATTCCTTGCCGAAATTCTCGGCAAATTCTCCGAACTCCACATAGGCTACATTGTCCGGATTTTCAAACCAACTAATCTTCATATATATAATCTCCTTTCGGTTTTGAAAACTTTTTAAGGGCATAAACAGCCACATATCTATAAGGATGGCGAGGTCGCAATGTAAAAGTATTCTTGCTGACCTCGCCGGATGAAAAGCTATATAATTAAAAAGCTGTAACCACCTTTTTAGAATGGTTACAGCCCGTTTTTGCCGTATAACTTTAATCCATTGCTACGTTTCTCCGACGCAGTATAATGATTGGGACTGTGCATGTCTCCTGACTTAGATATCAACACCTCTCCCTGCCTTCTCACACTATGTGCAATGGCTTCATGGGGTGGCTCCTTCAATACAGTGGCGGGACCGTGCAGGATTCAAACCTGCTTCCATCTTAGCTTCCGGGACTTTAGGCCCAAGGAAGAACACAGAACTTTTATTCAATTTCTTGTAACAACTATATCATTTTATCCACAGGAATGCAAGAGGGATTATGGCATAAAGTTAAATTTTTCCAAAATGTACTCGGAAATTTCACCGATTTCCTTTCCTGCCGCATCCACCTTTTCATCAGCCCATCTGTTATAGAGGCCCAGTCTCTGTTTTCTCAGCTCTTCAGGGGTAAATTCCTTATACAGGGGGCGGCCTTCCGTGGCTACCTCTGCCGTATTTTCGCCATCTATAAGGAATATTCTGCCGTTCATGGCCAAGGGGAAATAGTTTTCCTCCCCGGTCACCGCTCCGCCTCCGCAGGAAATGATGGCTCCCCGCTTTTCTGCCAGTTCCTTTATGATTTGGGTTTCCAGCCTTCTAAAGCCTTCCTCCCCCATGGCGGAAAATATCTCTTCGATGGGTTTCCCTTCTCTTTGGACTATGAGCAGGTCCGTATCGTAGAATTCCTTACCGGTGATTTCCTCCAGATTCTTTCCCACAGTGGTCTTTCCTATGCCGGCAGGGCCGATAAGGACTATGTTTTCCACATCCTCTTTGATTTCCGACAAAATATCCGCCATCAACCTTTCCCTATTCTCTATGACCCTGTCCGTGAAAAGCATGGCCGCATATATGGCCTGAGCCACCAGCATGCCCATGCCTCCTAAGGTTTTCAGGCCCTTTTCCTTTCCCTTGCAGAGAAAATGTGTTCTCAATGGATTATAAACTATATCAATGAGCCACTCAGCCTTCGGGAAAGCTGACGGATCCGCCGGCATGCCCTCAGTTTTCGGGAACATTCCCACAGGCGTTGTATTTACTATGATTTCGACATCTTCTCCGGGAATTTCATCCGGCTTTCGTGCAGAAAAGGCCTCAGCCTTTTGGGCCCCCATATCCTTAAGGGCCTGTAGCACTGCCTTTGAAGCGCCCCCCTGCCCTAAGATGAGGCAGCTCTTGTCCTTTACAGCTACGCCGGCCATTTCCAGGGAGTGGATAAAGCCGAAATAGTCCGTGTTATAGCCTACCAGCTTGCCTTCCTGTCTCACCACCACATTTACGGCTCCTATGAGAGCTGCCTCCGGTGAAAGGCTGTCTAAAAGGGGGATTACCTTTTCTTTATAGGGAATGGTCACCGTAAGACCTTCCCATTCATCTCCCTTTATAAAGGCCTCCAGCTCCTCCGGCTCCCTTTCAAAAATTTGAAATTCGTAGGGGTTTCCCGTCTTCTCACCTATGAGCCTATGGATTTCAGGGCTGTAGCTGTGCCCCAGCTTTCTGCCTAAGATGCCGAAGGGGGCTTTAGATTTTATCTGTTTTTTTTTAGATTCTTCTATGAGGGTTTCCATAACGGCACGAGCATGGGCTTCGTATTCGGAAGGCACTTTTTCCTCTACCCTCTTCAAAACTTCCCTTTCTCGGGTCTCATCCTGAACAGGCATACCGCCGGCAGCCTTTATTGCTCCAATCCTTTCCGCAGCTTTAAAGCGCTCCGTGAGAGCATTAAGGATTATATCATCCTGTCTGTCTATGGCGCTGCGCAGGGCTTCTATGGTGTCCCCCTCTGATTCCGGTCTTTCCTCCTCCATAAGAGCGTCCAAAAGGGCTATGGCCACCGCCGCCTCTACACAGGGCAATGCTCTTGGAACGATGCAGGGGTCGTGGCGACCTGTTACGGATATTTTTTCAAGCTTTCCCGTCTTAAGGTTGACGCTTTGCTGCTCCTTTCCGATGGAAGGGGTAGGCTTTATGGCCGCCTTTACCACGATGGGCATTCCGGAAGCTATTCCCCCTAAAATACCGCCGTGGTTATTGGTAAGCGTGATGACATTTCCCTCTTCATCGAAGGCAAAGGGGTCGTTGTTCACTGAGCCCATGGTGCGGGTTCCTTCAAAACCGCTGCCGAACTCCACTCCCTTTACTCCGGGAATGCCGAAAATGGCCTGGGCGATTCGTCCTTCCAGACCGTCCCAATAGCTGTCTCCGCAGGAGCCGGCCTTGACGCCCATAACACCGCACTCGATGATTCCGCCCACAGAGTCCTTCTGTCCCTGGGCTGCTCCCAGCAAATCCTCAAAATCTATGGGATTATCGTCACCGCCGATTTCAGCTATATCCGTAAATATGGTTATGCCTCTCTTTTCCAAAATCTGCTTGGCTATGCCTCCTGCTATGCAAAGGCCCACCGTAAGTCTGCCGCTGAATCGGCCGCCTCCGGCGATTTCCGCCTTTTCTCCGTCCTTCATGATAGCTGCAAAATCTGCGTGGCCCGGTCGGGGAACCTCTTTAAACCTTTCATAGTCCTCAGGTCTGACGTCCTTGTTTTCCACATAGGCCTCTATGACGCTGTCGCTGACGATGCCCAGCTCTCCACCGAAGTTGAGAACGCCCCTTCTCCAGTTTATATCGTCGGGCTCATGTCTTCCCGTGGCAAAATCCAGACCCTTGGCCTGACGCCGCTCCATGAAATAGTCCAGCTCTTTATAGTCTATTACGGTTCCCTCGGGAACTCCTTCTATCCTAACATTGACCTCGGGTCCGTGGGAAGTCCCTCCCAAGGTTACTTTGAAATTTTTACCGTATGCTCCGGCCATTTTACTTTTCCTCGCCTTCATCTTCCAACATTCGATAGCCTACACCAAGCTCGGTGAAAATATATTCCGGCTCTCCTGTGTTTTTTTCTATCTTTCTTCTGATATTTGCCATATTTACCCTTAAAATTCTGTTATTATCGTCAGCATAGGGTCCCCATACCTCTTCAATGAGGGCATCATAGGTCATAATTCTTCCCGAATTTTTAGCCAAGAGAGAAACTATCTTATACTCAACACGTGTAAGATGTATCTCTTCCCCGTCTATGGTGACGATTCTCTTTTCAAAATCTATGGAAAGGCCTTTTGCCTTATATGCTCTGTCCGCCTTTTCCTTATCGGTGGTGAGAATATTATTGTGCCTTAAGGCAGTTCTGATTCTGGCCATAAGCTCATCATTTCCGAAGGGTTTTGTAATGTAGTCATCGGCACCAGCATCCAGGGCGGATACCTTTTCCTTTTCCTGTGTACGGGCAGATACGACGATTATAGGCATGCTGGACCATTCTCTCGTCTTTTTTATTATCTCCGTTCCGTCTAAATCCGGCAGGCCTAAGTCTAAGAGTACCATATCGGGAATATGTGAGCTTATCATAGTAAGTCCTTCCTCCCCGTTCTGAGCCGTTTCTACCCTATATCCGTAGGCCTCCAAGGTCTTTTTCATAAAATCTCTTACACTTTTTTCGTCTTCAATTATTAGGATAGATACCCTTTGGTTCATTTTTATTCCTCCGTTTCCTTTGGCAATGTAAAGCTGAATTCAGCGCCGTCTTCGTAATTTTTTGCCATGATTTCACCCTTATGGGCCAGCACAATGGTCTTGCATATCGATAGGCCTATGCCCATACCCTTATAGCCGTCGGTATCCGATGTCTGTGACCGGTTGCCGACTCCGTCAAAGATGTTTTCCAGGCGATCTTCATCTATGCCTACACCGTAGTCTCTTATGCTTATTTTTGCGGAAGCTCCCAAATCCTCCACCTTCAGTTCTAAAGGCTTTGAGCTTTTGGAATAGACCTGGGCATTTTGCAGGATATTTATTATAACCTGTTGTATGAGGGTCCCATCCATCATGGCCATAATCACAGCCTCAGGCATGATAATCTTTACCTTTGCCTCCGGAAATCTTTTTTTGAAATAGATTACAGCTGATGACACCACTTCCTCTAGGGCTTCCAGGGACTTGTTTACCTTGGCGGTTTCGTTGTCTATTCTGGTGACGGATAAAAGATTTTCCACCATGTTGAGAAGCCACACCGCATCGGTGTTTATATTTTCTATGAGCTGGCGGTTTTCCTCTTTGGTGAATTTATCCCCCATATCCAGATAGGAAAGGCTGTTGCCTATGATTCCCGTCAGAGGTGTCCTCAAATCATGGGAAACGGCTCTCAGCAGATTGGCTCTCATCTTTTCCTTCTGGGCTTCCATAAGCTTCTTTTCCTGCTCGGCTAAGGATTTTTCCTGCTCCCGAAGCTCCCTTTCCTGCTTTTTTAGGTGGGTGCTCAAGGCCGATGTTACTATTCCGATGGTTATCATCCCAAGGAAGGTAACATGATATCCCTTTATGCCGAAATTCAGATTCCAAAAGGGGTATGTAAAGAAGTAGTTTACAGCTATTACACTGCCTATGGTGAAGAGAAAGCCGTAAAAATACCCGTCCGTATACCTGGTAGTTATGAAAACTCCCAGGGTGTAAAGCATGGCAATATTAAGAATAGGATCCGAGGCTTCACTTATGAAGAAAAAATAAGAAATCACGGTTACAGTCAAAAACAGGACTGTGGTCCAAAACATATATTTAGGCCGTATCTTTGGGAAAAGGCTGTTTTTCATGATTCCTCCTTTTTATCGGCTTTCCGCCGGAATATCGCTTTTTATTTTAGCGCTTTATAGGCTATGCTCTCACCAGCTCCGTGAGCACCTTCACCATCTTTTCCATAGACTGAATGGAAATAAATTCGTGGACACCGTGGAAGTTTTCTCCGCCGGTGGAAAGGTTGGGGCAAGGTAGTCCCTTTTCGGAAAGTGCAGCTCCGTCGGTACCGCCTCTTATGGGTGTTACCACAGGCTCAATGCCTTCCGCTTCAAAGGCTACCTTTGCCTTCTCCACAATTTCTATAACCGGGAGAATTTTCTCTTTCATATTATAGTAGGTATCACTTATATCCGCTGTCAAAGTTCCCTCTCCGTAAACTCCGTTGAGATAGGAAACTATGCCTTCTATGGTTTTCTTTCTCTTTTCAAAGAGCTCTCTGTCGTGGTCTCTTATGATGAGCTTTAAATGGGCAGAGCTTTCGTTTCCTGCCATCTCTTCCAGGTGGAAGAAGCCTTCGTAGCCCTCGGTGTGGGCCGGTGTTTCCCAAGGAGGCAGCATGGATATGAAGCTGTTGGCTATGAGAAGGGCGTTTTTCATCTTATTCTTTGCGGAGCCGGGGTGAATGTTTACACCCTTTATGGTGATGGTGGCTCCTGCCGCGTTAAAGCATTCGTATTCGATGCCTCCCACAGCTCCTCCATCTACGGTATAGGCATAGTCGGCGTGGAAGTTCTCCATGTCAAAGTGGTCTGCACCTCTGCCTATTTCTTCGTCGGGCGTAAAGGCTACGGAAATTTTTCCATGTTTTATCTCCGGATGAGCGGTGAGATATTCCATGGTGGTTATGATTTCGGCCACTCCTGCCTTATCGTCGGCGCCTAAAAGGGTAGAGCCGTCTGTAACGATTAGGTCATGGCCCTCATATTTGGGCATAAAGGGGAAGCGCTTGCAGCTGATAACAGCACCGTTTCCAAGGCTTATGTCCCCTCCCTGATATTTTACAATCCGGGGCTTCACATTGGCCGCCGTGTAAGCCGGAGCCGTGTCCATGTGGGCAATGAGGCCCATGGGTGCTATTCCCTCACAGCCGGCGGTGGCGGGCAGGTAGCCGTAAACATAGCCCTTATCGTCTAAGCGGACTCCCTCCAAGCCTATGGTGCGCAGCTCTTCCTCTAAAATTTTAGCCAGCTCCAGCTGACTTGCTGTGGATGGCACTGTGCTGCTGCTATCGTCAGAGGTGGTTTCCACCTTTACATATCTTAAAAATCTTTCTTCTACTCTCATTTTTTTCTCCTTTTGGTTATGTTATTATGTTTTTCTTAATATTTTCTACACAAGCCTTTGTTACTTTCAAAAGGCTTCTTGTGATTCTTGACCATATATGTTACATTATAATGGCTATTAAAATCAGAGTAAACAGTTTTTTCCCTTATATTTGAGGAAAAGAGCTGAATCTCTCCTTTTGGCAAATTATTAAATTTAATCACAGGAGGATGTTATGGAAAAGGATAAAATCGTTATAAGACGAGCCGAGGAAAAGGACTACCCCTTTATCTTAAAGATAAACGAGGAAAATGTGGAGGTTCTTTCCCCCATGGATTTGGATAAGCTAAAGGCCTTTGCCGAGTTTTCCGAGCTGCTTTGGATGATAGAGGCAGAGGGCAAGCCTGCGGCCTTCCTCATAGGCCTCAGAGAAAAGGTGGACGCCTATAAGAGCGAAAACTATATCTGGTTTTCCAATAAATATCCCTCATTTTTGTATATCGACAGGGTAGTAATAGACGAGCCCTTCCGCAAAATGGGCATAGGCAGGACCATTTACGAGGCAGTTTTCAGCCACGCAAGGTCCACCGACGTCCCTGTGGTTACGGCGGAAATCGACACCATCCCCTATAACGAAGCCAGCCTGAAATTCCATGAGGAAATGGGCTTCCGTGAAGTTGGTGCTCAGTTTGTGAGAAATAATACGGTAAAGGTTTCTCTCCAGGCCGTAGAAGTATAATACAAGTAATTCAGTAATGTGAAAAAGGGATTTGCCTCTGACCTTCAGAAGTAAATCCCTTTTATGTTTCGTTTAATATATTTTTTAACCTTAGTTATTTTCCGGCAAAGCGTATTTCTCCTTGTAGCTGCTGTAAAGCTGATGGTACTCCGTATTGGATTTTTCCTTTACGCTGCTGCGATATTTGTGCATATCCAGACCCTCGTCCTTGCTGGACATCTGGCATATGGCCAAATTGGAGCAGTGGTCGGAAATTCGCTCTAAATCGGTGAGTATTTCATCGAAGGCAAAGCCGCTTTCCAAATTGCAGCGTCCCTCTCTCAGTCTTCTAATGTGAGAATCCTTCATGGCCAAATCTATATCGTCTATAACCTGCTCCAGAGCCTCTATCTTTCTGGCTTCTCCTTCATCGTCAGCGATATATGCTCCTATGGTCTTTTCTACGATTTCCGTTAAAGCGGCACACATAACGGCCAGCTCGGCATTGGCATCGTCAGAAAAGCTTTGCTTTGAATCGGCCAGCATCTTTAGGTGCTCGGCTATGTTCATGGTATGGTCTCCGATACGCTCCAGGTCGGTTATGCCGTGAAGCCATCTGGAAATATTACGGCTGTCCTGAGAGGAAAGGCCGTATCCGCTGAGCTTTACTAAGTAGCTGCCCAGCTGGTCCTCGTAGTCGTCTATCTTATCCTCAGTCTTGGCTACCGTTCTGAAGGCTTCCTTGCCGGATATGCCTTCGTTTACCATGATTATAACTCGTTGCAGGTTTTCCCTTACAATCTGAGCCATCTCATTTACAACCTGACGGGAACGCTCTACGGCTACGGAAGGAGTGGAGAAAAGACGCTCGTCCAAGAGTACGATTTCCTTTCCGTCTCCCGTGTCGGGGATGGTCTTGATGGCCAGAGCCTCCAGCTTGGTTCTGAAGGGGAAGAGTATGACTACGCATATTATATTAAAGAAGGAGTGAATTATGGCTATCCAAAATACATTTATGGAATCGTTTACAAAGGAAAACTTCAAAACCCAATTTAAAGCCGTAAACACGGTCAGGCATACCACAGTTCCCACCGTATTGAAATAGAGGTGGACCAGGGCTGTTCTTCTGGCGTTCTTGTTGGTTCCTATAGAGGAAATCATGGCTGTAACGCAGGTTCCGATGTTTTGTCCCATGATGATGGGAATGGCGCTTCCGAAGGTAATGGCCCCTGTAGATGACAGAGCCTGCAAAATACCTACAGATGCGGAAGAGCTCTGAATTATAGCTGTCAGCACAGCACCTGCCAACACACCTAAAACGGGATTTTGAAACAGGAGCAGTATATTCATGAAGCTTTGGCTTTCTTCCAAAGGTGCTACCGCTGCCGACATGGTCTGCATGCCTCCCATGAGAACGGCAAAGCCAAGAAGGGCCTGAGCCACGTCTCTATGCTCGCTCCACTTGGGATTCATAAGAATCACGATGCCGATAAGGGCTAATACAGGTGTAAAGGAGGTGGGTTTAAGAAGCTGAAGTATCATGCTTTCCCCCTCTATGCCGGTCATACTGATGAGCCAAGCCGTAACGGTGGTTCCTATGTTGGCTCCCATGATTACGCCTATGGCCTGTCTAAGCTCCATAATACCCGAGTTTACAAAGCCTACTACCATTACGGTGGTGGCGGAAGAGCTCTGGATAACAGAGGTTACTCCCAAGCCTAAAAGTAAGCCCTTTATAGGCGTGCCCGTCATGCTCTCCAAGATATTTTTCAGTCTGGGGCCGGCGGCCTCTTCCAGGGACCTTCCCATGATATCCATACCGAAAAGGAACAGCGCCAGGCCGCCTATTAGGTACAACACATCAAAAATCGTCATCTGCATTTCTCCTTTTAAAACTTATTACTCATACTCCCTTTTTTTATTCAGGGCAAGCATACATTAGGTATGCCGCAGTCATTATACCAAAAAAAGCGACATTGTGTCGCTTTTTTTCTGTTTATTTTTTTATTTTTTCCAAAGTCCGTGAAGATTGCAGTATGCATAAACGGCTTCAACAGTTTCACCTTCGCAAAGGGAGAAGCAAGCCTTAGGTGCTTCGCCGGGAAGGAGAGCCTTTCTCTGGTTGCCCTTATTAGTCTGAACGGAGATCCATTCGATGAAGTGGTCTTCTCCCATGGGATGCTCTACAGCTCCTACTGTTACGAATACCTTGCCGTCCTTAACTTCATAAGCAGGTACGTGCTTTTCAACGGAAGCGTCAGTAGTGCCGGGAACCAGCTCCTTCATCTTCTCTCCGCAGCATACTACAGGTACACCTGAAGACTTAACCATTTCGATGATATTTCCGCAATGTTCACATACAAAAAATTTCTGTTCCATTTTTTATTTCCTCCATACAATATATATTCTATTTTATTTGCTTACGCATCTACATATAGTATGTCATATTTTTTCAAAAATGCAACCATTATTTTGTCTTTTACTGTTTTTTTACTGTTCTTTTACACCGTTCCAAAGAATTGCACTATCTGGAAACAGAGGTAATAGTTTCGCCTATTTCGTAGGTTAAATCAGCAGATGAACCTACAGCAGGTAAAGCTGCAGTGCAGCCTGTAAAGATGACTGTTCTGCCGCCGGAAGGGCTGATGGCAGCGTCAAAGGACAGCTTGCCTTCTCCCACAGGTGTTTCCGCCTGCTTTATGGAAAGGAGTACACCTTTTTCGAAATTGCCGTCTTTCTCAAGATATCCCTGCTCCTTCAGTTCATCTAAAGTCAAGGTGGTGGGCATTATACCATGTTTTCCCGCAAAGACCCAAGCTATGGCAGCCTTTTCTCCGCTGGTCAGCTCGCCGGGAGCCTGTGACAAGTCTACATTTATCTGTTCCCATTTAGTATCCTTATCTGCGGCTTCTTTCCATAAATCCTCAAGAGTCTTTATATATAGCCCTGCTATATTATGATTTCCCTTATCATCGGTCTTGGCCTGAATCTTTTCAACTTCGAAAAGCGTGGCAGGAAAGCTTTCCAGTATGGAACCGCCTTTTATTTCCAGCACCATTCCATCCTTTAAATCGGCAGCCTTCCCCTCTTTGCCGTCGATAATTATGGGGGTTTCTCCCAAGTTGATGGTCATAATATCACCAAGAGCCTGACCGGCTATGACTAAGTCTCCCGTTCCGCCTCCGCTGATGATGCGAACCTTCATAGTGCTGCTGCCATCTTTGGATTCTCCTGTGGCCTTCTGTTCTCCGCATGCTGCCAACTGGAACATGCAGACCAAAACTAAGATTGCTGCAATAAACTTTTTCATAATTCTCGTCTCCTTTTCGTTTAGTTTTCCCTTTTCAAATAATTAGTCGGCGGCAAAAAGAAAAACCCTCAGTTTTTTTGAGGATTTTTTCTTTTTTTGTTTTATATTCTATTTTATGCTGTCACATACTTGCTCAACATACTGGGGAAAATCTTCCTCCAAGTCCATTTCCACAAACTCCGGGTCCATGTGCATTATCATGTGCCAGTCTTCTTGTCCCGGCTTCCTCAGAAATATAGCTTCGCCGTCTTCGCTGCCGTGCCAAAACCTTGCGGCCTCATAGCCCATAGCCTGCAGCATCTCGCTACATCTTTGGAAATTCCCTTCCCTTCGGTAAATATATTCCTCCACATCATCATTCTCTATGGAGTAAGCATCGACTCTGGTAAAGCCTTCTACCAAGCCCCGGCCTGCCCTGTCCATTTCAGGCAGCTCCTGCCAAAATATGTCCACATCTCCATCGAAGGAAAATTTAGTTATAGGGATTAGGTTACCTTTATATTCCACATAGGCAAAATCCGGCAGTTCATCATATACCAGTTTTTCCGCCTCGTAGGAATGTTCGTCAAAGGTCATTTCCTCGGAAACATAGCCGGGAATTTTTCGCACGAATTCTCTGCCGGCCTCTATGGTCTCAAAAAGAGCTAAATTTTCCACATGATCATCGTCCCACAACTGTAATAAATACATAATTCAAATACCTCCCTTTCGATATCTCCTATATTATGACACAGGCTTACATATATTTCAAGATTTTGCGTGTAAAAGCACCTATCTACAGTGCTTCGTGCTTAACACGCGGGGCGGAGAACCATACTACAGCCACGCCTAAGGCCGTAACCAGGCTAGCTATGAGAAGCATGAACTTGGCACCTGCGCTGTCCAGCATGAGCCCGCCGGAAATGCTGGCAAAGACACCGGAAATGGTTATGCACATGGTGGAAAGGGATTGACCCTTTACAGCTTCTCCCCTGGCCATTATGGTGTTGGCAAAGCCAACCATGGCTGATATGAATATGGGGAAGCTGAACACATGGAAGATATGAGCCACATAGACCATAGCCATATTTGTAGCTATGAACATGGTCACTATCTTTGCCAAGAAACACAAGCCGGAAAAAATCAAGAGATTCTGATATGAAATCTTTTGCCTTATCTTGTTAAACAGCAGGAAGCCGGGGATTTCTATCATGGCTAACACGGCAAAGAGGGTTCCCATATCCGACGCATCGCCGCCTACATTCTGAACCACCTGAAACATGAAGCCGTTTAGGATGTGGTTTTGGAAAAATATGAGCAGGATGCCCACATTCATAAGGACAAACATCTTATGTCTGCCGAAAAATTCAAACAGTCCTATGTCATCCTTTCCGCTGGTGGCTATGGCGTTGGCCTCCTTTTCCGGGTCTGCCTCGTCCTTTTTAAAGGCCTCGTTGGTGAATATTACTGAGGCCAGCAGAGACAGGAGCACGATTTCTCCCACTATGGGCAAAGCATCTGCTCCCACCTTTTCCATGAGGATACCCATAATTGCTGTAATCGATGAGTAGCCCAGAGAGCCTACGCTTCTGCCGATGCCGAAATTGATATTGCTTTTCTTTCGGCTGAAATAGAAGGCCATAGAGTTGAGCAAGGGATGAAATGCCATCTGTAGGGCGTACATCACCACATATACGGATGCTAAAACCACCGTCTTTTCCCCCAGGAAAAACAGGGAAACGCCCAGTATCATCAGGGCTATTATAGTCTTTTGAGACACTCCCACTATTCCCGATTTATGGGATTTATCGGAAAGATCCGCCAATATGGGCTGCAAAAATGCGGACAATACGCTTCCTGCGGCTAATATCAAGCCAATTTCCCAGTTAGTATAGCCCCGCGCCAGCAAAAAGGCGGAGGCGAAGCTGCCGATTACCCCATAGTACATCCAATATGTACCGTTTATAAACCCATACCCTATATTCAGTCTTTTTTCCATTTATATACCTTTATAAGCAGGTAGCCTCTTCAGGCTCCCGTCACTTCTACAATGCTGCCGTTTCCTCTCTCAGCCAGTTTCTCTCATCTTCACTTAGATAGGGAGCAAGGGTTTCAAATACTTTGGCATGATATTCGTCAATTCTCTTTCTCTGCTTTTCATTGAGCATCTCCACCTTTATGGCAGCTCTGTCGTAAGGTGCCATGGTCAGAGTTTCAAAGCCCATGAATCCGGGAGTGGAGCTTTCCACCGACAATAGGAGGTTTTCTATCCTGATGCCGTACCGGCCTTCCAAATAGAAGGCTGGCTCGTTGGAGGTTACCATTCCTGCTTCAAAGGCAGCTCCGAAGCCGCCTGCATCGCTGCTCTTCCTTATGGAGTTAGGCCCTTCGTGTACATTTAAAAGGTAGCCTACGCCGTGGCCTGTACCGTGGTTGTAGTCCAGACCCAAATCCCAAAGGTAGCGTCTCGCAAAGCCGTCGATATGGACTCCCGTGGTTCCCTTGGGGAACACAGCCATATCCACATCTATATTACCCATGAGCACAGCCGTATAGTGAGTTCGCATTTCCTCGGTGACCTTTCCGATGGAAAGAGTTCTTGTCACATCGGTGGTTCCCTGTAAATACTGGCCGCCGGAGTCTATGAGTAGGAAGCCCTCTCCTATATTCCTGTCGGATTCAGGGGTGGCCTCATAGTGAACTATGGCACCGTGATCTCCTGAGCCAACTATGGAGGAGAAGCTGAGGGAGATAAAGTCCTCCTGCTCTGCCCTGTGTCCTGTGAGCCTTTTTTCTACGGAAATCTCCGTTTCCTGACCTATGGTTCCCTTTTTAACCATATCCTTTATCTCATATATAGTTCTTGTCAGAGCCACTCCGTCCTTTATGTGAGCCTGTCTGATGTTTTCCTGCTCCGTAGGATTCTTTACAGCCTTGGCCATAGCTGTAGGATTGTCCACAAATACAGGATTGCTCAAGGATTCCAACAGAGCCTCATTTACATAGGCTTTATCCACTATTATCTTAGGTGCCCCTTCGCCGCTGTAATGCTTTTTAACATCTTCATATACGGCAAAATAGTCCCTGCAAACTATTCCGTCGGCGGAAAGGGCCTCTTTTACCTGCTCATTTACAGCCTCAGGAGCTATATACAGAATTGCCTCTTCAGCGGTTACAAGGGTATAGGCCATGGCTACCGGAGTGTACAGCACGTCATCGCCTCGGTAATTATAGAGCCAGGCTATGTCATCCAAGGATGAAATGAGGATGGCCTCAGCGCCGGCCTCAACAACCTTTTCCCTGAGCTGAGCCAGCTTGCTCTCCACGGACCTGCCTGAATATTTTTCCTCCAAAAGCCATATAGGCGCCTTGGGAAAGTCCGGTCTGTCCTGCCAGATTTCCTCTAACAGATCCTTATGGGTTTTATAGTTTACGGACAGGCCATTCAATTCTTTTTTTATGGCCTCACCGAAGGAAAAGCTGACGGTTCTGCCGTCGTAGCCTAAGGTGGCTCCCGACTTTAAGTGCTTCCTAAGGAATTGAGGTATCCTCGGCACTCCCGGCATTCCTGAGCGGAAAAGTTCAATGCCTGAGTCCTTTAGCTGCTCCTCTGCCTGAAGAAAGTACCGGCCGTCAGTCCAAAGGCCGGCGGCGTGGGCTGAGACCAAAAGAGTGCCGGCGGAGCCTGTAAATCCGCTGAGCCACTCTCTCCCCTTGAAGTAGTCATCCACATACTCGGAGGAATGGAAATCCTCCGTCATGACCATGTATACATCTATTCCGTGCTTTGCCATTGCTCGGCGAAGCTGTTCTATCCTGTCTCTGTGTTTGTTCATAATCTCTCCTTTCCGTTATATGTTTATATTATATATTACTATTTTATCTTATTCCTTGATGTTGGGAAGTTTTGAAAAGGCTTCTTCCAATTCCTCTTCGGTGGGTACAAAATCTGCCATCTCACCGTCGTGGAACTTCTGATAGGCCACCATGTCGAAATATCCCGTGCCTGTGAGGCCGAAAAGAATAGTCTTTTCCTCACCTGTTTCCTTGCACTTCATGGCCTCATCTATGGCCACCTTTATAGCGTGGGCGCTTTCCGGTGCGGGGAGTATGCCCTCTACCCTGGCAAACTGTTCGGCTGCCTCAAAGACTTCTGTCTGATTGACGGCAACGGCCTCCATAAGACCTTCATGGTAGAGCTGGGAAACTGTGGAGCTCATGCCGTGATAGCGCAGGCCTCCCGCATGGCTGGCGGAGGGTATGAAATCGCTGCCGAGAGTATACATCTTCGACAAGGGCGAAACATGACCTGTATCGCAATAATCGTAAACGTATCTGCCCTTGGTAAGGCTGGGGCATGAGGCCGGTTCCACGGCTACGATTCGGTAGTCAGCCTTTCCTTTTATCTTTTCTCCCATAAAGGGGGCTATGAGGCCTCCTAAATTGGAACCGCCGCCGGCACTTCCTATGATTATATCGGGAGTGATGCCGTATTTGTCCATGGCAGCCTTGGCTTCCAAGCCGATGACGGACTGATGGAGGAGCACCTGATTCAGCACGCTTCCCAGAACATATCTGTAGCCCTCCGTTGTCACGGCCTTTTCCACCGCCTCGGAAATGGCACAGCCCAGACTTCCGCTTGTGCCCGGATGCTGTTCATTTATCAGCCTTCCCACATTGGTTTCCATAGAAGGCGAAGGTGTTACGGAGGCTCCGTAGGTCCTCATGACTTCCCTTCTGAAGGGCTTCTGCTCGTAGGAAACCTTTACCATATAGACCTTACAATCAAGGCCGAAGTAGGAGCAGGCCATGGAAAGAGCTGTACCCCACTGTCCGGCTCCCGTTTCCGTAGTCACACCCTTGAGGCCCTGCTTCTTTGCAAAATATGCCTGAGCTATGGCCGAGTTCAGCTTGTGACTGCCGGAGGTGTTGTTACCTTCAAATTTATAGTATATTTTTGCAGGGGTCTGAAGCTTTTCCTCCAAGCAATAGGCCCTTACGAGAGGTGAGGGGCGATACATCTTATAAAAGTTTCTGATTTCCTCAGGAATCTCTATAAAGGCATTGGTCTCATCCAGCTCCTGCTCTGCCAGTTGGCTGCAAAATACGGTCTCCAGCTCTTCCTTGGTCATAGGCTTCAGGGTAGCCGGATTCAAAAGGGGTGCCGGTTTATTTATCATATCCGCACGAAGGTTATACCATGCCTTGGGCATTTCCCCTTCTTCCAGATAAATCTTATAGGGTATAGTCTTGTCATTCATTTTTCTTGTCTCCTTTTCTAATCCAATGTATTTAGGGACAAAAAAACCTGTCCCAGTTTCCTTGCTGGGACAGGAATAAAGCTCTTTTCCTGCGGTGCCACCCGGCTTGACGCCAAAGGCGCCCTCTTACTGCGTACCGACATACGCTGACCCATGGTTACGGAAGGTCTCGCCGTCTCACATACTCGGCAGGCTGCCTTAGCCCTTCTTTCCGCTTGCCCTCGGAAGTCCATTCAATCTTATGTTTCCTGCCGCAATCCCACCGCCTGCAGCTCTCTGGGAGGAAGTTAATAAAATCTACTCACTCTTCTTCAACGGTTTTTTAGATATTATCACTAAAATTTATGCCTGTCAATAGTTTTACCGCACAACTTTTTCTCCTGTCGGCAAGGCCTCCCCGGTCCGGGGCTTGGATTAAAGTGCCGCCAATACGGCTTCTCTTACCTCTTTCATGTCCACTGTCGGCTCAAATCTGGCAAGTACCTTTCCCTGACGGTCTATGAGAAACTTGGTAAAGTTCCATCTTATATGGGCCTTGTCTCCGAAGGTCTTGTTATTGCCCTGGGCAAATTTATCCAAGGCGGCATTTTTCAGCCCTTTTCCAAAGCCTTCAAAGGGCTTTTCCTCGGCCAAAAATACGAAGAGAGGATGGGCATTATCACCGTTCACATCTATTTTGGCAAACTGAGGGAATTCTGTGCCGAACTTAAGGGTACAGAACTGATGAATTTCCTCGTCGGAGCCGGGAGCCTGGTTGGCAAACTGGTTTGAGGGGAAGTCCAAAATCTCAAAGTCTCTGTCCTTCAGCTCTTTATACATGGCCTCAAGGGGCTCATAGTGAGGCGTAAAGCCACAGGCTGTGGCCGTATTCACGATGAGGAGTACCTTACCCTCATACTTTTTCAGGCTTGTTTCCTCGCCGTTTCTTTCCTTTATGTTAAAATCATAAACTGTTTTCATATTTTCTCCTTTTCTTATGGGGTCTCGCCCCTGTTTCAATCCTGAAGCCTATATATTTCGTTATATATCTTCTGCATTCTCTTATCTAAGGTGGCGCTGACTTCAGCACAGGCCTTCAGCTCTGTGTTTATCCTGGGCGGCACCATGTTGTCCTGCTTATATCTCAAGTTATGCTCCAAAGAAGCCCAGAAGTCCATGGCTACGGTTCTGAGTTGCACTTCCACGGGAACTGCCACCCAGCCGTCCAAAAGGAAAACGGGAATCTTTATGGCAAGATGCAAGGAGCGATATCCGTTAGGCTTGGGATTTTCTATGTAATCCTTTTTGGAAATCAAAGCGATGTCGTTCTGAGCCAAAAGCATTTCTTCCATCTTATATACGTCATCCAAGAAGTTTACTACTATTCGCACGCCGGCTATATCGTAAATGTGCTCTCTGGCGGAGGGTATGGTTGTTTCAAAATCCAGTCTCCTCAGCTTTTCCTCCAGGCTTTTGGCATTTTTAAGTCGTTTTTCCACATGGTGTATAGGGTTGTAGTTATGTCTTACGGCGAAGTTTTCCGCAAGGATTTCTACCTTGGTATGAAGCTCTTTAAGAGCCGATTTATATTCATGTAGGAACATCTCATAACCGATTTGGTCTTCCAATGGCAGTATGGCATTTTTCTCAGTCCAAGACAATTTTCAGTACCTCAACTTTCATTATCACGCAGCTAAAATAAGCTGATACTCACTTTATACTTTCCAAAATCATTATAACCTATTATAATTAAAAATAAAAGTGAAATCATGGTGAAGTAAATTCAGATATTGTATATATTTTGTAGTCCTGTAGATTGCGTAGGGGCTGTGGTAAAGGAGTCAGATGTTGGAAAAGATTGTTTTAGGGCAGACAGGTATTAAGGTGAGTAAAATAGGCTTCGGAGTGCTTCCCATAGGGCCTTCCCAGCTTTGCCTCCCTGTAGATGAAGGAGCAAAGCTTCTTTCCTATGCCTTTTCACAGGGAATAAATTTTATAGATACGGCGGAATACTACAAGACCTATCCCTATATAAGCCGCTTTCTGGAAATTCTCCGGGAAGAGGGACAGTCTTCCGATGATCTTGTTTTTTCCTCAAAATCCCTCACCAGTAGTTATGAGGAAATGGAAAAGGCCATCGAGGATGCATGCCGAGCCATAGGTCGTGACTATATAGATATCTTCCTGCTTCACGAAGTCAGGACAGGCCAGTTTGCCCAAAGGCAAGGTGCCTGGGAAGCTCTCATAGAGGGACGAAAAAAAGGCAAAATTAAGGCTATAGGTCTGTCAACTCATCACATAAATGTGGTTGACGATATGGCTTCAAACCCTGATTGTGACTTAGTTTTCCCTCTGCTAAACTTCAAGGGTATGGGAATCAGAAAGGGTGTTATGAATGACGGTGTCATTTTGGACCAAGCAGGCTCTCCGGAAGATATGCTTTCCGCCATAGGAAGGTGCCACAGGGAAGGAAAAGGGGTCTTTACTATGAAGGCCTTAGGCGGTGGAAACCTGACCCCTTTCTATAGGGCGGCTCTTGACTTTGTCCTCTCCCGACCGGAGGTGGATGCCCTCATGTTAGGCTTCGGCTCCTATTCTGATGTGGACGATGCCTTGGCTTTCCTGTCGGGAAATATGGCTGACAGCTATGTTCCTGATTTCTCGCAAAAGAGGGTTCAGGTCAATCATGAGGATTGCGAGGGCTGCGGCAGCTGCTTTTCCGCCTGCGCCTCCGGTGCCATTTCCTTTAGCAAGGAAAACGGTCTGGCGGTAATAGACCAAAGCAAGTGCATCACCTGCGGCTATTGTGCCTACGCCTGTCCGGTGAGGGCTATCGTAATGTATTAGTTTAATATATCCGTTGTATGAAAAAGGACAGATTTTCCGAGGTGTCACCACCCCGAAATCTGCCCTTTAATTTTTTGTTATGGCTTATGCCAAGAGATATAAATCCTCCACTCCCAGCATTTTCATCAGGATCCAGATGGCATCGTTTACATCCTGTCTGGTGTTGAAATACCCGAAGCTGAACCTGACCAGGCCCTCCTCTGTTCCCAATGCCTTGTGCAGCATAGAGCAGTCGCAGGTGCCGGCTTTAACCACAATTCCGTTTTTCTTCATGAATTCCGCCACCTCTGAGGGCTTATGTCCCTCCACCGAAAGGGAAACGATGGGAAGCTTTATGCCGGTGCCGAAGTCTCCGTAAACCTTGACTGCATCCATAGAGGATACGGCTTCGAAAAACCGCTTGGCCATGCGGTGGGGTTGCATTGCGACACCATACATGCCTCTTCCCAAGATATATTCAATCCCTGCGCAAAACTTGCCCAGCAGGCCTTCATCTATCTCCCCTATGCCTTCAACCAGCTCCTTATTTAAAAGCTTGCTCATGCCCTCCTTCATACATACACCGCCTAAGCCGTAGGGCCCCATCAGCTTTTTGTGAGCGGTAAAGCAATAGAAATCCGCGCCGAGATTTTCAAAGCTGAAGTCTATTCCTCCTGCAGTCTGGGCTCCGTCAGCTATGACCAGGAGTCCGTGGCGCTTGGCTATGACAGATATTTTCTCCATATCCACCACATTTCCCGTAACAGGTGAGCCGTGGCATATTACGACGGCCTTTGTATTTGGCTTTATGAGGGGCTCTATATCTTCATATTTTAAGGCTCCGTAGGCATTTACCCCCACATAGGATACTTGGCAACCTATATTCTCCAAAAGCTTTAAGACCCCATCCTGCTCCGTTACCGTTGATATGACGTGGTTCTCCTCTGAAAGCAGGCTTTTAAGCACTATTTCCATGGCCTGGGTACAGCCCTTTGTCAGCAGGACTTCTCCCTGGTCCTTCATGCCGAAAACCTGAGCTGCCGCCGCCTTGGCCTCTTCAAGGCCGGCCTTTCTGTCACCTTTTGCCCCTTCCGGCTTTTCCACCGTAGTCTGGGCGTTGTTCAGGTAAATCATTATTTTTCCTTGCCTTTCACCGATACCTGGAGGTTTTCCATCACCTTCAGAGACTTCTCCTCCATATCCTCATCATAGCTCGCCACGCAGGAAGCATCTACCGTTATGGGCGCCTCCGGCAGGGCGGATTTTGCTATTACCATATTGGAAATAACGCAGATGTTGGTCACGACTCCGCAGATTTCGATGGACTCATAGTCTCCCTTTTCCAGATACTTGCCCAGCTCCAAGGAGCCGAAGGTGTATTTTACAAATACCTTATCTCCTTCTTCCTTTAGAGCGGCAACCTTTCCGTAGAGCTGCCAGCCCGGCTCCCCTTCTATGCAGTGGCTTACAGGCAAATTTCTGCCCTCCTGGGTTTCCATATAGTTTTTCTTGTGGGTGTCCATGGTGAACACCACTTCACCGCCCTCACCTAACTTGCGATATTCCACTATCTTGGCGGCAATATTCTCTTCGATGGCTTCCGCAGCGGGAAAGCCTAAGGCTCCATTGACAAAATCCACCTGATAATCCACAACTATGAGCAATTTCTTTTTCATTTTCTTATCTCCTCAGTCTAAAGGCTATACCGAATTATGTTAGATATAGGATAATACATTTCCTCAGGTTTTTCAATGATGTATGGAGAAATATACCGAAAAAGCCAAAAACCGCTGCGGCCCTTTAGGGTTACAGCGGTTTTTATCGACTTTTTATCCTACAGGACTACAGGTTCTTGGGCACCTTTTACGGGTTCTATTTCTTACCCAGGTAAGCTTCCTGAATCTTAGGATCCTTGATAAGGTCTGAAGCTTTGCCCTTGGCTGTGATGGTGCCTTGCTCCAAAACATAGGCTTCATCGGCTACGGAAAGGGCCTTGAAGGCATTCTGCTCTACGAGAAGAATGGTCTTTCCCATAGATTTAATCTCTCTTATGATATCGAAAATGGTGTTTATCAAAAGAGGTGCCAATCCTAAGGAAGGTTCATCCAGCAAAATCAGCTCCGGTGAGGACATGAGGCCTCTTCCCATGGCCAGCATCTGCTGTTCTCCTCCGGAAAGAGTTCCGGCGATTTGCTTTTCTCTTTCCTTCAATCTGGGGAACAAATCATATACTCTGGCAAAATCTTCATTTATAGCCTTGGTATCATTTCTCAGATAGGCTCCCATCTTGAGATTTTCATGAACGGAAAGGTTTGCAAAAATCACACGACCTTCCGGCACTTGACAGATTCCCGACTGCACAACCTTGTGGGCTACATTGGGAAGTGTCTTTCCTTCATATTCTATGGAGCCGGTATATTTTACTATACCGCTTATGGCGTTGAGCATGGAGGACTTTCCCGCTCCGTTACTTCCTATGATCGTGACGATTTCGCCCTTATTTACATCTATGTCTATACCTCTTATGGCATGTATACCGCCATAGAAAACATTAAGATCTCTAACCTTAAGCATGGGCTATTCCTCCTCCTTTCCAAGGTAAGCTTCCACAACATCCTTGTTGTTCTGTATATCAGCGGGCACGCCTTCTGCCAGGAACTTACCGAAGTTGAGTACATATATTCTGTCGCAAAGGTTCATAACCAAGTCCATGTGATGCTCGATAATCAGCACTGTAAGCTGGAACTTGTCACGGATTTCCTTTATCAGATCCAAGAGTGCAAGGGTTTCTTCCGGGTTCATACCTGCAGCCGGTTCGTCCAAGAGCAAGAGCTTCGGATCCAGGGCAAGGGCTCTGGCTATCTCCAGCTTTCTCTGAAGTCCGTAGGGCAGGTTCGCTGCCGTCATGTCTCTGTATTCCCAAAGCCCCATCATCTTTAACAGCTCTGTAGTCTTGTCGTTTAAGACCTTTTCCTGGGCAACCTGTTTTTTGAACCAAGGATAAGCTATATTTGTGTACGGCAGTTTCCAAGGGAACAGGGATACAAGCAAGCCGTATTTTGCGCTTCTGTGGCAAGCCGTAAGTACATTGTCGTATACGGAAAGCTTCTTGAAAAGTCTTATGTTCTGGAATGTACGGGTTATACCCATTTCGGCTATTTCGGAAGGCTTTTTGGGCTTGAAGATAAATCTTCTCTTCAAGTCATTGAAGAAGCCTGTGCCGTAAGGGTCAGCCTTAGCAACCAGCTGAGCCTCTTTTTCACCGTTGCTGAAATGTATGTTACCCTCGGTGAGAGTGTATACTCCTGTAATCAAGTTGAAAATAGTAGTCTTTCCGGCTCCGTTAGGACCGATTAGTCCGAAGATTTCTCCTTCGTTGATGGAAAAGCTTACATTTCCTACAGCGGTAAGGCCGCCGAAACGCTTTGTAACGTTATCCAATGTCAATACTTTAGTCATTATGCCTTACCTCCTTCTCCTGTCTGAGGTGCCTTGGAAGCCTTTTTGCCGGGACCCTTTTTAATCCATTTGATGATTCCGGAAGGGCTGAATTCTATTCCGCCAAGGAGTCCCTGAGGTCTGAGGGCCATAACTGCTATTACGGCAGCTCCGTAGATAACCATACGCCAGTCTACGAATTCTCTGAAAATCTCAGGTAAGAAGGTGAGGAAGAAGGTTCCTACGATGGAGCCTGTAATACTTCCCAAGCCTCCGATAATAACCATTATGGTCATCTCCGTGGATTTTGTCAGCATAAACATAGCCGGGTTTATAAAGGTTAAATAGTGTGCCCATAAAGCTCCGCCTATTCCGGCGTAGAGAGCACTTATAGCCAAGGACATCATCTTGTACTTGAATACATTGATACCTATAGCCTGAGATGCAAGTTCTTCTTCTCTTATGGCAATCATGTTTCTTCCGTGTCTGGATCTTATGAGATACCACATGAAGATTACACCTATGAAAACAAAGATATATACGTTTAAAAGCCCTGTTTTCATAGGGATGCTGGCCATACCTCTGGCTCCGCCGAAGAACTGCACATTGTTTAATATAAGTCGGGTAGCTTCACCGAAGCCCAAGGTGGCTATACAGAAATAGTCGCCTTTCAAATTCAGGGTCAAGCCTCCTATTATGAAGGACATGAGCATCGCTACCACGCCTCCTGCTATTACGGCAGGAATGAAAGGCCAATGGAGCATTGTAGACAGGGAACCTGCCACATAAGCACCTATAGCCATGAAGCCTGCGTGTCCGAAGGAGAACAGGCCTGTAAATCCAGTAAGAAGGGACAGTCCCATAACGACCATCATATTTATCCCGCAAAGGATGAGTATGCCTTCCACATAATACCATGCAAACATTAGAAAGCCCTCCTTTATGCTTTATCTTCGGTAATCTTGCCCATTAAGCCTGAAGGCTTAACTACAAGAACCAAAATCAACAGAACGAATGCGATTAAATCTCTGTAGTTGGATACGGAGCTGGCGGCAAAGGTCTCTATTACTCCTAAGAGTATGGAGCCGATTACAGCGCCGGGAAGACTTCCCAGGCCTCCGAAAACTGCAGCGATGAAGGATTTGTTTGTAATAATACCGATCTGAGGATATACCGTGTATCTCATACCGAACATCATTCCGGCAAGACCGGCCATCATGCCGCCTATGAGGAATATTACGAATATTACTCTATCTACATTAACGCCCATCAGAGTTGCTCCTCTTGAGCTGTAGGAGGATGCTCTGATAGCAAGACCTATTTTCGTCTTTTCTAAAATAAACACGAGGATCATCAAGCTGATGGCCGCAATAACGAACATCATCAGGTCTATCTTATTGATGGAAAGTCCTCCGATATGAATAGCCGTCGATGAGAAAACTTCCGGATAGGTCAGGAATGTAGGTCCTATGGTGGCTACTACAAAGTTTTCCAGGAATATGGATGCACCCATGGCCGATATGATGAAATAAAGGCTGGGAGCATTTCTCTTTCTGAGAGGTCTATATGCGATTCTTTCCAAAGCTACAGCTACAAAACCGCAACAGAGAGCAGCTATTACCAAGCCTCCCAAGAGGGGCATGGGTAACAGAGTCATGGCATAGAAACCGAAATAGGCTCCTAACATTATTACGCCTCCGTGAGCAAAGTTGGAAAAGTTCAAAATACTGTAAACCAGTGAATATCCAACAGCCATCAAAGCGTATACGCTGCCCAAGGACAGCCCGTTTATAAGTTGTTGCAAAAATACGTTCATTGCTTTCTCCTAATTTCTTAAAAAAAGCGGGACAGCATAAACTGTCCCGTTTATCATAAAATTTTATACTTCAGGACTATATTTCTGAACGAATACTAAATCAGCTTTTCCGTTTTCATAAGTGTACTTCTGGATAGCTGCTTCCTTACCGTCCGGATTGTGTGTCTCCTTAGAAAGCTTAATGTTTCCGGTTAATCCCTTAACCTCAACCTCTGTCATTGCTGCTGCTACTGCTTCTGCATCGGAGGTTCCTGCCTTTTCGATAGCTGCACATACGATTAAGAATGCGTCGTGTGACATGTAAGCGTTTAATTCGATAGCTGCGTCAGCACCGTATTTTGCTCTGTATGCGTCCTGTAAAGGCTTAGCTTCGGGGTCATTGTAGTCTAAGTGGTTAACAACATAGGAGCCTTCGATAGCCTTTCCTGCCATCTCGTTAAGCTTTTCTGAAGGCCAACCGTCTCCGCCCATAAGAACGGACTTGATTCCAAGGTCTCTTGCCTGGTTAGCGATAAGAGCTGTTTCCTTATACATACCGGGAAGAAGGATTACTTCAGGGTTAGCTTTCTTAATCTTAGTAAGCTGAGGCTTGAAGTCTGTATCGCCGGAGTTGAAAGCTTCATCTGCAACGATGGTGCCGCCTGCCTTCTTAAAGGTTTCAATGAAGAATTCTCTGAAGCCCTGAGCATAGTCGGAAGATACATCATATAAAACTGCTGCCTTTGTGAAGTTCAACTGCTTTGCAGCGTAGGAAGCTGCTACGGAACCCTGGTAAGGGTCGATGAAGCATACTCTGTAGCTGTAAGCGTTTAAGGTACCGTCATCATTTACGGTAACCTTAGGGTTAGTAGCAACTGTAGCTATACCTGCTGTCTTGGCTTCGTTAAGAACGCCTGCCATAGCGATAGCACCTGCTGATGCGTTAGGTCCGATAATAGCGGAAACCTTATCCTGGGAAACTAATCTCTTAGTTACGTTGATGGTTTCGTTTACATCACCCTTGGTGTCGTACTTAACCAGCTGAAGCTGACGTCCGAGAACTCCGCCTTCTGCGTTCTTCTGCTCGATGAGCATTTCCAGAGTCTGGCTTTCGCACTTACCCCAAACTGCCTGGTCACCTGTAAGAGGTCCAACCCAACCGATTTTAATGGGTTCTGTGGAATCTCCGCCGGAACCTGAGCCGCCGCCGTTTCCGCCGCAAGCTGCCATTGAGAATACCATTACGAGTACTACTAATACCGCAAGTAATTTCTTCATAACTATAACTCCTCTCTTTTTTGTAAAACATTTTTCGCGGAGCAAAACCTGTTTTCCTGCTCCGAAATCTATTACCATTATAGAGATTCCCCTCAGAAAGCTTCAAGGGACTTCAAAAAAACTCATACCGCCGGCCTAAACTTCAATTATCTTCAAAAAACTTCACCTTGCTTCAAGGTTTTGCCTTTTTTAGACGGTACTGTTATGATATAATGGTGGCTGAAAGGAGATTGCGTGTCGTCCTGTGAAGCTTTTAGGCGATACCATGTTCTGCTGAAATATGAATAATAAAACCCGTCTTTTTTTAATGGTGGCTATCACCTCCGTGGCGTCTCAAATCTATGTAAATATGTTTGTGGACGGTTTCATCATAGCCCTGTCTGTGGTTATGATGGGATTCTTCCTATATATATTCAAGGATATAAATTCAGTTTTAGCCTGTGTGCTCATAGGCTTCTGCTCCCCCTTCTTCAGGTTGGCTGCTACCCTGCTCCGAGGTGGGGACATGTATGCATCCTTAGGCTTGGTTTTGCCGGATATGGCCTTTTTCTTTGCCTACAGCATCATCTTCGGCATTGTACTGAAGCCCTTAGGTTCCAGCCCTTACAAAAACTATTACATCCGGCTGGCCATCAGCGACTTTTGCTCCAACTGTGCGGAGATGCTGGTTCGCCAGATTTCCTTGGGCACCAGCTTCAATTTGGAGCAGCTGGAAGGTTTGATAATTTTAGCCCTGTCCAGAAGCTTTTTCATTCTGCTCATCTGTGTGCTTTCGGATATTTACTCATCCTTGCTCACCCGTACAGAGCACGAGGAAAACTATCGAAAGCTGGCCTTGATGGCTTCCACCTTCAAGAGCGAGGTTTATTTCATGGAAAAAAACATGAATGAAATCGAAGATATAATGAAGAACGCTTTCACCCTTTACAGAACCATGGAGCAGGAAAGCTACCCTAAAAATATGCAGTATATCGCTTTGGAAATCGCCAAAGATATACACGAGGTAAAAAAGGGTTACAAGCGAGTTATCATGGGTCTTCAGGATAACTTCCTAAGCGACTTGAACTACGCTCCCCTGAAGCTGAATGAGATATTGAAGATTCTCTCCACTCATATAAGTCACAATGCCGCCAACAGAAAATTGGATGTGAATTTCTCCTATATGGTGCAGACGGATCACCTGATAAACAATCACTTTGCCCTCATGAGCATACTCCGTAATCTGGTTTCCAACAGCATGGATGCTTTGGAGGAGCAGGCTCAGGGTAGAGGAAATATAAAGATTTCCTGTGCCGATGTGGAGAAGGATGAAGAAAGCTTTTGCCGCATTCTCGTGTCCGATAACGGTCCGGGTATCGACCAAAAGCTTATAGATGTAATTTTCGAGCCGGGATTTTCCACTAAGTACAACAAGAAAACCGGAGATATCAACCGTGGACTGGGTCTGACCTTAGTCCATGACCTTACAAAGGAAAAATTCAACGGAAATATTTCCGTAGTGTCTACCAAGCGGGGAACCACCTTCACGGTAGACCTGCCTCTTAAGGATTTGAACACAGATAACACAGATAATAAGGAGGAAATATAATGAGATTTTACGTTCTGGATGACCTGATAAAATCCGTAAAAAGCCTTACTAATATCATAGAGACCAAAAACTTGGGCGAGGTCATAGGCTCCAACACCGATTCGGAAAAGGCGGTTTCTGAGATTCTGTCCAAAAATCCGGATATAGTCATCGTAGATTTGCTCATGCCCGTAAAGGATGGCATTACGGTAGTAAATGAAGTCAGAGCGGTAAACCCGGACATCAGCTTTATAATGGTGTCCCAGGTGGTGGATAAGAACATGATTTCCGATGCCTACGGCGCCGGTATAGAGTTCTTCATAACTAAGCCCAACAATGTTATCGAAATAGAAAATGTAATAAAAAGAGTTATCGAGAAGAGAAATCTGGAGTCGGTGCTCAAGGGAATAAAGTCCGTAATCGGAACTCCTGAGGATGCCGGCACACCTGCACCCGTAGAATCGGGAGATAAGGTTATGAACCAGATTAAAAAAATCATCGGCTCTGTGGGCATGCTCGGTGAAAGCGGAACCAAGGACATAATAAATGTATGTGAAATCTTACGGAAAAAAGCCGAAAAGTATGACAGCAAAACCACGCTGAACCTCTACTCCGAAGGTCTGGGAGAGGACCCGAAGAGCGTAAAGCAGCGTATCAGAAGAGCCGTCAAGAGAGGCCTGACCAATGTGGCCGCCTTGGGTATTGAAGACTACTACAGCGACACCTTCAATGACTATGCTCACGTGCTCTTCAACTTTGATGCGGTCAGGATGGAGATGGACCTTCTTCGCGGCAAGGCCCAATACGGTGGGCGCCCTTCCATCGACAGCTTCTTCGAGGGGCTGGAAATACTCTGCGAAGAAAAATAAAAAGGATATACGAACAATCGAAAACAGCCGAGTCTATATGCTCAGCTGTTTTTATGTTTCATCTTAAAGTTTGCAGCCTTAGCCGTAGAGCCTTCCTATGAGGTAGTTGGCTGCTCGGACAGGCAATAATTTTACAAGAACCAGGGCAAATTTGTAAAACAGTCCCGCCGTGGAAATCACCTTTGGGTTCCTCTCCGTAGCCATGCGGAAAATCCTTCTCCCTATAAACTCAGGGCCTTTTCCCTTCATCTCGTCCTGCTCCATTTTGGTTACAGACTCCCTTACTCTCTTTTCATAAAAGGAAGCTTCTTTCGGATTCTTCTCCCTTGCCGAAGTAAAGTTTGTGGCCAAATCCCCAGGCAGAACGGCACATACTCTGGCTCCGCTGCTTTTTATTTCGTTATCCAAGGCCATGGCCAGAGATGCGATTGCAGCCTTTGTAGCCGAATAGAGGGCCTGAAAGGGTATGGGAATGAGCCCTGCCACCGATGATAGAAATATGAGTCTGCCCTTGGATTTTCTTATGTGCGGCACAACAGCTTTGGCAAAATAGGCACTTCCTGCAAAATTTACCTTTATCTGCTTCTCTATCATTTCATAGGTGGCTCCCTCCACAGAGCCGGAAATACCCATGCCCGCATTGGAAACGGCCACATCTATTCTGCCGGTCTCGGAAATTATTTTTTCTATGGCAAAATCCACCTGCTCACAGTGGGAAACATCGCAAGCTATATGTAAGAAATCTTCATTATCCCCTTTTTCCGGATTGCCGCCGCTTCGGCTCAGATTATAGACCTTGTAGCCCTCTCTTAAGAATATTTCAGCCGTAGCCTCTCCTATGCCTTTGGAGGCTCCCGTTATTACTGCAACAGGCTTGCTCATCCTCATCCCTCATCTTTCTTTTCTATCTGCTTTCACTCTATGTAATTCCCTAAAGAAAACCCTCAGCAAGCTGAGGGTTCAGTTAAATTTTCAGGCTACATCATGCCGCCCATGCCGCCCATGCCGGGGGCTCCGCCGCCCATCATTACGGGAGGCGTAGGTTCCTTGATGTCTACTATGCCGGCTTCTGTAGTAAGGAGCATAGCAGATGCGGAAGCCGCATTTTGTAGGGCTGAACGAGTTACCTTTGCAGGGTCTACGATTCCGGCACCTATCATATCCACATATTCTTCTGTAGCTGCGTTCAAGCCTACGCCTACAGGGGATTTCATAACCTCTGCCACAACTACGGAACCTTCAAGGCCTGCATTTTCAGCAATCTGGCGCACAGGCTCCTCTAAGGCTCTTCTGATTATGGCAGCGCCTGTCTTAATATCGCCTTCCAGAGTTTCAACATAGGCAGTTACGGCAGGTATAGTATTTACGAACGCTACTCCGCCGCCGGAAACGATTCCTTCCTCTACGGCTGCCTTGGTGGCGTGGAGAGCATCTTCGATTCTCAGTTTTCTTTCCTTAAGCTCTGTCTCCGTTGCAGCTCCTACCTTGATAACGGCTACTCCGCCGGCCAGCTTTGCCAATCTTTCCTGAAGCTTTTCCTTGTCGAAGTCGGAGGTTGTGGACTCTATCTGATTCTTAAGGCTCGTGATTCTGGCCTCTACTTCCTCCTTTTCTCCGCTTCCCGCTACGATTACCGTGTTATCCTTGTCAACCTTGACAGTCTGGGCGGAACCCAGCATATCAAGGGTGATTTCCTTCAAATCATATCCCAAATCGGTGGAGATTACTGTACCCCCTGTGAGAACGGCAATATCCTCCAGCATGGCCTTTCTTCTCTCGCCATAGCCGGGTGCCTTAACGGCTACTACATCTATTACGCCTCTCAGCTTATTGACTACTAAGGTTGCCAGGGCTTCGCCTTCAACATCTTCGGCGATTACCAGCAGCTTTCTGCCCTGCTTCATAATCTGCTCTAAAATAGGAACGAGCTCCTGGATGTTGGAAACCTTCTTGTCTGTTATAAGGATGTAGGGATTCTCCAAAACGGCCTCCATCTTTTCAGCATCGGAAACCATATAAGCGGAGAGATAGCCTCTCTCAAACTGCATTCCCTCTACCACATCCAAGGTGGTGCCTAAGCTTTTGGATTCTTCCACGGTGATAACTCCGTCGGTGCCCACCTTTTCCATAGCGTCTGCTATGAGCTGGCCAATTTCGCTGTCAGCGGCGGAAATTCCGCCTACCTGAGCGATGGCTTCCTGAGTTTCCACGGATTTGGAAAGCTTTTTGATCTGATCTACGGCCACATCAACGGCTCCCTGAATACCCTTCTTAAGCTCCATGGGGTTTGCTCCCGCAGCCACATTTTTGAAGCCTTCTCTTACGATTATCTGTGCAAGAAGGGTTGCTGTGGTAGTACCGTCTCCTGCCACATCGTTAGTCTTGGAAGCTACTTCCTTTACAATCTGAGCTCCCATGTTTTCCGTAGCGTCCTCCAGCTCGATTTCTCTGGCGATGGTAACACCGTCATTGGTAATCAGAGGGCTGCCGAACTGCTTATTTATCAAAACATTTCTGCCTTTGGGGCCTAATGTTATCTTCACTGTATCTGCCAGCTTATCAACGCCTGTCTGCAATTTGCGTCTGGCACCTTCGCCGTAAATTATTTCCTTTGCCATTTTATGTATCTCCTTAAATCTATAAATTATTCAACTACCGCTAAAATATCGCTCTGTCTCATGATGGTGTAAATTTCACCGTCATACTTAACCTCGGTGCCACCGTATTTTGCAAAGATTACTCTCTCGCCCACCTTGACTTCCATGGGCTCATCCTTAGTTCCGGGACCTACAGCTACCACTTCCGCTACCTGGGGCTGTTCCTTTGCAGTGCTGGTAAGGATAAGTCCTCCCCGGGTCTTTTCCTCAGCCTCTACTCTCTTTATAACTACTCTGTCACCTAAAGGTTTAATTCCTATCATTGCCTGTTGCCTCCTATTTATTTTTTGAGCCTCTGGCCCTTTTTTGTCCGTCTTGGCACTCTTGTCTTGCGAGTGCTAACATACTTTTATTATACCTATATAATGACTTTTGTCAAGCCTCTTTCTATGAAGATTTAGTGATTCCGTCAAGGCCTCTGATGTAGTAAAAGAGATACTGCTGAGCCACGCCGCCCAGGTCTCCGAAGGTTTCCTTTGCAAAATCGGCCATCCCCTTAACATCCTTTTCCTCGAAGCCGTAAAGCCTGCTCATGACACGCTTTACCCAGACATCTATGGGAAAGGCCGCCAAATTATGCCTGCCGAAGAGTTCTATACAGCTCTCTACCTTAGGTCCTACACCCATGTATTCCCCCAGATTTTCTCTGATGAAGCCTTCTTCCACCACTTTCTTAGCCGTATCTATGAGATACTTTGCTCTGTATCCCAGCTTTACCGGCTCCAAAGTCTCTATGTCCGCTGCGGCCAAAGCCTCCGGCGTAGGCAGGCTGTAGTAGATTTTACCGTCATACTCTCCCGCCGGTTCTCCCAATAATTTGGAAAGCTTCTCGATGCAGCCCTTTATGCGTGGAATATTGTTGTTTTGGGATATTATGAAGGATATCAAGGTTTCCCAAAGGTCCTGTTTTAAAATTCTGATGCCTTCCCCGTAGACTATGGCCTGTGCCATGGTGCCGGTTTTGTCGGAATGCCTCAGGGTTTCCTTAAGCTTTCCGTAATCCAGCTCCAAATCCAGATAAGGCCTCCATATCCGCTGAAAGTCCACTTCGTCGCAATTATCTATCCGCAGGGTTCCTCCCGAAAGAGGGTCTTCTGCAAACTGCATATTGACTATTTTCCCCATGGCTACGCCTGTGTAGCTGCCGTCGGCTTGTTTTTCCCAGCGGAAGCATTGTCCGCAGTCAAATATGTGATCTAAATTAAAATCCCTTATATTAGCTATTTTGAATTCCATAGGAATCTTCCTTTCATGTCATTTAGCGCTTAGTCTTTCAGCCTACATTTCTCACTTCCACATCTACGGTGACCACGTTGAAGGCTGTCATTTCCTCCACAGCCTTCATAAGGCTTTTCTGGTACCTCTCCATGGTTTTCCAAAGGGAAAAATCCTTTTCTATGGCTACAACCACGGAAAGCTGGTATGCCTCGGGAGAAGGAGTCTGTCCCAAAAATATTACTCTCCTAATTCCCTCTGTGGCTTCTGCCACGCACTTTGCTATATCGTCGATTACGCTGTCGGCTACATAGTATTCGCCCATGTAGCTAAATGTAGGCCTGACTACGGTTCTTTCCGTGGCGGCACCTTGATCCTTTCCTCGAAAAATTCGCAAAGGGTCCAGAAAATATCCGGCAAAGTTCCGCTTAAGCTGGAGAGAGGGTGCCGGAATAATGTGCTTTCCGTATATATCCCTTTGCTCTCTGGCTGTAGCTCTTTCCTCCTCGGTGGTTATGCTCTCTATTTCTATATGGTTGGGGCTGTCCCAGGAAGGGAAGGGAAGCTCCAGCCTTTCGGCTATTTTCTCCACCATGCCTCGGCTTGTGCCCAAAATCAGAACGGAGGCCGGGTTCTTTTCCTTTATGGCCAGCCTGACAGGCTCTTTCATGGCATCGTCAAAGAAGATGGCCGCCTTGGTGGCGCCGATTTTGGTGGCAGCCTTTTTTGCGGAAATTCCCTCGATTACCCTGTTTTTATATATGAAAAGTCCGTCATCTATGACAGCCTCTATACCAAGATTTTTACAAAGCTCCATGGCATGGAAGCTCTTTCCCGTGCCGCTACTTCCTACAAGCGTATATACCTCCATGGTCATACCTCATCCCTCATATTTTTCTTGTCCGAAAAGTTTTATTCTCATATATCTTCTAAATATGTCTTTACTATTATAACTCATTCTGATATAATTGTGTATCGAAAGATATATCTTTTTATAGGAGGTTTAGAAATGGCTTATAAGATTACTGATGCTTGCATCACTTGTGGTGCTTGTGTGGCTGATTGCCCTGTTGAAGCAATCTCTGAGGGAGAAAACACTTACGTTATCGACGCTGATGCTTGCATCGATTGCGGCGCATGTGCAGATGTTTGCCCTGTAGATGCTCCTGTTGAAGCTTAATCGTTATTCATAACAAGCTTTATCGACAGCAAAGAAAAGAATTTCGATTCCGAATGCGGCGAATTTTTCGCCGCATTTTATTTTGTAAAACTGTCATTGTAAAAAACTTCGCTTTGTTATATAATTTTCGCAAAAGGAGGTATAACATGAAAAAAATATTAGCGATTTTCCTTATTTTAGCTGTCGTTTTCTCTCAGGGGATTTTCGCCTATGGCGAAGGCGGCACCAAACCGAACTTTCCCTATAACGTGGCGATAACAGGTACATCCGGCGAGATTTCCATCCATGCTCATTTAGGATATGATAAAGACGGAACTCTTATGGTTCCTCTGACAAAAATATCCGAAGCCCTGGGATATTCGGTAAAAAAAGAATCAGCTACCAAAAAGATTACTATAGAAGGTGTCAACTATAAGATCACCCTTAAAAAAGGTATGAAAAAAATCCGTTACATATCGACCCTGAAATGTATGACTGTCAGCAAGACCGTGACCTTGCCGGAAAAGACGACGGTGCGTGGCAAAGTGTTGTATGTACCCGTTGATTTTTTCCGCCAGATGTTTAACGGCATCACCGTAGAGGGAGAAAATATTAAAATAACCCCGGAAGGGTGCACATCCGGATGTAACGGGGATTCCTGTCCTCTTACATAGCGGTCATAGGTTCCGAAGCTTCCTGCTTCGGAACCTTTAAATATGCTAAAAACCGCAGTGATTTCTCACTGCGGCAAAGCGGATATTTGAAGGGTTCCACCTTGGCGGAACTCTCTTTATTTTCTGTCTTTCATATAGTAGGCCAAGGCATGAAGGCTGTCGCTTACACGGACATCCTCGCAGGCCACGCCTTCGGGAAGTTCTAAGTCCACTGCCGTGAAATTCCAAATTCCCTTAATTCCCGCTTGTGTAACCGTGTCAGCTACAATCTGGGCTTTTTCCGCAGGTACGGTTATCAGAGCTATATCCACATCCTCTTTCTTAACGAAGTCGGACAAGTTGCCGCAGGTCATAATCTGAGCGTCCTTGAATTCCACATCCTGTATTATCTGCTTAACATCGAATATTCCCACTATGGAGAAGTTGCGCTCGTGATTTTCTATATAGTTGGCCAAAGCCTGTCCTAAACGTCCATAACCTACAATTACAATCTTATAGTCTCTGTCGATGCCGAGGATCTTTCCTATCTCATCGTAGAGAACTTCCACGCTGTATCCGTAGCCCTGCTGGCCGAAGCCACCAAAATTGTTTAAGTCCTGGCGAATCTGAGAAGCTGTATAGCCGATGAGCTCGCTTAAATCCTTTGAAGAAACCTTTTCGATGCCCTTCTTCTTCATCTCGCCTAAATATCTTCTATAACGGGGGAGTCTCTTGATTACAGCTTTTGATATCTGCTTTTCCTTAGTCTCTGCCATTATTTGTTTTCCTCCACATACTTTACCAAGTCGCTTACGGTCTGCATTCCTTCAGCGTCCTCGTCGGGAATTTCAATACTGAATTCGTCTTCTATGGCCATAATAATTTCTACAGCATCCAGAGAATCTGCGGACAAGTCCTTCATCAGATTTGTATCCAATGTAACTTCGTCCTCTTCTACCTGAAGCTGCTCTACTATTATGTCTCTTATTTTATCAAAAATCATATTTCTGCCTCCATTTTCTTGTGTTTTTTAACTACACTATCGTACTCTATAGACAAAACCCATTATAAATACTTTTTTTCACCTTTGCAAGAGAAAAATATATCAATATAGTGTAGATTTAGTGAAAATACCGCTAGTTTGTTCAAATTTCACCATTCTCCCGTCTCAGTTTTCCTCTGCCGACAGTTCTGCCCATTCCCCATAAGCCACCTCCAGCTGCTCCTTTTTTTCGCTGTGCTCCAGACCCAGTCTATGGAGTGCTTCAAAATCGGACATGTTGGACTCCTTGCTCATTTCCTCTTCAAGGGCTGCAATTTCAGCTTCCAGGCGGGCGATTTCATTTTCGGTTTTTTCAAGGAGCCGTGCTCTTCGTCTCTGCTCCGCCTCTTCCTGTTTTTTCAGGGCTCTTTCTTCGGCAGCAGTCAGCTTAAGGCCTCCACCGGCTTTTCCCTGTGGAGCTTGGCCGCTGTTTGCTTCGGTGTTCTTTCCTAGGGCGGCCACATATTTTCCGGCGGATTTTATCTCTTCTTTTTTCTCTAAATAGTAGTCATATTTTCCTAAATATTCCGTAATACCGTCTCTGTTCAGCTCCAAAATTCTGGTAGGTATCTTCTGTAGAAAATATCTGTCATGGGAAACGATTACAGCCGTACCCGGGAAATCCGCCAAGGCCTCTTCAAAGACCTCCTTGGATTCGATATCCAAATGGTTGGTAGGTTCATCCAATATGAGAGTATTGGCTCCCGACAACATTAGCTTAGCCAGAGAAAGTCTGGCCTTCTCCCCTCCCGAAAGGCTCCCCACAGGGAGGAAAACATCTTCTCCTCTGAACAGGAATCTTCCCAGGATGGAACGCATCTCCGTATCCGTATATAGCCTGTAGGAATCTTTCATTTCCTCAAAGACCGTGTTGGACATGTTGAGAGAAAGTTGACCCTGATCATAATAGCCAAAGGCCACATTGTGACCTACCTTGATCTTGCCGGATGCCGGCTCCAGCTCACCCATGAGAAGCCTTAAAAGTGTGGTCTTTCCCACCCCGTTAGGCCCTACTATGCAGATCTTTTCGCCTTTCTTTATATCCAGATTGACATTGTCGAAAAGTTCCTTTTTGTTGCTGCCCCAGCCGAAGCTTTTTTCCACCCCTTCACAAAAAATAACATCATTTCCCGACTGGAAATTCTGTTTGAAGTGAATCTTCATCTTGTCCACTTGGCCTTCCGGCTTTTCCAATCGCTCTACCATGGCAAGGCGCTTTTCTCTGGACCGGGCCCTCTTTACAAGCTTTTCCGTATTGTGCCCCTTCATCATTCGGATCATGTCCTCCTGACGGCGAATCTCCCTCTGCTGGTTGGAGTAGGCTCTGAGCTGGCTTTCTCTCCTTATTCGCTTCTGCTCGGCAAAATCCGAGTATTTCCCCTTATAGCAGTGAACCTCATGATTTTCCACCTCAAAAATTTTGTTTACCACCTGATCGAGAAAATATCTGTCATGGGAAACTATTATGATAGTGCCTTTGTACTGGGCCAAATACTGCTCCAGCCACTTTAATGTTCCTATGTCCAAATGGTTGGTAGGCTCGTCCAGCATTAGAATATCCGGCTTTTCCAATAGTAAGGCCGCCAGGGCCAGCCTGGTTTTCTCGCCTCCGGAAAGGGTTCCCACCTTTTTATCATAGGTGTCGCGGCCAAAGGCCATGGCTGTGAGGACTCCTGTTATTTCCGATTTATATGTATAGCCGCCTTTTCTTTCGTATTCCTGCTGAAGCTCATCCAGCCTGTGTAGCAGTCTCTCATCTTCATGATTTTTAGCCACCAGGTCGGAGGTTTCCTCTATGGATTTTTCCAAGCTGTGCATTTCCGAAAAAAGGCTGTCTATGGCTTCTATGACCGTCATTTCCGAAGGAAAGCTGTCCCTTTGCTTAAGGTAACCTACCCGTACACCCTGGGACAAGAAAAACTCCCCTTCTTCGTGGGGGAGCTGGCCGGTGAGCATGTTAAGAAGAGTGGTCTTGCCGGCTCCGTTTCGCCCTACTATGCCCACTCTGTCTCCTGCGTTTATATGAAAGCTTGCCTTGTCGATGATGACATCGGTGCCGTATATTTTGCTCAGATTATTTGCCGATAATATTATCATGTTTCTTTCCTATAAGTATATTTTACATTTCCAAAGAGGGTGAGGCATCCAAATAGCCGTCGCTTTCCCCCTGCTCCTTGTATTTGTAATATGCCTGGGAGGCTATCATAGCTGCATTGTCAGTACATAACAGGATGGTAGGCCTGTAAAGCTCCACTCCCTGGTCGGAGCAGGCTTTCTCCAGCATGGCTCTCAGTTTAGAGTTGGCTGCAACGCCTCCTGCCAAAACGAGAGTCTTTTCCCCTCTGTCCTTTACGGCCTCCATGGTCTTTTTTACTATTACCTCCATTACGGCCTGCTGGAAGGATGCTGCCACATGGGCTCTGTTTATTTCTCTTCCTGCCTGTCTCTCCGTATTCACGTAGTTAAGCACCTGGGTTTTAAGTCCGCTGAAGCTGAAATCGTAGCTGTCCTTTTCCAAGAGAACTCGCTTGAAGTGAATGGCCTCCGGATTTCCCTCAGCCGCTATCTTATCTATCTTGGGACCTCCCGGATAGCCTAAGCCCAGCACTCTCGCCACCTTATCATAGGCTTCGCCTACAGCGTCATCTCTTGTTTCACCGAGAATTTCGCACTCTGTATAGCTCTTCACCTGCAGAATCTCCGTATGGCCTCCCGAGGTTACCAGGGCCATAAAGGGCGGCTCCAGCTGAGGATTGTCTATGTAATTTGCGCTTATGTGTCCCAAAATATGGTGAACTCCCACCAAGGGTATATCGTGGGTGAAGGATAAGGCCTTGGCCGTCGCCACCCCCATGAGAAGAGCGCCGATGAGGCCGGGGCCCTCCGTTACGCCTATGAGGTCTATGTCCTCCAAGGCGACGCCTGCTTTATCCAAAGCCTCTTCAAGAACCCCGTTTATATTTTCCAAATGGTGTCTTGAGGCTATTTCCGGCACAACCCCGCCGTAGTTCTTAAAAATATCTATCTGTGATGAAATAACATTGGACAAAACCTGCCTGCCTTCCGCTACCACGGCTATGGCCGTTTCATCGCAGCTGGTTTCTATGCCCAAGGTTAAGAATTTACCATCTTTCATAATCTTTCCTCATCTGTCATGTGGTTTCTTTCCACATTATCAGGGCATCCTCTCCGTTGTCCTGATAGTAGCCCGGTCTTAATCCGGTTATACGGAAGCCCATCTTTTCGTAGAGCCCTATGGCAGGAAAATTGCTCTTTCTAACCTCCAAGGTCCAGCTTTCTATGCCTTCCTTTTCGGTCTCCTCAATCAAGCTTGCCATCAAGGCTTCTCCCAAGGATTTTCCCCGATGTTCAGGGGAAAGGGCCACATTGGTTATATGGCCTTCGTCGAGAATTTTCCACACTCCTGCGTAGCCTTCCAGCTTTCCTTCAATTTCCAAAGCCAAATAGAAGGTCCTGGGGTTTTCAACGATATCATCGTAAATCATTTCCGCCGTCCATGGTTCCGTGGGGAAGCAAACAGTTTCCAAATAGGCTATTCTCTCTATGTCATGGGCGGTTGCCCGCCTTATGATGAAATCCTCCATCCTTTATTCTACTCCTGTTTCGGTCCCTTGCATATGGGAAGCTCTCCCGCATCCAGCTTTTGCTCCGCCTCCGGCTTTCTCATGTAGTCCGGCAGCAATTCCGAGTAGGTTAAAGCTTCGCCCTTCTCGGCTTTTTCCAGAGCTGCTCGTGCTACAGCTTTGGCATCCTGATATCTTTCCGGCTTGTCCATAAGCCTGTAGTCGGCAAAGCCCATTCTTTTAAACTCTTCAGTGAGCTTAGCTTCGTAGGCGTCTATGCCGTCGCCGTATATGAGCAGCCTTCCCTTCTCCCTCTTCATATTTTCCAAAGCCTTTTCTTCAAAGGCTTTAAGCACATCATCCAGGAGCCAAGGTCCCGGTTCTAAATAGTCTTCCAAAAAGCCGTAAACCTGTCCCCTTCTGGCATTGAAGATTACACATTTGCGGTCTGCTTTTCCGGTGCTTCCGTAAGCTTCCAAGGCTTCCTTATGAAGGAAGGCCTCCAGACTTGAGACGGCAATGGCGGGTATTTTAAGGGCCTGTGCCAAGGCTCTTACCGTGGCCACCCCTATCCTTATGCCTGTAAAAGAGCCGGGGCCGGCTGAAACTGCTACATGGGTCAGCTGACCCTTTTCTATTCCTCCCTGATGAAGGACCTCTCTCACCATGGGAATCAGCTCCCTAAGGTGGTTCAGCTTTTCCTCCGATTGTAAAAAGCTGAGTATGTTTTTCTCTCCGTCTATGAGGGCACAGGACAGAAGGGGACCTGTGGTTTCAACTGCTAAAATGTACATTTGTAAACTCTCTCCCCTTCCTTATCCCCATAGCTGAGGTAAATATATTTTGTGTTTTCCGGCAAAATATCCTCGATGAGGTCTGCCCATTCTATGACAGAGACGCCGTCACCGTAAAAATACTCCTCCGCGCCTATGTTGAAAAGCTCGTCGTAATCGGACACCCTGTAGACATCGAAGTGGTAAAGGGGCAGTCTGCCTCCATGGTACTCCTTTACGATGGTAAAGGTAGGGCTGTTAACCCTGCTTTCAATGCCTAAGCCCTTGGCTATATAGGAGGTCAGGGCGGTCTTGCCCGTGCCTAAATCTCCTATGAGGGCGATAACATCTCCGGCAGCCAGGCTCTCAGCCAGCTCTCTGCCGAAGCTTTCCGTATCCTTTTCGCTATTTATTTTTACGGTTCTAAGCTCTCTCATTTATACTCCGTATACTGATAAATCCCTCTTTACTGCTTGTGCAGGAAAGGTGAAATCCTCTTGTAAAGCAGGAAGGTAACTACGCTGTTTATGCCGGCCTTTATAAGGTTAAACAAGGCTATGTAAGGCAAAAGCTCCACAACTCCGGAAACAGGCATGCCTGTAAAAAGAGGTGTGATAACCAGGTTTGCCCCTATCATAATAAGGGTCATGGCCAAGGTTCCCGCCACAAGTCCTACGGCAGCATTTTTTCTCGTCTTTTCCCTGTTGTATATAAGTCCGGAAACCAATACTAAAGTGGATGTGGCAATTATGTGCATGATTATGCCGTATATCTGGCCGCCGGCGGATACGGTCACACCCTGGATTACGGAAGTAACCACCGTCAGGAGAATTCCTGTGGCCGGTCCGAAGGCAAAGCTTCCTATTAAGATAGGAATATCTGCCGGGTCATACTCTAAGAAGGGTACCATGGGTAGTATTGACGGGTTGATTAAAAATGCCAATACTATGGAGATGGCCACCAGCATGGACATCTTCGCCAGTTTAATCGATTGTGTTTTTGAGTTGTTCATAACAAATCCCTCTCTTTCTGATAAGAAAAATATTTTCGGCGTCTTTCGCCTTATTAGGAATCTATCAGGAAATAATGAGAGCCTTGATACAATCAAGGCTCAAAATCACGGGATAACTCAGGAGCATATAAAAACTCCCGGCTCTTGTTTCTCCCATCCGGACTATACCGTCGGTCAAGGAATTTCACCTTGTCAGCACCGAGCTTCAATCAGGATATTCCTGCCTAAAACATCGGTGGTCGCAGACTTTAACTGCCGGTGAGGAATTTCACCTCGCCCTGAAACAGATTGCATATCGTTAAATATTATAATCCGCTGATGACAATTTGTAAATAGCTTCAGCGTAAATTTTTGTCATTTGCTCAAAGCGCTCTACGCTGAGGCATTCGTTTCTCTGATGCATCACATCGGGATCGCCGGGGAACAGTGCTCCGTAGGCTACGATATTGGGTGTGGAGCGGGCATAGGTTCCGCCGCCTATTACCAAGGGCTTTGTTTCTCTATCTCCCGTATGCTTTACATAGATTTCCATCAGGTCCTTTATCATAGGGTCCTCCACATCCTTGAAGATGGGTTCCTGAAGCTTTAATTTTACCACTCCCAGGTCGTGCTTTTCCAGAATCGGTGTCATCGCATCATATATGGCGTCATCCTTAGCGGTTACAGGATAGCGAACATTGATGACCACCTTTCCCATTTCTCCGTCCATTTCAGCCATACCCACATTGAAGGTCAGCTTTCCGGAGGGAGCATCCTCCATGGCTATTCCCATAGAGCTACCGTCGGTTTCAAAGCCTATTTTATCATTATAGAAGCTGATGAATTCGTTTTGTCCCTCATTGACAAAATTTATCTTTCCTAAGAATTGCATAAGGATGGAAATGGCATTGAGTCCGCTTTCAGGCTTTGCTCCGTGGGCTGCCTTTCCTATGGTGCTGATGCCAAGAGATTTTCCCACTCCCTTAACAGCCAGCTTATAGCCTGTGGCTTCTCTGAATTCTTCTGCCAGCTTCTTTATGTTTTCATAAGGGTCCTTGGTATGGCTTTTTGACTTGCTTGAGCTCTTTCCCACAGGGTCTTCGTACCAAACTACGGCTCTTGCCGTATCGGCTACGCTGTTGGCCGCCGTTCCGCCCTGAATGAGCCTAAGCTCCATTCCCTTGTTTTGGCTTTTGGGGAATTTCTTTGCAAGCTCAAAGGTTATGATACCCTTCTCCCCGTTTATAAGGGGGAAGTCTCCGTCGGGAGTAAAGCCGAAATCCGGTCTTTCCACCTTGTCGAAATAGTATTTTATGCCCTTCCAATTGGTTTCCTCATCCAGGCCTATGATTAATCTGATGGTATTTTCAGGCTCATATCCGGCATCCTTCAAGGCCTTCATAGCATAGAGGCAGGAAATCATAGGGCCCTTATCATCGGTAGTTCCTCTGCCGTAAATCATTCCGTCCTTTACTTCCGCACCATAGGGCTCGAAGTCCCAGCCGGAGCCGGCAGGCACCACGTCCAGATGTCCAAGTACGGCTACCACCTTGGGAGCCTTGCCGTCTTTCCCCTTGCCGGGGAAATCGATGTGTCCGCCATAGTTGTCCACATTGACCGTTTCAAAGCCCATAGCTTTGCCCATTTTCATAACTGCCTCAAAGCACTGCTGTACACCTAAGCCGAAGGGGTAGACTTGGCCATCTTCACATTTTACAGGTTCGGAAGCTTCACTGTTTATGCGCAGGGCCTCCTGTAGAGCAGTTATCATCTCTTCCCTGTTTTCCTCAAGGTATTTCTCATAATTTATCATTTTCTTTCGCTCTCCTTAAAATGATTCCCTTAAAAAGAAAGCCGTAAACTATACGGCTTCCACTCCTTTGATTTCAGGGTATGCTTCTTTAATAAGCTTCTCAACAACACCCTTAATAGTCATCTGGGCTCCCGGGCAGCCTGCACAGTGTCCCTGCAATCTAACCTGAACCACATTATCTTTCGTAAGGTCAACAAACTCGATGTCGCCTCCGTCTCTCTGCAAAAATGGTCTTATCTGCTGAATAGCATCCATTATCTTTTCTCTCATTTTATTTTTTTCCTTTCTTGAAATTAAGATTTATTTTCTTCGCTTTTTTCTAAGCTTTCTTTATTTAGCAAGGCTATGTAGGGATTGTTTTTCTCCCCTTTTATGATGGAGCCTATGAGTATGGATTTTGTCGGCTCGTTGTTCCCTCCGTAATTGATGATTCCGGAAGCGCCCTGATAATTATTAATGCTGCTGAGAGCTTCCTTTATGAGCCTTCCCGAAGGAATGCCCGTCTCTCTGATGGTTTTATACTCTTTCTTTATGGCCATGGCCGCAGCTTCTGTTCCCGCTTCCTTCAGAGCGTCTTCCAAGCTCTCTTCCATAACCTTTCTATAGGCATTTTCTATGGCCTGAACAGACATCATATATGCATCGTAGGCTGCCGCCGCATTTACGGTAGGCATCACATTTTCACCGTATTTTTTGCTGAAGGCCTCGCTGAAGGCCTTACCCTCATCGCTGAGCTCGTCGGTGGTCTGCTCTGCCACATAAGCCACATGAAGCTTTTTGCTTTCTTCTACGAAGCTTAAGAAATCTGCATCGTTCCAATCTTTGCTACCCAGGAAAAGCACATGGGTGAAGTTGTTATTTATGCACTGCTTCAAAAACTCCTTCGCTTCCTTCGGCGTCAGGGACAGGAATACTGCCTTTGCACCTGAGTTTCTGATAGCCTCGATGGCTGTGGAATAGTCTGTGGTATCCACTGCCAATGTATAGCTCCCTACAATGGCATTGGCGTTGCCGGAAAGCTTTTTTAATTTTGAGGAAAATCTCTTTATGATAGCTTGTGCCCTGTCGTCATTTTCCGTTCTGACGGTTGCCACAGCATCCCTGTTCATCTGGACAAAGGCATACTCGGCTAAAGCATCTCCCTGCTTAGTCTCGGAAAATGCGGCAGTAAAGTAGTAATCGTTATTTCCTGTAATAAGAGGGTTTGTGCTGGAGGGCGTAATGCCCGGAATTGCTGCCGCCTTCAGGTAATCGCTGGCTATAAGGCTCAAGGTCTCCCCGTAGCTTCCCAAGATTACCGAAGGGGAATTGGTCATAAGCTCCTGAATAGCCGGTTCCGCATCATAGATGTTGGACTTGTTGTCACCGTATATCAGTTTAATCTCCTTTCCCAAGACCTTGGGGACCTGCTCGTGAGCCAACTCTATACCCATCTTCTCCTCTTTGCCAATCTGCTTGTATTGGCCCGACAGAGGTTCATATACGCCTATGTTTATGGTATCGGCTTTATCGGCTTCGCCGGATTTAAGCCAGGCATTTTTGAAATTATCGTAGGTGGTACAGCCGCTCAAAGCCGTTACCAGGCACAGCACCGCCACCATTGAAAGTATTTTTTTATTCATATTAAGCTTTCTCCTCGAAAGGTTTACATTCCTTAGTATAATACCACAAAGACAGGTTCTGTTCAACTAAATGTGATTGTGTTTTTTGTGTGTTACAGGTGAAATGCAAAAGAGGCATCACTGCCTCTTTTGTACATGTGCATTATTATTCTCTATTTTATCGTGTAGCTGTAAATCGCGGACCAAGGGCCTTTCTGCATACCCCACTCCTGAGAAGGAGTTAAGGGTCTTACTCTGAATTGATAGGTTACTCCCTTTGCCAAATTCCCCATGGTATATTCGTTGTATTCCGCAAGGGAAGCAAGGGTCTTCCAGGAAGTTTTCCAAGAGCCGCTTGTCTTTCTGTACTGGAGCTGGTAATACCATGCGGAAGCGTAACCCCATTTTATCGTGAGAAGTCCATTTTTCTGCTTTACATTTTGGATGTTCACCTTTGTGTTATCCCAAACGAAGACTTTAATCATCTTCCAGCTTGCCGTTGCATCCGGTGCCTCCGCCTTCAAGAAAACATAAGTGTTTCCACAGTAGCCTCCGCTGACGGGGCTGATATAAAGTTCCTGCTTCTTTGATGTGTCCGTATCTGACAGCTTTGTCCCCCATTCTGCAGACAACCAGTCCTCGCAATAGCGCCACACATCCTTTTCACCGGTGTAATCTACGATTATGGTTTGATTATCGGACCCGTCGTTGGGGAGTTTAACAGATATCATGCTCGGCTCCACTATACCGGCAGCCATACCGGCTGAGCAAAGTATCATGGTCAAAATCAAGCTTATGCAAATTATCTTTCTTTTCATGTGATCACCTCCATCTTCTTTTATCATTGACTTTTATCGATGACTTCCTGTGAGTATATTCTATCATTTTTTGGTATAAAACGCAACGAGTATTCTTGGCTTTTAATCAGGCACATTCTCAAAGTGTTCGTATTTTATCCTTACAATTTTTTGTATATTCACACTAAACTGCACTTGACTACATCAGCCGCAAGATATATACTTTTACTTAGGTTCACAATTTTCCGCAGAGCTTTGTAGACAGAGTAAAATGTATGTGTATCGCTCCCATCCTACATGTATTTACACAAACTGCACGGAGTCGGAGCACATGAAAGAGAAAGGAAGAATATAACATGAAAAAAATCTTAGCAGTAGCTCTTATCGTAGTTATGGCCTTAGCCTTTGCGGCTTGTGGCGGCGGTAGCTCCAGTGCTTCAAAATGGGAAAAGTTTTTATATGTGGATGATTTCGACGATGCCACAGATGATTGGTATGTAAGCACCACAGAATATGCAACCGGTACCTATAGCACCAAGGATGTAAAAGAAGAAAAATTAAAAGTGGAATTGTTGGTGGACGATATGGATGTAAGCATTTTCCTCCACGAAGATGACGAAACTCTCATTGAAGACCCTGATGAAGACGTAATATACAATGTAGTATTGACCGATGCCAAGGGTAAGGGTCATTCCTTCTACGGAATCATGGAATCCGGCAGCGACAGAGTATATCTGGATAAAGACGGAATCAAGAAGGTAATCAAAGCTTTAAAGGGTGAAGGTGAAATAAGCATCAGCATCGTTGACACAGAAGATGAAAAAACAGAGTATTTCTTCAAGGTTGGCACCGGAAACTTTGCTGACATATATGACAAGGCTAAAAAGGGAGAATAATCTTCTGACTTCAGACTGAAGAATTAATTATATGTATATAAGGAGAGAGGCAAGCTTTGCCTCTCTTTTTGTGTTGATATTTCCCGGTATCCTAATCTGAGGCCATCGGGACCCCTTCGGAAAATCATACCAATCCAGCTGTTTCACCCTCTTTGGTGTGACGATTTTCCCATTTTTTGTCATTTTTTAGGAGTTCATCATACCATTTGAAGATTTTCGTCGATTTGGTATGACGGTTTGGGGGGATTCTTTAGCCAAATTGCCTGAAGGGGGCTGAGTGGTGTGCTTTCCGCCGCCGGGCCGGGACATGGCCATTATATAAAGAAAATAATGATCGGTGTGATTTTACGCGTTGTGCTTTAAATCGAAGGCCGGCACAACGGCAAGGGCAGTTTACCTCAACAAGATCTCCGGCACCAGGGCAAAATCGCTTCAGCCCAACAAGGTTTCCAGAACTCGTTGTATCCTCAGCATATCCATCTCGTTATTTCCACCACCGGAAATGGTAATTAAATTATGAGGCTCGTATATGCCGTTTTGGCTGTACGCACACATTTTTTCACTATCTCGGTTGGCATACTCAGGGTTGTACAACATGCCCTTTACCTCTATATAAAAAACCTCACCCTCCGAATTTGAAACGGTAAAATCAGGATACATTACGGTTTTCTTCACGGTCTCGCGGCCTCCATCTTTCCAGCTGTAGGTCAATGTCAAAGGGGCTTCATATTTAAAATCCAACTCCATGCTCCACAAAATATCTGCCACCAAGGCCTCGGCTTTTGACCTTACCGATAGACCGAAGGTCGTTGCAATGGTTAAATCTTCTTTTCTGTACGGATTCTGGGACGGCAAATATTTTTCTTTGCCCACACATTTCACGCCGCCTTCCAGATTCATCAGCATATCTTGGCTAAGGCGATATGCCTTGGGCAACGAGGCCGCCACCTTGTCTATTCTTGAGCTTTGATATTTATCCAAGAATTTTTCCTGATCTGAAATGTTGCTCTCCAATATCTCTGTCATTTTCTTGCCCAGCCTTATCATTTGTATTTTGAAAAGCTTCTCCTTTTCCTTTGCTGATACATATTTCTGTTTTCCTTCGCCGTCCACAAAGTAGTAGCTGGTTCTTCCTCTTCCTTTGGATGTGTAAGCTTTCAGCCTTCTGTCCGCCTTCATATCTGCCCAACGTTTAAAGAAAGCCAGTCTTTTTTTATCTCTTTTTAAATTTTCTCTTATGATATCTGTTACTTCCATGGCTTCTCCTTTTATGGAATTTTTTTACATATTGTATCATCTTCTATATGTCTGTGCAAGATATTTTACATTTTTTCCCAGATGGTTTTTCCCCGTGCCCTTCGGAAAATCATACCAATCCAGCTGTTTCACCCTCTTTGGCATGACGATTTTTCCATTTTTTGTCATTTTTTAGGAGTTCATCATACCATTTGAAGATTTTCGTCGATTTGGTATGACGGTTTGGGGGGATTCTTTAGCCAAATTGCCTGAAAGGGGCTGATTGGTGTGATT
>JBHADF010000062.1:0-10140 GCA_041854955.1 Anaerovoracaceae bacterium | reverse complement strand
GGCAAAGCCGGAAAGTCCGCGGCGAAGCAGGTCATTCATATTCTTTTTCATGAAGAAAACGCAGGCCGAGCCCAGGGTTGTACCCAAGAGAGGCAGCATCAACCCGTAAAAAATATCTATATTCATTTATATATTTCTCCTTTCATTTTCCTATAAATTTTATCACGTCCCATAAGGTGGGTCAAACCATAAATGCAAAAGAGCCTGCAAAACAGTATCTACCGCTCCGCAAGCCCTTTTTATTGTATGAAGATATATTATTAAGAAAGTTTCTAATGGCACATTAAAACTTTATTTTGCTTCTTTATAGGGCCTTACCAGCATGTAGATTCCAAAGACAGCCACAATTGCCGCCGCTATGGCTCCTACAAGACTTCCCTTGCCCATAAATACGCTTCCCAGCTGGAATATCATCAAGGAAACGCAGTAGGCCAGCAGAGTCTGGTAGCCTAAGGCGAACCAAGTCCATTTAGCACTGTTCATTTCTCTCTTGATAGCTCCTATGGCTGCAAAGCAAGGTGCGCAGAGAAGGTTGAAGGCCAAGAAGGAATATCCTGCAAGAGGACTCATACCTTCAAAGTCCAAAACTCCGAATACTGCTACCACCTCTTCCTTGGCAACTAATCCCATGATTGTAGCCACCGTGGCCTTTATTCCTCCGAAGCCGAGAGGATTGAATATCCAGCCTATTCCTGCTCCTATGATTCCGAGGAAGCTGTTTTCCAGCTCCATTTCCGCATCAAAGGCAACAGCACCGTCTACAATGCCCCAGGTAGAGCCTACCCAAATGAGAACGGAGGCTAAGAGAATAATGGTTCCCGCCTTCTTTATGAAGGACCAGCCTCTCTCCCACATGCTTCGTAATATGTTTCCCAAGGTGGGCCAGTGGTATGCCGGCAGCTCCATTACAAAGGGAGCCGGATCCCCTGCAAAGCCGTGAGTTTTCTTAAGTATTATACCGGAAATTATGACTGCCGCCACACCTAAGAAGTAGGCACTGGTGGCAATCCAAGCAGCTCCTCCGAAGAGGGCCCCGGATATCAAGCCTATAATGGGCACCTTTGCACCGCAAGGTATAAAGCTGGTTGTCATTATGGTCATTCTTCTGTCTTTTTCATTTTCAATAGTTCTTGATGCCATGATGGCGGGAACGCTACAGCCTGTACCTATGAGCATGGGTATAAATGATTTTCCCGATAAGCCGAACTTCCTGAAAATCCTGTCCATTACAAAGGCAATTCTCGCCATGTATCCGCAGCTTTCCAGGAAAGCCAGGAACAGGAACAGCACCAGCATCTGAGGTACAAAGCCTAAGACAGCTCCTACACCTCCTATGATACCGCTCAATATGAGGCCTTTAAGCCATTCGCTGCAGCCGATGGCATCTAAACCGGATTCCGCCAGCACAGGAATTCCAGGAACCCATACTCCGAATTCGGAAGTATCCGGTGCCTCTTCCATGGCAGCATCTACCGCTTCACTTATATCATATCCCCTTTCAGTTAATGAAGGTCCATAGGTTCCGTAGCTTTCTTCAAAGGCACCGAAGTCCCCTTCTTCGATGGCTCCCTGAATTGCCTCAGCCCCTATAACATGGGCTGTTGCAGCCTTGTCTACTATGTCCCTGATTTCCTCAGTCCATATGTTTTTCTCCGCATAGTCGGTTATGGCTTCCTCATATTCTGCAGTTCCCATACCGAGGAAATGCCATCCGTCGCCGAAAAGTCCGTCGTTGGTCCAGTCGGTGGCCCATGTTCCTACGGTTCCTATGGATACATAATATACTATCCACATGACAAGTACGAATATGGGCAGGGCCGCGAAACGGTTAGTCACTATACGGTCGATTTTATCGGATGCGGAAAATCCACCTATGCGTTTTTTCTTGTAGCTTCCTTTTAAAACTTCAGCTATATATACATACCTTTCGTTGGTTATGATGGATTCCGAATCATCGTCCAGCTCAGTCTCAACTCCTTGTATGTCCTTTTCAATATGGGACATTACCTCATCGCTCAGCTTATTTCCGTCATAGGCTCTCAACTGCTGGATGGCCTTTTCGTCCCTTTCGAATATTTTGATGGCAAACCATCTCTGCTGCTCCAAAGGCATATCATGGATGGCCGCCTCCTCTATGTGAGCCAATACATGCTCCACAGGACCCGAGAAGGTATGCTGAGGCAAGGTTTTGCCCGTTTGAGCAGCTTTTATAGCCTCTTCTGCGGCCTCTGCCACGCCCCTTCCCTTAAGGGCCGATATTTTCACGATGGGGCAGCCCAGCTGTCTGCTCAGCTCCTCCACATCGATCATGTCCTCGTTCTTTTCCACCACGTCCATCATATTGATGGCGATTACTGTGGGGATTCCCAGCTCTACAAGCTGAGTGGTGAGATAAAGGTTTCTCTCTAAATTAGTTCCGTCGATGATGTTTAAAATAGCGTCAGGTCTTTCTCCTAACAGATAATTACGGGCCACCACTTCCTCCAGAGTGTAGGGAGACAGGGAGTATATTCCCGGCAAGTCGGTGATTATCACATCGTCGTGCTTTTTAAGTTTTCCTTCTTTCTTCTCTACGGTTACCCCCGGCCAGTTTCCGACAAACTGATTGGAGCCGGTTAAAGCGTTAAACAGCGTTGTTTTTCCGCTGTTGGGGTTTCCCGCCAAAGCTATTCTTAATTTCCCTTTTTCAGCCATTTTTTCCTCCTACCCGATGATTTCCACTTCTACCATTTCGGCGTCTGCCTTCCTGAAGGAAAGCTCGTATCCTCTAACAGTAACCTCGATAGGATCTCCCAGGGGAGCCACCTTTCTGACATAAATTTCTACGCCTTTGGTCACGCCCATATCCATGATTCTGCGCTTTACAGCACCCTCACCATGCAGCTTTACTACCTTGGCAGTCTGACCTATTTTTACATTTTTCAATGTTTCCATTCTTACCTCCAAGCAAAATATTTCTATACCATTATTTTTTGAGCCATTTCGCGGCTTATGGCCACCCTGGCTTCTTTTACGTTGACTATAACATTTCCGCCCATGGAGCTTACTATCATAACGTTGCCGCCGGCTACAAAGCCCAGGTTTTCCAAGTGCTTCTTCACCTCCGGCTTTCCGCCTACCTTCTTTATGATATTGTCTTCTCCCGGATTAGCTAAGGTTAAGGGTAACATTTTGATCCTCCTATATTTTAGTTGTCGACTTGTCGAGTTTCTGTTATGAGCTTCAAACGAAATCGGTTTTCATATTTTGCCGTCCGGTAAGTTACCGGCATTACATAATATGTATTTATTATCTATGGATTCGGTTAGTAAACGCTAACCGTTGCTTTAGTTTTAAGGGCTTACCTTAGCAAGCCCTTAATTAGGCTAATTGTTATGTCGGTCGGGATGATCCCGATATGAAAAAACAGCTAACTTTCGTTAGTACAGGAGTTAGTATAAGCTAACCAGCTGAATTTGTCAAGAGTTTTTCGGGATTTTTTTAACACTGAATGTAAAGTATTGGAGCTTATCACAAAAGCAAAAGCCGTTACAACTATAGTCGCAGCGGCTTTACTCCAATATTTACTTGTTCCTATTTTGCCGTTTCCAAAAGCACTTTTGCTTTGAACAGGTCTCCATCCACGATGATTCCAAAATCGCCCCCCATGACCTTACACAGGTCCTTGGTAATGGCCAGTCCTAAGCCGCTTCCCTCTGTATTTCTGGATTCGTCTCCTCGTTTAAATCTTTCCATAAGCTCTTCGGCAGAAATGTTCAGAGCTTCTCCTGAAACATTTTTGATTTCCAGTAGGGTATAGCCTTTACCCGCTTCATTTTTCAATGGTTCGGTAGGCTCCTCCATATTTATGTATACTCTGCTTCCCGAGAGGGCATACTTGCTCACATTCCCCAACAGATTCTCCACCACTCTCCAGAGGAGCTGACCGTCTGCCATAACCTTGGTTGTACCGCACTGATTTTTAACTATTATATTGAGTTGGTTGGTTGACAGCCGTTCTTCCATCTCACCCAGGCTCTGAGTGATTATAGCTTCAAGGTCTATTTCTTCCATATTGACAGGGATATTTCCCGAGGATGCCTTGGCCGCCTCAAAAAGGTCTTCCGTAAGCACCTTGAGACGCTGGGCTTTTTCCTCCAGTATTCCCAGATACTCGGCGTTTCGCTCTCCCTCAGGGCCTTCCTTTTTCATCAAATCTATATATGAAATTATGGAGGTCAGAGGAGTTTTCAAGTCATGGGACACATTGCTGATGAGGTCGGTTTTCATCCTTTGATTCTTAATCTCATTTTGCACCGCCACTCCGGCTGCCCTTGAAATCTCGTTTATATCTAAAGCCAATCTGTCCATATCGGACTTGGGTCCATTTTCACCCATCTCCACAGGAATCTTGTAATCAAGATTGCCGGCTTTAACCTGCTCTACTCCTTCCTGAATTGCAGTAAACTTTTTCATCTTCTTAGGCACGATGATGGCAAGGAGGATAATATCTATGACGGCACCTACCCAAGTCATAGCCAGCAGCACCATTACGACCAAGAGAGTCATATAGATGACTACAGTCTTTCTTTCGTTTCTCTTTACACCTGTCAGACCTTCTATCCAGAAGCCCACTGCCAGGAATAGCATTCCTATGAGAGAGGTTTTCCAGAATTTTTTAGCCTTGATTTTCTTTACCATGGACACGAACATTAGGACGGCCAGGAAAATCAGTATAGCCATAGCCGCCATAATTAAGGCTATCATCTTTCTGTTGTCAATGCCATAAAGTCTTGTCCACGTCACCAAGGGCTTGTAGACACCGAACCAATCCTCGCCCGGGATCATGAAAATGATGAGAATTCCTACGCGAATTGCCAGAAAGGCTGCTGTGGCAAAAATAGTCAGCTGAAGCTCTGTCCATATTTTATCCATCAAATTCAGTGGGATTTTGCCGTATTCATCTTTTTCAAACTGTCCCGTAAAGTACAATATTACGCATAAAAACATGAAGAAGCACAGGGCTGCCACCACCGTCCATATCATCATATCTGCCGTTAAATCCATTCCCGTATTTTCATCCGTAATGCGAACCTGCCATACGGGAAAGGAATTCTTAAGAGTGGCAACGGCTTCTTCCCTGCTCATTACATCGTGGCCGTCAGTTACCGGTTGTAAATTGGCCAAGGCCACGGCAAAGGCTGCCAACAGACCTGTAACCGCACCGCATACCACGGTCATGAGCCAGCAAAACAAGTTTAGCCACCACTGCTTACTGCCTTTATTATAGTTTTTCAATTTTGTATCCAATTCCCCACACCACCTTTAAATATTTTGGATTCTTCGGGTCAATCTCAATTTTTTCCCTTATTCTTCTGATATGAACGGCTACCGTATTTTCAGGACAGTAGGCAGGCTCCTGCCAGACATTTTCATAGATCTGCTCTATGCTGAAAACCTTGCCTGCGTTTTCCGTCAGCAGCTTTAGGATGCCGTACTCTCTGGGTGTCACCGCCACCTGCTCCCCCTCCAGGGTGACGGTTTTCCTTTCATCGTCCACTATCAGCTCACCGGAACGGTATATCTGAGGACTTTCCTTTATGTCCTCTGCTATGCTTCCCAGGTTCGTATAACGGCGAATTTGAGATTTGACCCTGGCTATAAGTTCTAAAGGGTTGAAAGGCTTAGTTATATAGTCGTCAGCTCCGATGTTAAGTCCCGTAATCTTATCGTAATCCTCCGATTTTGCCGAAAGAATTATGATGGGTATGTTTTGCTTTTCCCTTATCTTCAGGGTTGCCTGTATACCATCCAGCTTGGGCATCATAACATCCATTATTATCAGGTGAAAATCCTCCCTTTCTACAGCCTCCAGAGCTTGGAAGCCGTCAAAGGCCTTGGTAACACCATAGCCCTCGTTTTTAAGATAGATTTCTATGGCCTGAGCGATTTCCCTATCGTCATCCACCACCAAAATATTCACCTGTAAATTTTCCTTGGAGCTCATATTTCCCTTCTCTCCTCCCCCTTTTCAGATACTATATTATCCCCATTATATTACAAAAAAGTCAATGAATTTCTTACGGAATTCTTAAGAATGTTTTTGTAGTGGGCGTCAGACTTCTCGCGTAGCGTTCTGAAAGCATAGGCTTATAGGGCAAAGCATGCCTCCCCCTTGACTTAATTCATTTAAACTGTTATCATACAGGCAAGACAGTACAAGATGAAAAAGGAAGAGATGAGATGACTCTCGGGAGTCTCTCGTCTCTTCCTTTTTGTTCTTCGTTTGTATTTTTATCTTGACTTATAGGAGAACTTCGGAATTTGCAAGGTCAACTGCTGCAATCACAGTCACAGCTGTTTTCTCAACAGTTTGTCCTGCTATTTTATAAGCCCTTATTATTTAACGGTTCTGATCGCCTTAACGGACCACTCTGTATATACCTTTTCTCCATTAAGTTCAACAACTCCTCTTACCTTGTAGTAATAGGTTTCGCCCTTTTTAATAGCAGTATTAAAATATGTATTCTTAGTCGTTACAAAAAATGGCTTTTTCCCATATCCCATATTCTTCTTGGTGGAGCGATAAATTTCAACCCAGTCAAATTGCAGTTCTTCACCGTCACCGTCATGCCATGTTATTTGGACAGCCCTCTTGCCGTTCTTCATAGTCACCGTTTCCGAGCGGGCTACCAGGTGAACTCTACCCATTTTCTCCTTTAGGGCTTCACTGTTATCGTCAGGTGTTGCCACGATATTATTTGTAGCAGGCGGCAATGTTGGCCCTGTAGAAGGGGTTGTAGGTGTAGTTCCCGGATTAGGCGTGGGATTTGTCCCCGGGTTCGGATTTGTGCCGGGATTCGGATTTGTCCCCGGATCCGGAGTTGTGCCCTCGGGAACGCTGATTTCCTGTAACGAGGAACTATAATCCGGTGCCTGTGAGCTGTTGATATTCTCATTAAAAAGATAGATTTTGTCTCCCTTAGCAAAATCAGCCGGTAGGTTCAGCATTACCTCGCCTGTTTTTTCAGCCTCCTTATCCAAATTTTTCAGAGTGCCGTAGTAAAGAACCTTGCCGTCTCTTGCAATTATGGCTGAGACGGACTCTTGTGCTCCGGTTTTTGCCTTATCATATGTTACAGTAAGCGTATTTCCGCTTTTTGTTACTGTTCCGATGGTAAAGGCTCTTTCCTCATCCTTTAAGGTCAATTTCCATTTCAAGCTGTCGCTTTCTCCTACTCGCATCAAGGCATCAGGGCCTTCTTCTCCCGAGTTTTTTCCATTTTCAGCCAAAGAAACTAAAACAATGTTTTCCTTATTCAGATTGAAGGCAGGGCGTGCAGTGGCATACTTATCTTTTATTCCGTACCCCAGGTGCCCCCATTCGGTTACCACGCCTGCGTGTCCGTATGGTACATCCTGCCTGGAGCGGAGCCACCAGTTGACAGCCTTATCTCCAAGTTTCATAATTCTGTCTTTTTTCGTCTTGAAGCCATAATCGGGATTTTCAGCCTCTTCTCCGGACAGCATGAAAAGCTTATCTCCGTTTAATATATTTTCATATGCGGCATAAAAATAATTTGTTATTGTAACAGACATGATGGTGTAAAACGTGTCCGTTTTGACGGTTTCCATAATGGAAGTTTTTTCCTTTTCATTAAAGTTATTTTTGTAAAAGTTTTGGCACCATATCCTCAGATCGCTGGTCAGCCAAAGATTCTCCTTGGGGTTGGTGCTATCGAAGACATTCTCGAAATTTACATCTTGTCCCAGCAAATTTTCTGACAGCACAAACATGCCTTTTTCATCACCCGTGTTGGCATGATTTCCGTCTAAAATTCTCCATTCGATAGGTGTGGATTTTTCCTCACCGAAGTAGATCCTGTCCATAGTCGTCAGGTCTCCCTTACCTATTTGAATTTCGGGAGATTGGGGCTCCCCATAGGCTACCGGAGCTGTCAGGGGAACAGCCCCAATAAGCAAGGTCAAGCTTAACAACAGGATAAACAACATATTCGCTTTTCTCTTATTGTATACCATAGTTATTACCTCCTTTTAATGATACATTTCTTTTTATTATTATACAACAATTTATGCCCTTTGTCTCCTGTTAAATACTGGCAAACCTCTGTGTGAGGCATTGATGACCGTAAAGCCAAAATGAATATTCACTGCAAAATAAAAACCCCTGAAAACTTTGGGTTTCCAAGGGTTTTGTTTTGGGCTTCTTTATCTCTTCGAGAACTGGGAAGCTCTTCTGGCCTTCTTGAGACCGTACTTCTTTCTTTCCTTCATTCTGGAGTCTCTTGTCAAGAATCCCGCAGCCTTCAGCTGGGCTCTGTAAGCCTCTCTGTCAGCTACGCAAAGAGCTCTGGAAATACCGTGTCTTAAAGCACCTGCCTGACCTGTAAAGCCGCCACCGTGAACGGTAGCTACTACGTCAAACTTGCCTTCGCATCCGGCGATTTCGAAAGGTCTCTTTACCTCTCTCTTAACGATTTCCATACCGAAGTAATTTTCTAAATCCTTCTTGTTGACAGTGATTTTTCCGGTTCCGGGAATCAATCTAACTCTGGCAACGGAAGATTTTCTTCTACCGGTTCCTTGATACTGAATCTTAGCCATTTGTCATTTCCTCCCTTTCCTTAAAATTCCAAAGTCTCAGGCTTTTGTGCTGTATGAGGATGCTCAGTACCTGCATAAACCTTTAACTTCTTAAACATCTGTCTGCCAAGTGCACCATCGGGAAGCATGCCTTTTACTGCGTGCTTGATGATTTCCTCAGGCTTCTTTGCCTGCAACTTTTCGAAAGTGATTTCTCTCAAGCCACCGGGATAGCCCGTATGTCTCTTGTAGATTTTTTCCTTTCTCTTCTTACCTGTAACCTGAACCTTTTCGCTGTTGATTACGATTACATAGTCTCCACAGTCAACGTGGGGTGTGTAGATAGGCTTGTTCTTTCCTCTGAGGACAGAAGCAACCTCTGAAGCAAGTCTTCCTAAAGTCTTGCCTTCTGCATCGACAACATACCAGTTACGCTGTACTTCTGCAGGCTTTGCGATAAATGATTTCATCTTTTTTCCTTTCTACCTACTGAGTTTCCGAGGAGAACCTCGTAAACGCTTTCGGCTTTCTCTACTGGGTTTCGGCCACTTGCGGATGACGGAAACTGTTTCGATAAACTAAAACTTTTTAGTTCAAGGCCACGGACGGATGCCCATCCTGCACCTTGAGAAGGCAGTTTTTCCCACTATGAGCAAAACTGCCCTTGTAGTATATCAAAAAAGCCTTGCAAATGCAAGGTTTTTTTGATTTTATTTGATCTAAATGATTTTTTGTCTTTATCGGTCTTCGGCCTACTCCAGTATGGACTTAAAAACCAAGGTAAGGATAAGGATAAAGCCACCTAAGCCCACCACGAAGGCCAGCCAAATAAGCAGGCTTGCCTTAAGGGCGCCTAAAACCAGGGCAACCTTTTCAGTTCTTGAAAGTTCTTTCTTTTCCCATGGTCTATAGTTCATATCTTCGGCATAGGACAGGCGTTCCGCTTCCATTTCATCGGCTTTTTCCCAGTCCTCCGCATTCATCCTCCCTCCGAAAAGGGATTTGTTGTAGATACCGCTCATGTCTGCTACAGTTCTGCCGTCATCTATGAAATTGTCCGTCTTTTCCTTATCTCTTTTCATTTTTCTCTATTTTTCTTCCTCGTTGATGTCCTCAACTACGGTTCCCTGTCCCTCATAGAGGTGGCAAACCACATAGTGTCCCGGCTCGATTTCTCTCTGAACAGGCACTTCCGTCTTGCATTTTTCCATGCACTGGGCACATCTGGTGTGGAACTTACATCCCGACGGCGGATTTGCCGGCGAAGGGATAGCTCCCTCTAAAACGATTCTGTGCTGCTCTGCCGTAGGATCCGGTATGGGAATGGCGGAAAACAGGGCCTGAGTATAAGGGTGGAGGGGATTCTTGAAGATATCCTCTGTATTTCCGTACTCTACCAAGCTTCCCAGGTACATTACGCCAACCGTATCGGAGATGTGCTCTACTACGGACAGGTCGTGGGAAATGAACAGGTATGTCAGGTTGTACTTTTCCTGCAGGTCCTTAAGCAGGTTTATAATCTGCGCCTGAATGGATACGTCCAAAGCCGACACGGGC
>JBHADF010000061.1:0-2647 GCA_041854955.1 Anaerovoracaceae bacterium | reverse complement strand
CCCCCGGTTTTCTACCGAATTTAGGATCGTGTCACAAAACCGAGATAGGATACCGAGATAGAACACTGAGATATGACACTGTGAGATAGACCAAAAGCTCCAAATGTTCTTAACAATTTAATTGCCTTTGAGCAGTATATATGTTAACATCATATATACCATATTGAAAGAATAGTATATGTCATAAAAATAGAAACAGGAGGTGACATTATGTTTAGAAAAATGAGACGCTTTAAACAGGAACTGTCCTTTGAGGAATGTGTAGAAGTTCTTGAGAAGGCACCAAGAGGAGTTTTGTCCCTAAACGGAGACGACGGGTATCCCTATGCTTTTCCCATAAATCAGATGTATCTTAACGGCAAGCTCTATTTTCACTCGGCAAAAGAGGGATATAAGATGGATGCTATAGATAGAAACGAAAAAGCTTCATTTTGTGCTATGGATGAGGGATTCAAAAAGGAGGGTGATTGGGCTCTGAATATAAAGAGCGTAATTGTCTTCGGAAAGATCAGAAAAGTCGATCTGGACGGAGAGGCTTTAAAGTCTTTGGGAGATCTGATTAAGAAGTTTTATCCCATGCCTGTAGATATAGATGCTAAAATCGCAAATAACGGACATCATGTTCAGATGATGGAAATGACCATAGAACATATGACGGGAAAATTAGTAAACGAATCCTAATGGGTTAAAGGAATCTTAAGACCTAAGGGTGGCATGAGTTTTTCAATCGATAATAACCGGTAATAATGTAAAATTTAGAGCAGCTTCCTTATGAGGCTGCTCATATGCTGTTTTTTTATACTGAGAAGCTATAAATTTTCTATATATTTTATAAAAAACATTGAAATCCTATTGCTTTTATAGTATAATGACCCTTGTTGAAAAGATGTGTAAATATGGCTCTATGGTCAAGTGGTTAAGACTCCGCCCTCTCACGGCGGCTACCCGGGTTCGAATCCCGGTAGAGTCACCATATTAAAGAAGGATGGACTAATGTTCATCCTTTTTGTGTATAGCTTTAAAGCTGTGAAAAGAAAATGAGGTAACATATGATGGCAAACAAAGAAAGAGAACAAAGGATACTGTCAATCCTTACCAAGCTGGTATCCCTAAAATCCATAACGGGGACCGAGTCTGAGAATCTGGCATCCGACTACATCTATGAGTACATCAAAGACTTGGAATATTTCAAAAAACATCCTGAAAATTGCGGATTATTGGCAATAGAGGGAGATCCCTTTAAAAGACATATACCCTTTGCTTTGATTGAGGGGAAGAAAAAAGATGCAGTTATTCTCAGCGGGCATTTCGATGTGGTTGACGAATTTGATTATGGCGATATAAAGCACCTGGCCTATACCTTAGGTGAGAAATTGGAACAGGCCATAGCAAAGAATAATATGAACATTCACCAGTCCGAAGACATGGAGTCTAAAGGCTGGATTTGGGGCAAAGGCACTGCTGATATGAAGGGCGGAGTAGCTATTCATATGGAGCTTCTGGCGGAATATGCAGAGAAAGCTTTATCAGAGGGCATCGAGGGAAGTCTTTTGTTTATGCCGGTGTGCGATGAGGAATCCTACTCCTTGGGAATGAGAAACGGCGTAAAGCTTCTTGCAAAGCTGCGAGAAGAAAGAAAGCTCGACTATAAGCTGCTGATAAATTCAGAACCTACTGACTTGGTAGACGGCAAGCAGATAATGTACTTAGGCTCCGTAGGAAAACTGATGCCCGTGGTTTTGGTACAGGGTATAAGCAGCCATATAGGCCACTGCTTTGACGGATTCAATCCCTTGAGCATTCTATCCGGCATATATGCAAAAACCAGCAATTCCCTGGACTTTGTGGACAAATATGAAAGAGAGGCAACCATGCCTCCTACATGGCTGAAAATGCGGGATTTGAAGGAAAACTACGATGTATCCGTACCTCTCCGAGCAGGAGGGTATTTCACGGTTATGAGCTTGAGCACGCCACCGGGAGAGACCATGGAGAAAATCAGGAAAATCTCCGAAGAGGTTTGCAGCAGAGAAACCGGTATTTTTGAAGATACCTATAGGGAATTTAAGAAAATTAACAGCTTCGAAACTAAGGAAAAATTAGGCTTGAAGCCGGCAGTTTACGATTTTTCTTCCTTAAAGGAGCAACTATTAAAGGAGAGGGGAGAAGCCTTCACCGCAATGTATGAGGCTGCCTACAGAGAAATCCAGGGAGAAGTGGAGCAGGGAAAGCTCACCTATCCTGACGGGACCTTGCTGCTTATGGAAAAGGTTATGGATTTTGCAAATTTTACTCAGCCTGTAGTGTTGCTGGCCTTCGCACCTCCTTATTACCCGGCCGTATATGGAGGAGAAAATGCAAAGAAGGCCTACGAAATCGTTTCAGCCGAATCCAGGGCCTTCGACATTGAGGTAGAATATCAGAATTACTTCATGGGAATCTCGGATAACAGCTATTCCGCCTTCGATGCGGAAAGAAACATAGCTTCGGCCATGTCGGAGGAAACACCCTTGTGGGGAGATATCTATTCCATAGACTTCGATGCAATAGCGTCGGTTCAGGTACCGGCCATCATATATGGACCCCTTGGCAGGGAATACCATAAATGGTCCGAAAGAGTGGAAAAAAACAGCCTGCTGAATGTAGT
>JBHADF010000060.1:0-47971 GCA_041854955.1 Anaerovoracaceae bacterium | reverse complement strand
GCCCCAATCGAAACCGTGCACCCGATGCCGCCAAAACCTCGTTGCAAAACGCCTTATGCTGTGATATTATTTTGCCAAAGAAGGCTGTGCCCCAAAAGGGTCACGGGAGGCGGTTCGCCCCTGGCCCCCCTCACATAAATAAAGGAGGAAAGTATGGAAAAGTTCTTATTATCTATATTGATTTTAGCCCATATTTCCTCAAGTATATTTTGACATCCGCCTTCTACAATGATAAAATAAACTATTAGAGTGTTGGCTCTAAAACACTGAAATTAAGGGGAAATTTATGAATTGGAAACTTTTTTTTGCCAATGAATATTGGATGAAGGATCACGGCTTTGATATGCCGGGCTTTCCGCTCTATGGAAAGGGACATTTGGTATGGCTGGCGGCCATAACCTTGACTATTCTCATAGTTACCATTAACTACGGAAAGCAATCTGAGGAGGGGAAAACTCGGATAAAGAAATTTTTTGCATGGTCTATGATAGCTATTGAGCTGGGAACCGACGCGGTTCACGCCATGTACGGAGCACCTATGATAAACTACTTGCCGCTGCATCTTTGCAGTATCGCTCAGTTTGCTATGCTCATAGATGCATATTTTCCCAAGCAGAAGGTGGTGGGGCAGATGATGGCCTTCGCCTTTATGCCGGGGGCTGTGGCGGCAGAGCTGTTTTGCTCCTGGGCTATGTACCCGGTTATCTCCTTCGTAAGCATAACCAGCTTCCTTTTCCACCTGCTGATAATAGGATATATGGTTATGAAATACAGCGCTGGGGAAATCGTGCCTACCTACAAGGGCTTATGGCAAAGCATCTTGGGCCTTACCATCATCGCGGTGCCCATATACTTCTTTAATCAAGCTATGGGAACCAACTACCTGTTTATAAACAGTGCCTCTCCCGGCTCACCTTTGGTACCGCTCTGGAATATGTTCGGCACCAAGTACGGAATAGGCGGATATATAGCGGCTTATGCAGGACTGGCCATAATAGTCCTCCATGTGCTTTACTTCCTTTACAGCTTCCGGGTGAAAGTGAGCCTGATGAAGGTAAAGGGACAGAGAGCCGGCAGATAAATTGAATTCGAAGCCTTAACAGAGAGGCTTGCAGAAATATAAATATATGAGTTGAAAGAGGGAAACACATGGGTATTTTTAAGAAAAAGAGCAAAGAAAAACAGAGAAAGCGGCCGGATATTTGCCTTTCTCTAAGCTGTGAAACCATGGAAGAGCTGGAGGAGGAAATCGCCCAATACAAGGGTTATTGCCAGCTGATAGAATGGTGTGTCGATGGGTTTTCGGGAGCGGCGGATTTGACCAAGGAAGAATTTCTGATAAAGGTAGAGGCTGTGAAAAAGCTATGCGCCGGAAAAAAACTCATAGTTGACTATAAGGGAAATGAACAGGCAGCCAACAGAATCGTAAGATGGTCCATGGAAACTGCCGACCTGGTAGATATAGATGCTGACAACAGCCAGCTGGACAGACTGGTGAGAGAAGCCAAGAGAAAAAAGACCAAGGTCATAATTTCCCACCACGATTTTGAAAAAATGCCCTCAAAGACAGAGATTGCCGAAATGTTCGTCAAGCTGGAAAGAAAGGGCGGAGATATACTTAAGATAGCCTGCTTTGCCAAGGAGGAGCTGGACACCTACTCCATTTTAGAGGGTGCGGCAGCCTACTCGCAGCTCAGCAAGAATCGCCCCATCGTGGCTATTGCCATGGGAGAAGAGGGCCAGGTCAGCAGAATCTGCGCCGGAGATTTCGGCTCGGTTATGACCTACGCCTCCGGCAGCAAGGCCACTGCGCCGGGCCAGTTTAACGCTGCCCAGCTGGTGAAGTATATGGATAGATACTACGAGGGAAAAGCATAGTGGACAACATCATAACCATTGAAAATTTAATATTTTCCTATGGTCACGAGGAAGGCGGCGACGATAAGCCCGCCTTGCGAGGCGTAAATCTGGAAATAGAGAGAGGCTCCTTCACCGCCATAATCGGTAAAAACGGTTCGGGGAAATCTACCCTGGCCAAAAACCTTAACGGCCTTTTGGTGCCCACAGAGGGAACGGTCTATGTCAACGGCTATGACACCAAGGACGGGGACCATATTTGGGATGTGAGACAGACTGCCGGCATGGTTTTCCAGAATCCGGACAATCAGCTGGTATCTTCCGTAGTGGAGGACGATGTGGCTTTCGGCCCGGAAAATCTGGGCATAGAGCCTGCCGAAATGAGAAGGAGAATAGACAAGGCCCTAAAGGATGTGAACATGGGTCAGTTCAGAAAAAAGGCTCCTCATCTTTTGTCCGGCGGTCAAAAACAGCGCATAGCCATCGCCGGCGTAGTTGCCATGAAGCCTCAGTGTATAATCTTCGATGAGCCCACTGCCATGCTGGATCCTAAGGGCCGCAAGGAGATAATGGCCATCATCGACGAGCTCCATCAGGAGGGCATTACGGTCATACTCATCACCCACTTTATGGAGGAAGCGGTGCGAGCCGACAGAGTTATCATCATGCACGAAGGACAGGTTTTACTGGACGGTACACCGGAGAAGGTCTTCGAAGAAGAGGCCCTCATCCGCTCCGTAAATTTAGATGTGCCCCTCATGGTTCAGATAGGCGCAAAGCTGAGAGAGCAGGGAGTTCCTGTGCCCGCTCACATTATCACTGAAGAGGAAATGGTAGATTTTATATGTCAATACAGGTAAAAGATTTAGTTCACATATACGACAAGGGCATGCCTACGGAGCAGCTGGCTTTGGACCACATCAACTTTACCGTGGAGGACGGTCAGCTGGTGGGGATAATCGGTCACACCGGCTCGGGAAAATCCACCCTGCTCCAACACCTCAACGGACTTCTTAAGCCCCACAGCGGTCGCATTATCATCGGGGATGTGGATATAACCGCACCGGGAGTTTCCATGGTGCAGATAAGACGGCGCATAGGTTTGGTATTTCAGTATCCCGAATATCAGCTCTTTGAAGAGACCGTGGCCAAGGATGTAGCCTTCGGCCCTAAAAACCTGGGCCTTCCCGAGGAGGAGATTCAGGAAAGAGTCAAGGAAGCCATAGAGCTGGTAGGCCTGGATTTTAAGGAGATAGGAGAAAGGTCCCCCTTTGAGCTTTCAGGAGGTCAAAAACGGAGAGTGGCCATCGCGGGAGTGATCGCCATGAGGCCGGAGGTGCTCATATTGGACGAACCCACAGCCGGCTTGGACCCCAAGGCCCATAAGGATGTGCTCAAGATGATAGAGGATGTCCATAGGAAGACAGGAAACATAACTATTTTGGTTTCCCATAACATGGCCGACATCGCCAGGCTTTCCGACAAGGTGCTGGTAATAGACAGCGGCAAAATGGTGACCATGGGAACGCCGCGACAGGTCTTCGCCCAAAAGGAGACTTTAAGAGCCGTAGGCCTTGAGTTGCCACCGGTTACCGCCTTTACGGAAACCTTGCGGGAAAAGGATATAGACCTACCCGAGACCATTTTAGATGTGGACACTGCCGTGTCGGAAATCGCAAAATATATTACGAAGGGAAAATAGATGATAAGAGATATTACGCTGGGGCAATATTTTCCGGGGGAATCTTGGATTCACAAGCTGGACCCCCGAGTGAAAATCATAGCCACCATGCTTTTCATAGTGGAGCTTTTCATAGTGGACAATTTCATAGGCTTCGGTATAGCTGCTGTGGTCTTAGGCATCATAGTAGCCATATCTCGTGTTCCTCTTTCCTTTATCGTCAGAGGTCTCAAGCCCATTTTTATAATTCTCCTCTTTACCTTCGCTTTAAATATTTTCATGATAAACGGAGAAATCATTTGGCAGTGGAAGTTCCTTCACATTACCAAAGAGGGTGTTGAGGTGGCCGTGTTCATGGCCATCAGACTGATTTTGCTCATAATCGGCTCATCCATGCTGACCCTGTGCACCAGACCCTTAAGTCTGACCGACGGCATCGAAAGACTTTTATCGCCTTTCAAGAAAATCGGGGTGCCGGCTCACGAAATCGCCATGATGATGACCATCGCCCTGAGGTTTATACCCACTCTGTTGGAGGAAACGGACAAGATAATGAAGGCACAGCAGGCCAGAGGTGCGGATTTTGAATCGGGAAATCTCATGCAGAGAGCCAAGAGCCTGATTCCCATTTTAGTACCCCTTTTCGTCAGCGCATTCAGAATCGCTCAGGACTTGGCCATGGCCATGGAGGCCCGTTGCTATCGCGGCGGTGAAAACAGAACAAGAATGAACGAGATGAAGCTGAAGAAAAAGGACTATTTCGCCTTCTTCCTTCAGGCGGTCTTTTTAGGGGTAATCATAGTGGAAGCGAGGATTTTTTAATGAGGCAGAGAAGCGTTAAGAATCTGGGCGGCAGAATTGAAGAAAATTCCCGCTTCAGGATAAAAACCCCTCAGGATGTGAAGGGTAGCTGGAGCCGTGTTTTCGGCAACGAAAACCCCATATATTTGGAGATAGGCTGCGGCAAGGGGAAGTTTATTTTAGAAAAAGCCATAGCCAACCCGGACAAGAACTTTATCGCCGTAGAGGGTCAGCAAAATGTGGTGCTCCGAGCCTTGGAAAAGGCCGAGGAAGCAGAGCTGAACAATCTACGGATTTTTATAGGCTTCGTCAACGACTTACGAGACTATTTTGAAGAGGAAGAGCTGGCAGGAATATACCTAAACTTCAGCGACCCCTGGCCCAAGGCCCGCCACGAAAAGAGAAGGCTCACCAACCGAGACCGACTTACCAACTACTTTCAGGTTATGGGTGAAGGCGGCTTCGTAGAGTTTAAGACGGACAACGAAGGACTCTTTGAATTCACCCTGTCGGAGATAGAGGCGTTGGAACGGCCCGTGCTGGAGCTGAGCCACGACCTTCACCAAAGCTGCTATGCCTCCAAGGACTGCAAGACGGAGTACGAGGAAAAATTCAGCAGTCAAGGTAAAAAGATACACTATGTCAAGATATGAGAATGGAGAAAAGGATGAAATTTGTAGCTGAAAACGGGAGACAGATACCCAAGGAAGACAAGATTTTCGGCATAAGCAATCGGGCAAAGGCTATGATTGCGAAAAAGGGTAGAGATGCCGTAGTCAACGGTACCATCGGAGCCCTCATGGACGATGAGGGAAAGCTGATGGTGCTATCTTCCGTTACGGAGGTCTTCAGGAATCTGGAACCTGCCGAGTTTGCCGAATACGCTCCCATTTCCGGCTTGCCGGCTTTCAGGGAGGCCGTAAAGAAAGACGCCTTTAGGAGCTATGAGCCCAAGGGCTTCTGTGAGGCGGTGGCAACGCCGGGGGGCACGGGAGCCATCAGAAACACCATTTCCAACTTCTCTCAATACGGCGACAAGGTGCTGGTAGCCGACTGGTACTGGTCCCCCTATAAGACCATAGCAGAGGAAATGGGAAGGGGAGTGGAAACCTTCAATCTCTTTGACGGAGAAAATAATTTTGACAGGGGAGATTTTGAGAAAAAGGTTAAATCCCTCTTGCAGGCTCAGGAAAGGCTGGTCATCATACTTAACACCCCGGCCCACAATCCCACCGGATATTCCCTGACGGAGGATGACTGGCGAGGCGCGGTACAGGTGCTGGCCTCTGTGGAAAAGGAAAAGAGAATAACATTGCTGGCGGATATCGCCTATATAGATTTTGCGGGAGACGAGGACGAAAGCCGCAGCTTCCTGCCCCTGCTGGAGGAAATGCCGGAAAATGTGCTGCCGGTTTTGAGCCACAGCCTTTCAAAGGCGTACACCCTCTACGGTCTTCGTTGCGGAGCTATGATTTGCATGGCCAAAAGCCCGGAGGTGGCGGAGGACTTCAAAACCGCTTGCGAATACTCGTCCCGAGGCTCCTGGTCCAATTCCCCCAAGGCGCCTCAGGTAATACTGAGCAAAATATACGCCGACGAAACCTTGAAAAAGGCTGTATATGATGAACGAGCTCAATTTAGAGACCTGCTTTTGAGGAGGGGAAAGGCCTTCGAAGAAGCCGCCTGTCAGTGCGGTCTCGAAATGGTACCCTTTGACGGAGGCTTCTTTACTTCCGTACCTACGGCAGATCCGGAAGCCGCCTGCAGGAAGCTGGAGGCGGAGGGAATTTTCTTAGTACCCTTGGCAAAGGGCATAAGGGTGTCCGTGGCCTCTGTGTCTGAGGCTGTATGCCGCAGACTGCCGGAGAGAATTCTGGCAGCTATAAAAGGGGCCGAGTAGGCGGATAGCCTTTAGCGGCTCGGAGCTTTTTAAGGACCTTAAGGACAGAGACTGCCTTCGGAATGGCTAAACTGTGGGGACAGAGCTGATTTCCCGGCAGTTCCCCACAGTAGCGGGAAGAGTTAGCGAGCCAAAAACCTTATAACGCCGAAAAACTGTGGGGAAAAGGGACTTTCCGAGGTGATTCCCCACAGTTTTGGAGAATATCAGCGGAGGAAAATTCACCGATAAACTAAAATTGGACACAACGCTGTGGGGAAAAGTATCATCCAAGACCGATTCCCCACAGTTTTTCTATTTTGAAGACCGCCGACTGTCCGACCCAAAATCGCTACTGTGGGGAAGTTCCGCGTTTTACCTCAAATCCCCACAGTTTCAGCGCCTACCCATATCCTAAACCCCCACTGTCGGGAGAATCCGGCGGCAGGGTTTTTCTTTTTACGGAAAATAAAAAGCAAGAATTTTCTGAAAACCCTTAACAAAACAGCCTTTTCTCCGTTTAGTATAGTGAAAAGGGAATTATGAGAGAGATTTGTCCATGCTATCCCACAGCCTCCTTGAATATAACCCGGCTTCGTGGTATAATTTTCACCGCGGGAGGTGTGGGATGAGCTTGAATGAAAAGGAAAAGGCGGAAATAGAGCGAATCTATAATAAAACCGAAAGGTTGATTTATAAGTTTTTTCGCGATTATACCGATGATGAGAATCTAATAATAGAGCTTTCTCAGTCTTTGTGGTACAAGGTATGCACCCACTGGAGCGCCGTCTCCAAGGTGGAGGAGGAAGGCATAGCCAATTATTTGCGTGTCATGGCAAAGCACATAGTCGATGACCATTTCAAGGGGAAAGATAGAGAAGCCAGCCTGTACACGGAGTTGGCCTATCTGAAATCTCAGGGAGGCCAAATAGAAGGAGAGAAAGAGACGGAAGAGTTCCTTGACAAGGAAATGGGAGACTTTCTGGAGGAAGCCCTCATCATATTGACAAAAGACGAAAGAGACCTCCTTAAGCTGAAATACAGGTGGAGGCTCAGCGGAGAAGAAATCGCAAAAATTTTGGATATCAGCCATGAGCTTGTAAGGGTGAAGCTCCACAAGATAAGGTTGAAATTAAAGGAAGAAATATTAGACAGGAAAAGGAGGTGGGAAAATGAAGACTGATAAAGGATTGAAGGCCTTGGCCGACAGCATCTTTGAAGAGGAAATGGCTGAAAGCCTCATGGACGATGACGGCCCGGAAGTGCCGGAGGAATATCATCAGCGTATGACTCAATTCATGCAGTTGATGACGACGGAAACTCGTACCGTAAAGAAAAAAAGACCTTTTGCCACCTGGGGCAGATTGGTGGCCCTCCTTGCCATAGCCTTTATTACTGCAAATGCCGTAGCTATGACTGTCTCGGAAGCCTATAAAAACAGAATATTTTTACTCTTTGAAGATAAGGAAAACGGAAGCGTCACATTGACCACCAACGATACTAGAAATTTCAGAGTAGGGTGGAAAAACTACTGGTATCCCGCCGACCTGCCGGAAGGCTTCGAGCTGACCTATGCTTCGGATGAGGAATATGCCTACTTCCAATTATATGAGCAAACCTCAACGGGGAGAGAAATAAGGGTGTTCCAGTACTTAGGAGAGATGAATATAGGTTCGGATACCGAAAAGTTAAAGAGAAGAGACCTAAAGGTTGGTATATATAGCGGATATATTTTTTACGGCAGGGAGGACAGACAATTTTACGCAATCTGGCCAACAGAAGAAGATATTTTAGAAATTAATTTCTCGGGGGACTTCACTTTCGAGGAAATAGAAGATATCGCCAACGGTATGCAATACCGAGAATAAATTGTACTGACAAAAAAAACATAAAAAATTTCCGAAAAAGCATTAACAAAACCACCTCTTTTCCGTTTAGTAGGTAAAATATGGAAAGGAGGGGAAAATGAAAAAGATATTAAGCATTTTGGTTTGTTGTATAATGCTGGCTTCGTCTGTTGTAAGTGCTAATGCAATATCACTCCATGAGGATGAAAGGATTTCATCAACGAGATGGGATTCGGGTAGTTTCTATATGGCATCTATACAGAATGAAAGCGGAAAAATAGTTATTAGTGTATTTTGCAAAGCTGATGAATCTGCAGATAAAATAACTGCCAATGTTTCTCTAATAGACACAAATACATCAAAAGTAGTTTATGGTAGAAATGTTCAGTTAAGCTACAGTGAGCTATTAAGGAAGCATACCGCCACATTTAGGTGGAAGCCGGCTAAATACGGTAAGTACAAAGTGCAAGCGACTTTCCAAGTGTATTCGAAAGGGAAGCTTGTAGAAACGGTTACCACTCAATCGCCAATTTGTGAATACAAATAAAGAATTGAGGAAATAAAGATATTTTAGACGCGTTGGAATTATGGGTCGGAAAAAGAGAGAAGTAATGAAAAAAATATTGTCTTTGTTCATAAGTTTATTGTTCATATTAAATTGTACTATGCCTGCACTTGCTATAGCAGAAGATGAGAGCCCCTATGAAGAAGAAATCACAATAAGGTTCCAAGATGCCAACTTGAGAGAAAGATATGGTATGAATTCTAGGTTTGCCACAGAAACGGAAAAACTTTTTTATGTGGAACAAGCAAGGATGCAGGTAGAAAAAGAAGGATTTGACATAGGATATGATGAAATAAAGGCCATGGTTAATAAAGCTTATGAAAGATCCTATGAAATAAATGGTAAGATTGCTGCAATTTCAATGAAAAATGTATACTGCACTAACGAGATTAATGGTGAGGAAATTGAAAGCACTCTAATGAGTAAACGAGAAGTTGAGGAAATGAGACGTGCAGGCACAACGGATAGGGCAAGCAAACCAAAGGAGAAGCTTACATTGACGCTTACTGCCATAAAGAGGACTTACCCAGGTTGTGACATCGCATATGACGTTACATCTGAAGCAACTTGGGCTAGCATGGGTAGCACAGGCTATTCATTTCCTGCTCCAGGCGATGACGCGCTAGTTATAGGCTGGGGAGGAGATCTTTACGAGAGGACAAACAATGTTAAAATCAAAAATTTTAAAGGAGAGCAAGTGCAACCCACGAGCACAATGAGTTCAAATAATAAAGGGTTTCTGGTTACCTTTGCAGACGAAAAGGATTACACGACTGCGGCTAATACTGTGAAAAATGTTAACACAAAATTGCTACTGACTAAAAACCATGCAGCAGGTGAGTTAACAGGCATCACAGCGATTTATGTGCATACATATAAAAAGATAAATTGGAATTTCTCAATTGGCGCAGGGGCATCAGAGGCAGGGGCTAGTGTTTCTGTAGGGATTACACCGCAAAATGAAACAAAGCACTGGAAATTGACGCTAAATGTTAAAGGGTTATCATACTAAGTAGCCACATTTATATCATACAAAAACTGGGGATGTAAAGTCATGAAAACAAATAAAAAGAGTAAAACCGGGTTGCCCATAAGTATAATTGTTATAGTGGTTCTGTTAATTATGACCGGACTACAGGTTTTCCGCCACATGACCAAAGATTTGGTAAAAGGAGATGTACTCATCAGCCAGGTGCTTCAGGACAAGATTCAATACCAAAAAGTTGGGGATGATTATATTGTGGCCTTGGTAAAGGAGAAAAATTCTACTAAGGCGCGGGTTGAAGTTTATGAAGAACAAATTTGGGGATATTTCCCGAAAGTGGCTAATTCCGCTGCTTATGAAGATTCTTTGCCTATCTACGATATCTTTCAGTTTGATTTGCAAACCTTCAACGAAGACGGGGTAGAAGAGTGGATGAATATTAGATATGGCTATAATCCAAAAGCATCCTATGCTGTAACAACCTACTCTGACGGCGCCACGGCGCAATGGGAGTATGACGAAGGGTACTTATTAAATGTAAAGGTAGAGGCCTGGGACGGAGTGGCTGTACCGAAGGACACCAAGGTATATAGCAGCTCCGGTGAAGTGCTCTACGAGATTAAGTACTGATTAAAAAAGGGCAAAATATACTGCCCGATAATGGAATTAAGTTTAGCAGGGTAGGAGATTTTATCGCCTACCCTTAAGGCTTTGGCAGACATATTGAAGAGTACAGGATTGGCCATCGCAGGTGGGATTTTAGTTCTGGTCCAGGTTGTATGTAAATTTTGGATTATTCCTATGAATAACTACTCCGAAACCTTCAGCCTCATAGGAAGAGCCCTGGGAGTTGTGGGCATACTTCTCCTTGCTGTCATCGCCTACCAAGGGTTTATTCGCAGGGTTCAAACCGGAGAAATCACCAAGGGCGATGTGGGTAAAGCTGCTGTGGGAGGCATTTTCACTGCCGGCAAAAATCCGGAGGACGCAAAATCCAAAACATATCTGTATATGCTGGTTTTCTGCATTTTGCTTATATCCACCATATATATGTTCTTTTAAACGGATATAATTTATATCAAATAAATATAATAAAAAAGAAAAGAGGGAGAGATTTTGAAAAACGAGAAGGATGTTAATTTTTCAAGCGGGGTTTTAGCAATCATCTTTGTGGTGTGTTTCCTTGTGATTGTGTTCTCAGGGGACCTGGGCACATGGCTGGCCCATGCCCACATGACGGGAGAAAGCATTGAAACTGACTTATATTACTACTACGCAGAAAATGCAGCAGCAGGTATAAGACTTTTCTTCGGCATCCTGGCTTCCGCTACTGCCTACGGAATAGTGAGAAAAATTACAAAGTAGACTATGAAAGCTTTAGGAAAAGCTTTTCCGCTATGTCGGGAGAGCTTTTTTGCTTTTTTTAATGAGAAAAAGGTGGTATAATACCTACTAAAGCAGATTTTATAATCCGTAAAACAGAGGTGGTATTTATGAAGATAAAATTAAAAAAGGACTTAAAGGGGGATTTTGAGCAGGTAGAGCTGGAAGTGGGGATTTCCCTCAAGGAGCTGGCCGCAAGCTATCAGCCGCAGCTCCCATACACCCTGCTGGCCGCCAAGGTTGACAATAAATTCAGAGATTTGAATTTCATATTGGAGAAAGACTCCACTGTGGAATTGGTAGATATGAGAACTCAGGGAGCCAACCTGATGTACCAAAACAGTCTGGCTCTAATTTATCTGAAGTCCGTGGAGGACGTGTTGGGCCCCGTAGAGGTGGACATCGAAAACTCTCTCAACAAGGGTCTTTACACAACCATAAAGAAACCCACGCCTCTGACGGAAGAGGATGTAGAGCTTATCCAGAAGAGGATGGAAGAAATCCGTGACCTGGACTTGAAAATCGGAAAGGAAAGCGTAAGCCCGGAGGAGGCCAAGGAGATTTTCCTCAGAATGGGCTTGCCGGAAAATTTGCCCCTGATTTCATCGGAAAGAAGTCGCAGGGTTCATTTTTACTCCTTAGAGGGCCATCGGGAATTCTTTTACAGCCTCATGGTGCCCTCTTCCGGTTACATAGAGCATTTCAAGCTGATGAAATACAAAAACGGGGCATTGCTTCGTTTCCCCCATCCGTCAAAGCCCGACGAGATACCGCCCTACAAGGATGAAAAGGTGCTCTACCAGGCTTTCGGCGAGCAAAATCGCTGGGGCAAGCTGATGGGCATCAGATATGTATCAGACCTTAATCGGGTAGTGGAGGAAGGCAGGACAAAGGAGCTGATTCAGCTTTCTGAGGCCCTCCACGAGCAGAAAATAGTGGAAATCGCCGACATGATAAGCAGGGAGAAGAAGAGGATAATCCTCATCGCCGGCCCTTCCTCCTCGGGAAAGACCACCTTTGCCCAGAGACTCTGCATACAGCTTAGGGTAAAGGGCTTGGTGCCCCTATATTTGGGCACCGACGACTATTTCCTCGAAAGGGAGGACACTCCTTTAGATGAATTCGGAAACAAGAACTACGAGGATCTGGAAGCGGTGGATGTGGAGCTGTTTAACAGACACATGAACCGGCTTTTGGCGGGAGAAACCGTGGACCTGCCCACCTTTGACTTCATTTACGGTCATAAGGAGTTTGGGAAGCGACTCACCTCCATCAGGGCCAATCAGCCCATCGTCATCGAGGGAATCCACGCTCTCAACGAGGCTCTTACAGCGGACATAGACAGGGGAGAGAAGTTTAAGATTTATATCAGTCCTCTGACTTCCCTCAATCTGGACAGCCACAACAGAGTGGTGACCACGGATCATAGGATGCTCAGGCGTATGGTCAGAGACTTTAAGTACAGAGACAGAAGTGCGGAGACTACCATTTCCGGCTGGCCCAGCGTAAGGAAGGGGGAGGACAAGAATATTTTCCCCTATTCGGGAGAGGCGGATGTCATGTTCAACTCGGTACATCTCTACGAAATAGGCGTTCTGAAAAAATATGCGGAGCCCCTTTTAAAGAAGATAAAGCCGGAGCAGGAGGAATATGCCGACGCCGTAAGGATGCTCAGCTTCCTCCAATTCTTCAAGACCATCCAAGAGGATTCCTATATTTCCAACAATTCTATTTTGCGGGAATTCATAGGGGGAAGCATATTCGTAGAATAGCTTAAAAAATAATAATATCAAACAGTGAGGTAAAATGGCAGAAATAACAGTTATCGGAGGAATAAACATAGACATCGAAGGCTATCCTTTCGCAAAGCTTAGAGCCCATGATTCCAACCCGGGCAAAATATGCCTTTCCCACGGCGGTGTAGGGCGTAATATTGTGGAAAATACCGCCAGACTGGGAGGCTCTGTGGCCATGCTTTCCGTCATAGGAGATGATCCTATGGGAAAGGGTGCCAAGGAGGAGCTGGTGGAGCTTGGGGTTGATGTTTCCATGGTTGAAACCATTCAAGGCAGAAACACCTCCATGTACCTTTCCATCCTCGATGAAGAGGGAGATATGGAGCTGGCTCTCAGCGATATGGATATAATCGAAAACATTTCCCGGGAAATGCTGGGAAAATATGAGGAAAAACTAAGAGCCTCCAAGGTAATAGCCTTGGACGGAAATCTGAGCCGGGAGCTTCTGGCCTACGCCGTGGAGCTTTTTGAGGGGATACCCCTTTTCTACGACCCGGTGTCGGCGGCGAAGGCTTTGCGGGGCAAGGAGCATGTAGGAAGGTTCCACAGCATAAAGCCCAACGTCATGGAGGCGGAGGCCCTTTCCGGCATGAGCATAGACGGAGAAGAGGATGTGCTGAGGGTAGCTAAATACTTTATGACCCAAGGCGTAAAGCAGGTATTTATAACCCTGAACAAGGACGGGGTTTTCTACATGGATGAGCTTTCCCACGGCTTTATACGGCCGGCGGAAAACTTGAAAATTGAAAGTGCCACCGGGGCGGGAGACAGCTTTTCCGCCATGGTTCTCTTGGGAATGGTGGCCGGAAGGTCGGCGGAGGAAACGGCTAAGATGGGCATGGCAGCCTCGGCTGTCACCATGGAAACCAGCCGTGCCGTCAATAAACAAATGAATATTCAGGAAATTATAAGGAGGATATAGAAATGTATAAAGATTTTTTAGATATTAAACCGGAAGTTGAAGAGGCGCTCAAAGCGGGCAAACCTGTGATTGCCTTGGAATCGACCATCATAGCTCACGGTATGCCCTATCCTAAAAATGTGGAAACGGCTTTGAAGGTTGAAGAGGTCATCAGAAGCCACGGCGTAATGCCGGCCACCATCGCCATCATAGACGGCAGGATAAAGGTGGGCCTCACCGAGGAGGAAATCGAATTTTTAGCCAAGGCCGATGACGTGCTCAAGGTTTCCAGAAGGGATTTTCCTCTGGTAATTTCCGAAAAGCTTAATGGAGCCACCACCGTGGCGGGAACCATGATAGCTGCCCATATGGCAGGTATCAAGCTTTTCGTTACGGGAGGTATAGGCGGCGTTCACAGAGGAGCCGGAGAAAGCTTCGATATTTCCGCCGACTTGGAAGAGCTTAAGATGACTGATGTGGCCGTTGTCTGCGCCGGAGCAAAATCCATACTGGACATAGGCTCAACCCTGGAATATCTGGAAACCGCCGGCGTGCCTGTAATCACCTGCGGAGGTGATGAATTCCCCGCCTTCTATTCCAGAAAGAGCGGCTTCCCTGCCGAGTGCAGAATAGACCGGCCGGAGAGAATCGCCGGCATGCTGAAGGCCAAGGAAGCTATGGGCTTAAAGGGCGGCGTTTTGGTGGCCTGCCCCATACCTGAGGAATATGAAATCCCCCACGAGGAGATTGACAAGGTTATAAGTCAGGCCCTGAGAGAATGCGAGGAGCAGGGAGTAAAGGGAAAGAGAATAACACCCTTCCTCCTGAGCAGAGTCAAAGAGCTTACAGAGGGAGCCAGCCTGGAGGCCAACATCAAGCTGGTGCTTAACAATGCTCGCATAGGGGCGGAAATAGCGGTGAGCATGTAGAGCAAAACAGGAATGTTTTCATACGGATATTTTCAAAGGGGGAAAATAAGATGAAAAGAAAGATACTGTCGGTGCTTATAATAATGACTATGATATTGGCGGGAACCGTAACGGGCCACGCTGCGGAAAAGGACATAGTCATAGTTTACACCGGGGATTTGAACGGAAATGTAACCCGCAACATGGGTCTGGCCGCGGTGACGGCCTATGTGAACGGCAAGAAGGCGGAGACTCCCTATGTTACTCTCGTAAATGTGGGAAGCTCCTTCAGCGGCACTGCCCTGGCCAACGCCACCAAGGGAGAGTATGTGGCCAAGGCCATGAATCTGGCTGGCTACGACTATACCGTAGTAGGCGAGGGAGACCTGGCCTACGGAAATAACTACATCAAGGACCAGCTGCGCAAAACCATGAATTTCAGCATGCTCAGCTGTAATTACAGCTTTGCGTCACCGTACCATATAGCCACCTACGGAGGAACAAAAATAGGCTTTGTAGGTGTAACCGACGGAGACACAAGCTTTGCGGGGGAAAATTTCATGTACTCCGCCGTGCAGACCGCCGTTAACATGGTTAAAGACGCCGGAGCAAAATATGTGGTAGTCTTAGGCAGCATAGCCTGCAATTCTTCCGTGACCGCCAAAAAGATAATCGAAAACACGGAAGGCATAAATGTGTTCATAAACAGCAATTCGGGGAAAAGCGAAAGCGGTACTCAGGTAAAGACCAAGGCCGGTGCCGTTGCCCTTTTGACCAGCCCGGGAGGCGGCTTGGAAAACTTCGGAGTTCTTAAGATTTCCGTGGGTAAAACCTTGACTTCCCAGCTTGTTACTTCCTACAATTTACAGGATATAGGCGTAAAGAAGGGCATAGATGCCTTGGCCGGAGAATACAGGAGCAGTCTGGGCGCCGTTGTAGGAAAGACTACGGTGAAGCTGGAGGCGGCCAATTCCGACGGCATCAGGGTTATCGGCAGCCGTGAAACCAATCTGGGGGATTTTGTGGCAGACAGCTATCGTCAGGCTACAGGTGCCGATGTGGCCCTGGTGGAAGCCGGGGGAATCCGCGGCAATCTGCCGGAGGGTGAGATTTCCTACGATAAGATTTTAAACTCCCTGGCAGGGGAAGATGTGCTCCGTACAGTGAAGGTAAGCGGAACAGATTTGCTGGATGCCTTGGAAATGTCCGTACGCATCTATCCCAACAGGAATGACCGATTCCTGCAGATTTCAGGCTTGACCTTTGATATACAGGAAACGGTGCCGTCCTCAGTAGTGCTGGACAATCAAGGGGCTTTCAGAAGTGTCAAGGGAAGTTACCGTGTCACCAATGTTAAGATAAACGGCAAAGCCTTAGACCTGATGAAGGAATACACACTGACGGGAAGTGCTGATTTTATAAGCGGCAAAACAGGCTATACCATGCTTAGGGAAGGGAAGGCTGTTTGCAGCAAGGAGCTTTCCACAGGTTTGGCGGTGGCAAAATATATTTTCAATGATCTGGACGGAACCGTTGGCAGCCAATATGCCAAGTCCCAAGGTAGAATAGATGTGATAAAGCTGGCTCGCCAAAGCGAGATAGACGCTCTTGTGGAAAGCCTTATAGACGCCAGGCTGGCAGAATATAAGGAAGAGCTGGACAAGCTTCGTGCAAAGACCGCAGGAGAAAAGGCCTTGGCAGCGGTGAAGGAGCTGCGCATACAGGTTGTGGCAAAGAATATTAAGACCGCCGCCGGAAAGGCCGGCATCAAGGTCAGCTGGGTTACATCGAGAAGCGTGGGCGAAGGCTCCTATCAGGTGTGGCGCTCCACGGCCAAAAACAGCGGCTATAAAAAAGTGTTCACAACTACCAAGAGGAGCTACATAAATACCTCCGGTCTGAAGAAGGGCACTACCTATTACTATAAGGTAAGGGTGGCTGTCAAAGCCGGCAACGGAACTGTGTACTCACCTTGGTCAAACAAGACAGATATAAAGTTTTCCGCTTAGGCGGAGGCTTCCGGTCAAAGGCCGGAAAATATGATTACGAGGGGCTTGCCTTAGGGCAAGCCCTGTTTTGTTGGGTGCGGTCGGCGGGGAGATGGGGGAAAATACAGAAAATCCTCAAAAATCATACCAATCGGGTAGTTTCTGATGGTTTGGCTGAAAAATGCCGGAAAACCGTCACACCAAAAGCTCTAAAAATCCTGATTGGTATGATTTTCCTCGTAAACATTGGAAAAACCGGGGAAAAAATCACACCAAACCTCCGAAAAGTGTCGCTGTGGTATGATTTTTCCTCATGTGCCGCGAAATAGCAATCCCCTTACCCTGCCACCCCACTGCCCCACCAAAATAAAAGGAACACCAACCACGGTGTAAAGACAAAAAGACTATACCCATTGAAATACAGCAATTTACATCATAAAAAAATGAAAAAACTTCAAAAAAACCCTTGCATTAAATAAAAAAGTAATATATACTAAAAAAGCTTGCTTAAGGCGAAGAAGCGGGAAGTTGCAGCGCTATCTGGGAATTTCCGTGGAGAATTGTCCGAACCGGATTCGGGCGAAGGGACTCGCCTTGATTTTTGCTGTGCGAAGAAAATAAGGAAACGCACAGCGGCGTGTAAGGACCCGAGCAAATCCTTAAAACGTTGAAAATTAGGGCATATGAACCCCTGTACAGAGCATAGCGAAAACAGTACAAAATTTTTAGGAGGAACAAAATGAGCGAATTAAAGAAAATCAGAATTAAGCTCAAGGCTTATGATCATGCATTGCTTGATCAGAGTGCAGCAAGAATTGTCGAGACGGCAAAGAAGACCGGCGCAGATGTAAGCGGCCCGATTCCCCTTCCGACAGAAAAAGAAGTGGTTACTATCCTGAGAGCCGTTCACAAGTACAAGGATTCTCGTGAACAGTTTGAACAGAGAACCCACAAGAGATTGATCGACATCACCAATGCGACACCCAAGACTACGGACGTATTGACCAAGCTGGAGCTGCCTGCAGGCGTAGATGTAGAAATCAAGTTATAATTTATAACCAAGTTAAGGGACTCTCCCTTAGTAAGAACCCATGAGAGGGCAGCCTTGGGCGCACCTGTGAAACCCAAGACAGATGCAATGCCAAACCAGAGGGTTCCAATGTAAGATTATGGAGGAAAAAATATGAAAATGATCTTAGGAAAAAAGATGGGCATGACCCAGATTTTCGATGAGAACGGGAACGTGATTCCCGTAACGGTCATCGAAGCAGGCCCCGAAGTTGTAACTCAGGTTAAGACAGTAGAGACTGACGGTTACAATGCAGTACAGGTAGGCTTTGAGGACCAGAAGCCCCAGAGAGTAAACAAGCCTTTGACAGGACATTTTGCCAAGGCAGGGGTACCCACAAAGAAGCACTTAGCCGAATTCAGAGTAGAAGAAGGCGAAACCTACGAAGTGGGACAGGTTATCACAGTTGCTGATTTCCAGGTTGGAGCGAAGCTTGACATCACCGGTACTTCCAAAGGTAAGGGTACTCAGGGTAACATCAAGAGACACAACCACAGAAGAGGACCTATGACTCACGGTTCCAAGCACAAGAGACTGCCCGGAGGTCTGGCAGCCGGTACATACCCTTCAAGAGTATTCAAGGGTAACGACGGCCCCGGTAGAATGGGTAGAGATACAGTAACCGTGCAAAACGTGGTTCTCACAAAAGTTATTGAAGATAGAAACCTTATGCTGGTTAAGGGTGCGGTTCCGGGCGTTAAAGGCGGACTTGTACGCATTCAGTACGCAGTAAAAGGTCAGGACAAATAATTCGGGTGAAAGGAGGATTTAAGAAATGGCAAAAGTAACAATGCTTAACATGGCAGGAGCAGAAGCTGGTTCAATCGAATTAAGAGATGAAATCTTCGCTGTCACTCCCAATCAATTCGCTGTTCACGCAGTGGTAAAGAACTACTTAGCTAACCAAAGACAGGGTACTCAGTCCGCAAAGACAAGAGGCGAAGTCAGAGGAGGCGGTAAGAAGCCTTTCAGACAAAAAGGTACCGGTCGTCACAGACAGGGACATTCAACAGACCCTTCCCAGATAGGTGGAGGAATCGTGTTCGCACCCAAGCCGAGAGATTACAGATACTCCTTACCTAAGAAGGTAAGAAGACTGGCAATGCTTTCCGCACTCTCCGCAAAGGTTGCAGATAAGGAAATAATCGTTTTGGATGAGTTGAAATTCGACGCACCTAAGACTAAGGAAATGGTAAAGGTTCTGGAAAACGTAAAGGCCGGAAAGAAAGCCTTAATCGTAATGGCAGAAAAGGATGAAAACGTAGTTAGATCCGCAGCCAACATTCCGGGCGTAAGAACTGCTCTCGTAGGAACGATGAACGTTTATGAAATCATAAACCACGACAGCTTCATCGTAACTAAGGATGCGGTACAGAAAATCGAGGAGGTATACATCTAATGAGAACAGCATATGATATCATATTGACACCTGTTATTTCAGAACAGAGTATGGATGTTGCCGCTGATAAGAAGTACACCTTCAAGGTTGCAACAGATGCCAACAAGACTCAGGTTAAGCTGGCAATAGAGGAAATCTTTGGCGTAGAAGTGGCAAAGGTTAACATCATGAACTATGATGGCAAGGTAAAGAGAATGGGAAGAAACGAAGGTAGAAGACCTGCTTACAAGAAGGCTATAGTTACACTGACTGCCGGTAGCAAGGAAATCGAGTTCTTCCAGGGACTTTAATAGGAGGTAGCAACAATGGGAATTAGAAAATATAAACCGACTACTCCTGGTCTTAGAGGTATGACAGTTTCTACTTTTGAAGAAATTACGGCAAAAACACCTGAAAAGTCACTGACAGTAACTCTAAAGAAGCACTCAGGAAGAAACAATCGCGGTAAGATTACAGTTAGACATAAGGGTGGCGGCACCAGACCTAAGTACAGAATCATCGACTTTAAGAGAACTAAGGACGGCGTACCCGGTACTGTAGCCACTATCGAATACGATCCTAACAGAAGCGCAAACATCGCTTTAATCGTATATGCAGACGGAGAGAAGAGATACATCATCGCTCCCGAAAAGCTGGCAGTAGGACAGAAGATTTACTCCGGTCCCGATGCGGATATCGTAGTAGGAAACGCACTTCCTCTGGCAAACATTCCTGTGGGTACTTTAATCCACAACATCGAGCTTAAGCCCGGCAAGGGTGCTCAGCTGGTAAGATCTGCCGGTAACGGCGCTCAGCTCATGGCTAAGGAAGGCGCCTATGCACAGGTTAGACTTCCCTCCGGAGAAGTTAGAAAGATCAGCATGAGATGCAGAGCTACAATCGGTGAGGTTGGTAACTCCGATCACGCTAACATCCAGATCGGTAAGGCAGGAAGAAAGAGACACATGGGTATCAGACCTACGGTTAGAGGTTCCGTAATGAACCCTAACGACCACCCTCACGGTGGTGGTGAAGGTAGATCACCTATCGGCCGTAAGAGCCCGGTTACTCCTTGGGGTAAGCCTGCTCTCGGATACAAGACCAGAAAGAAGAATAAAGCTTCTAACAAGTACATTGTTAAGAGAAGAAATGAAAAATAATAGGAAGGAGCAGAGATAATGGGTAGATCACTTAAAAAGGGTCCTTTCGTAAACGCTAAGCTGATCAAGGCAATCTTGGATATGAACGCAGCTAACGAAAAGAAAGTAATAAAGACATGGTCAAGACCATCCACTATATTCCCACAGATGGTGGGACACACTATCGCAGTGCATGACGGAAAGAAACATGTTCCTGTATACATTACAGAGGATATGGTAGGACACAGACTTGGAGAATTTGCTCCTACGAGAAACTACAGAGGTCACGCTGCCGATAAGAGTTCAAAGGTTAAGAAATAGAAAGGAGATAATTAAAAATGGAAGCAAAAGCAGTTGCAAAATACGTTAGAATGTCTCCTAGCAAGATTAAACCTGTTACAGACCTTGTAAGAGGAAAGGACTTAAATGAGGCATTGGCAATTTTAAAGTTCACACCCGGCAAGGGTTCAGAAATCGTTGAAAAGGTTGTTCAGTCAGCAGCAGCAAACGCTGAAAACAACTTCGATATGAATCCGGACAATTTGTACGTTGCCGAAGTATACGCCAACCAGGGCCCTACGATGAAAAGATGGAGAGCCGGTGCACAAGGCAGAGGTATGATGATTCTTAAGAGATCCAGCCACGTAGGCGTTACTCTTAGAGAGAAAGAATAGGAGGTTCATTGAATGGGTCAGAAAGTTAGTCCACATGGGTTAAGAGTAGGCGTTATAAAAGACTGGGATTCCAAGTGGTATGCAGATAAAGCAAAATTTGCGGATTTTCTCATCGAAGATAACAAGGTGAGAACCTATGTGAAGAAAAAATTGTATGTTGCGGGAGTCGCTAAGGTTCTCGTTGAAAGACAGGCCGAAAACAAAATGCGAGTAATCATCCTCACAGGCAGACCCGGTATGGTAATCGGAAGATCCGGAGACGGTATCGAAGTACTGAAGGCCGACCTGAAGAAGATGACTGGAAAAGAAGTTGAAATTTCTATCGAGGAAGTAAGAAGAACAGAGCTTGACGCTCAGCTCAGCGCAGAATCCGTAGCTCAGGCTTTGGAAAAGCGTACATCCTTCAGAAGAGCCATGAAGCAGCAGCTCGCCAGAACCATGAAGGCCGGTGCCAAGGGTATCAAAATCATGGTTTCCGGACGTGTAGGCGGTGCTGAAATCGCTCGTTCCGAAAAGTACAGCGAGGGTAATGTTCCCCTTCACACCTTGAGAGCCGACATCGACTACGGTTTTGCAGAAGCCGATACTACCTACGGAAAGTTGGGAGTTAAGGTTTGGATAAACCACGGTGAAGTTCTCGACAAGGAATTAAAGGGTGCCCTTCGCGAAGAAAAGCGCGATAAGAGAGACAGAGGCCCCAAGAAGAGTGGCGACAGAAGAAATGACAGAAACGACAGAAGAAGCGGCGAAAAGCGTGAAAGAAGAAACGACAGAAACGATAAGTTCGCTAAGGACGTCACTCCTAAGGCAGTAAACAAGAGAGTAAGAAAAGCTCCCGAAGTTAAGCCACAGGTAGAAGAAGCACAGGTTGAAGCAGTTGTTGAAGCTGTAGAAACTGCAGAATAAGCATTTTGGAAAGGAGGAACTAAACCATGTTAATGCCAAAACGCGTTAAGCGCAGAAGACAGCACAGAGGTAGAATGAGCGGCGTTGCTACAAAAGGTAACACCATCACCTATGGTACATATGGATTAGTTGCACAAGAATGTGCATGGATCACCTCTAATCAGATCGAGGCAGCGAGAATTGCTATGACCAGATCTATCAAGAGAGGCGGTAAAGTATATATTAAGATTTTCCCTCATAAGCCGGTTACAAAGAAGCCTGCTGAAGTACGAATGGGTTCCGGTAAAGGTGCTCCTGAGTACTGGGTAGCAGTAGTAAAACCGGGTAGGGTTATGTTTGAAATCGAAGGCGTTACAGAAGCTCAAGCAAGAGAAGCTATGAGACTTGCAGGACATAAGTTACCTATTAAGTGCAAGTTTGCCATCAGAGAAGAAGTAAAGGGTGGTGAAGCATAATGGAATTGAAGAAAATGAGAGACATGACTGAGGTTGAATTGACAACCGAGCTTGGCAAGATGAAGAAAGAATTGTTCAACTTGAGATTCCAGCATGTAACAGGACAGTTGGAAAATCCTCTCAAGATGAGAGAATTAAAAAAGGATATCGCCAGAGTTAAGACTATTCTTAAAGAAAAAGAAATGGCTCAGGCTTAATAGAAAGGAGGATGTACTATGGCAGTTGAAAGAAACAGAAGAAAAACTAAATTAGGTGTTGTCGTATCCGACAAGATGGACAAGACTGTTGTTGTTGCAATCGAAGACTTCGTAAGACATTCCCTTTATGGAAAAGCCGTAAAGAGAACCAAGAAGGTTAAGGCTCACGATGAGAACAATGAATGCCAGATAGGCGATAAAGTAAGAATTATGGAAACAAGACCCCTCTCAAGAGATAAGAGATGGAGACTTGTTAACATCGTTGAAAAGGTTAAATAAGGAGGCACCAAATCATGATTCAAACTGAAACCAGATTAAGAGTTGCTGACAATTCAGGCGCTAAGGAGCTTCTTTGCATTCGTATTTTAGGCGGTACAAGCCGTCAGTATGCGAACATCGGAGATGTAATCGTTTGTGCCGTTAAGGAAGCAACACCAGGTGGCGTTGTTAAGAAGGGCGACGTTGTGAAGGCTGTAGTAGTTAGAACTAAGCATGGTGCCAGAAGAGCAGACGGAAGCTATGTAAAGTTCGACCAGAACGCTGCAGTTATCATAAAAGATAAAGAAGATAAGAATCCGGTAGGTACTCGTATCTTTGGACCCGTTGCCAGAGAACTTAGAGAAAAGGGCTTTATGAAGATCGTTTCATTAGCTCCGGAAGTACTGTAGGAGGTAATTAGAAGATGCGTATTAAAAAAGGTGATACAGTAATCGTAATTACTGGTAAGGACAAGGGCAAGCACGGAAAAGTTCTCAAGGCATTGCCTAAGGAAAATAAAGTCTATGTTGAAGGCTGCAATATGCAGACAAAGCATGCTAAGGCTACAAGAAATACACCTGCCGAAATAAAGCACATCGAAGGCCCTATGGACGCTTCAAACGTAATGCTTTATGACACAAAGGCAAAAGAAGTTATAAAGGTAGGCTACCAGGTAAAAGACGGTAGAAAAGTAAGAGTTTCCAAGAAAACCGGAAACGTAATAGACTAAGAAAGGAGGAGACCATTTTGACAGCAAGATTGAGAGAAATGTATGACAAGGAAGTGTTCAAGGCTATGCAGGAAAAGTTCCACTACGAAAACGTTATGGAAATTCCCAAGCTGGTAAAGATCACTATCAATATGGGACTCGGCGAAGCAAAGGAAAATGCTAAGATTCTCGAATCCGCAGTAGCTGAAATGGCACTTATAAGCGGACAGAAGCCTGTTGTAACAAAGGCTAAAAAGTCCATCGCTAACTTTAAGGTTAGACAGGGTATGCCTGTTGGAGCGAAGGTTACTTTAAGAGGAGATTCAATGTATGAATTTGCCGATAAGTTCTTCAATATCGCTCTTCCGAGAGTTCGTGACTTCAAGGGCGTTAGCAAAAACTCCTTTGACGGCCGTGGAAACTACTCCATGGGTATCAAAGAGCAGTTAATCTTCCCTGAAATTAACTACGATCAGGTTGATGTTATTAAGGGTATGAACATAGTATTTACAACAACGGCTAAGACAGACGAAGAAGCAATGGCTTTGCTCGAACTTCTTGGTATGCCGTTTGAAAAGTAGGAGGTTATTATGGCAAAGACATCGTTAAAGGTTAAACAAGCTAGAAAGCCGAAATACTCAACTCGTGCATATACAAGATGCAGAATTTGTGGAAGACCACATTCCGTGTTGAGAAAGTACGGAATCTGCCGTATCTGTTTTAGAGAGCTTGCTTACAAGGGTGAAATTCCGGGCGTAAGAAAAGCAAGCTGGTAAATTTATGAAAGGAGACATACTGTAATGACAATGACAGATCCTATAGCGGATATGCTAACCAGAATCAGGAATGCCAATACTGCAAGTCACGAGACTGTAGAAATCCCTGCATCCAAGATGAAGAAATCCATCGCAGAGATTTTAAAGTATGAAGGCTTCATCAATGATTTTGAAGTTATAGAAGACGGTAAGCAGGGTATCATCAAAGTTACGATGAAATACGGTGCTCACAAAGAAAAAGTAATTACTGGAATGAAGAAAATTTCAAAGCCGGGCTTAAAGGTTTATGCGAAAGCAAACGAAGTGCCCAAGGTTCTCGGAGGTTTAGGAATCGCTATCCTTTCCACCTCCAAGGGTGTTATCTCCGATAAGGAAGCCCGTAAGAACGGTGTAGGCGGCGAAGTTATCTGTTATGTATGGTAGGAGGAGCAAAGAATGTCAAGAATAGGTAGAAAGCCTGTAGTTGTTCCTGCCGGAGTAGAAGTTACTGTAGATGCTAATAACGTAGTTACAGTAAAAGGTCCGAAGGGACAATTATCAGAGCAAATAAGCAAAAATATCAAGGTTGAAATCAACGAAGGCGAACTCAATGTTTCCCGTCCTAACGACGAGAGAGCAAACAGAGCACAGCACGGATTGGCAAGAACCCTGATAAACAATATGGTTGTCGGTGTCACCACAGGCTTTGAAAAGAAGCTGCAGCTTATCGGCGTTGGTTACAAGGCTGAAAAGAAGGGCGATACACTGGTTATGAACCTGGGATACTCACATCCAATCGAAATGAAGGACCCTGCAGGAATTACAACTGAATGTACTTCCGCTACTGAAATCGTAGTTAAGGGTGCTGACAAGGCCGTTGTCGGAAACTATGCCGCTAACATCAGAGCATGGAGAAAGCCTGAACCTTATAAGGGCAAGGGTATTAAGTACTCCACTGAAGTTATCCGCAGAAAAGAAGGCAAGGCCGGGTCTAAGTAAGGGAAAGGAGTGAATGTAAATGGCAACAGTAAGCAGAAATGACAGACGTGTCAACAGACACAGAAGAGTTAGAAAAAACCTTTTAGGAACTCCTGAAAAACCAAGACTTTGCGTTTTCAGATCAAACAAGAATATCTCAGCGCAGATAATCGATGATGTGAATGGCGTAACATTGGCAGCAGCCTCCACCCTTGATAAGGACATCAAGGCCGGCGTAGAATACGGCGGAAACAAGGAAGCAGCTAAGAAGGTAGGCGAAGCACTGGCTCAGAAAGCATTGGCAAAGGGTATCGAAGAAGTTTGCTTCGACAGAGGCGGATTCCTTTACCACGGAAGAGTTGCAGAACTCGCAGCAGGTGCTCGTGAAGCCGGATTGAAATTCTAACAGGAGGGAAAAGAATGCGTAATATCGTTGATGCATCCAAGCTGGAAATGAAGTCAACTATAGTTAGTATCAGAAGAGTTTCCAAAACCGTAAAAGGTGGTAGAAACATGAGATTCTCCGTAACTGTAGTTGTAGGCGACGGAAACGGATATGTAGGCGTTGGTCTCGGAAAATCCATCGAAATTCCCGAAGCCGTAAGAAAAGCTGAAGAAGATGCAAAGAAGAATTTAGTATATGTTACAATGGTAGGAACTACAGTACCTCATAAGAACTTAGGTGTTTTCGGCGCCGGCAGAGTTTTAATCATGCCTGCCGCACCCGGTACTGGAGTTATCGCCGGTTCATCCGTGCGTGTCGTGCTGGAAGCAGCCGGTATCCAGGATGTAAGAGCAAAATCCATAGGCTCCAACAACACAGGAAATATGGCATACGCTACTCTCGAAGGTTTGAGAGGAATGATGACATTAGAGAATGTTGCAAAGCTTAGAGGAAAGACAAAAGAGGAAATTTTAGGGTAGGAGGAAAAGCAAATGGCAAAAATGGTAAAGATTACTTTAACAAAGTCAGTTATCGGCGCTTCCCCTAAACAGAGAGCTGTAGTCGAAGCGTTAGGCTTAAAAAAGATGCACCGTTCAGTGGAATTGGCTGACACTCCACAGACCCGTGGTGCTGTAGCTAAAGTTTCGCATCTTGTAACTGTAGAAGAGCTATAGGAGGTGCACTTAGATGAAATTACATGAATTAAGAGCGGCAGAGGGAGCTACTAAGAACCCTAAGAGAAAAGGCCGCGGTACAGCTACCGGACAGGGTAAAACCGGTGGCAGAGGTATGAACGGACAGAATTCAAGAGCAGGCGGCGGCGTTCGTCTGGGCTTCGAGGGAGGACAGATGCCTCTTTACAGAAGATTACCCAAGAGAGGTTTCAAGAACCTTTGGGCGACAGTTTACACCGCTATCAATGTTGAGGACTTAAACAAGTTTTCCGCAGGTGAAGTGGTAGACCAGGCTGCTTTAGAGGCAAAGGGAATCGTTAAACAGGTAAAGGACGGAATTAAGGTTCTCGGCGACGGGGAACTTAAGGTTGCATTAACAGTAAAGGCTAACAAGTTTAGCAAGACTGCCGTAGAAAAAATCGAAGCTGCTGGAGGAAAGGCAGAGGTGATTTAATATGGGTATGTTAAAGACCATAGCTCAGGCGTGGAAAGTAGCTGAGCTGAGAAGTAAAATGCTTTTTACGCTCATGATGTTAGTGGTGTTCAGAGTAGGTTCGCTTATTCCTGTTCCTAATATTAGCAAAGCAGAATTGGCCAAGATGTTTTCAGGCGACCAGGGTCTCTTCGACCTATTCGACCTGTTTTCCGGCGGAGCTTTCAGCCATGCCACTATCTTCGCTTTGAGTATTACGCCATACATTACGGCTTCCATCATAGTGCAGCTTTTGACCATAGCTTTCCCTTATTTTGAAAAGCTGGCAAAGGAAGGCACCGAAGGAAGAAAGAAGATGGCACAGATAACACGCTACATGACCGTAGTATTGGCACTTATACAGGCTGCGGGACTGACCTTAGGTCTTTTTGGAAGAGCTGTCATAGACAGAAGCGCTTTCTCCGTTATCGTTATGATACTGGTAATGACAGCAGGAACCGCTTTCCTTATGTGGCTCGGCGAGCAGATAAATGAAAGAGGCGTTGGAAACGGTATCTCCCTCATAATATTCGCAGGTATAGTTAACAGAATCCCCAGCGGAATCAGAAGCTTAGCTACCGGAATATCCACAGGAGCAATCAGCACCATTACCACCGCACTCATCATCGTAGCTGCCGTTTTAGTAGTAGCAGGCGTTGTACTGATTCAGGAAGGACAGAGAAAAATTCCCGTTCAGTATGCAAAGAGAGTTGTAGGAAGAAAGATGTACGGTGGTCAGTCCACTCACATCCCTATGAAGGTTAACCAGTCGGGAGTTATTCCCATCATCTTCGCTATGTCACTGCTGAACTTCCCTATGACCATAACCTATTTCATGAGGCAGGATGCACCCTTCACGGCCTTTGTTCACAAATGGCTGTCATCACAGGGCAACCCGGGTGTATGGCTTTACGGATCCCTTAACATTATACTCATCATATTCTTCACCTACTTCTATACTCAGATTTCCTTCAATCCTATAGAGGTAGCCGACAATATGAAGACCAACGGCGGTTTCATTCCGGGAATAAGACCGGGCAAGCCTACGGAAGAGTATTTAAGCAAGGTTATGTCCAGAATTACTATCGTAGGTGCCGTGTTCCTGGCTTTAATAGCCACACTGCCTACAGTGTTCAGCGTGCTGATACCTTCACTGCACATCCAGTTCGGAGGAACCTCCTTACTTATCGCGGTAGGTGTAGCCCTTGAAACCGTAAGACAGCTGGACAACCAGATGATGATGAGAAATTATCAGGGCTTCTTAAAATAGGAGGTAGAAAATGCTGAGAGCGATACTTTTAGGGCCTCCGGGCGCAGGTAAGGGTACTCAGGCTGTAAGGCTTGTGGAAAAATTCAAAATACCCCACATTTCTACCGGAGACATATTCAGAGAAAACATTAAAAAAGGTACTGAGCTGGGAAAGAAGGCTCAGGAATATATGAACAAGGGCGAGCTGGTTCCCGATGATTTGGTAATCGACCTCGCCACCAACAGACTCCTTGAAGACGATTGTAAAAACGGATTTCTTCTGGACGGTTTCCCGAGAACCGTATATCAGGCTGAAAAGCTGGACGAATTCCTTAAGGCTCACGACTCCAAAATCGATGTGGTTTTGGACATAGCCACCAGAAAGGAAGTCTTGGTTAAGAGACTGACAGGAAGAAGAGTTTGCAAAGCATGTGGAGCCGGCTACCATGTGGTAACCATCCCTTCCAAGGTGGAGGGCATCTGCGACGTATGCGGCGGAGAGCTGATTCAGAGAGCAGATGACAATCCGGAGACAGTAACTAACAGAATAGAAGTTTATGAAGCGCAGACAATGCCTCTCATAGGCTACTATGAAAAGGCCGGAAATATAGCGCACATCGATGGTGAAAAAGACTTTGAAGCTGTATTTGCGGACATCATTGCTGTCATAGGTGAGTAATAATGATCATCATCAAATCCCAGCAGGAAATCAATTATATGAGGGAAGCGGGAAAGGTTTGCGGTGACATTCTCAGAGAGCTGGAAGCCTTTATAAAGCCGGGCATATCCACTATGGATATAGATAAGCTGGTGGAAAAAAGGTGCCGCGAGAATAATATGATCGCAGCAGAGAAAGGCTATTTCGGTTATCCGGCCAGCATCTGCACCTCCGTAAACGAGGAGATAGTCCACGGAATTCCCAGCAAGGATAAAATCCTTCGGGAAGGGGACATCGTCAGCTGCGACTTGGTAGTCCAGCATAAGGGCTACATGGCTGACGCCTGCCGAACCTACGGAGTGGGAAAGATAAGCAAAAAGGCACAACGCCTCATAGATACCGCTGAGAAGGCCTTCTTCGAAGGTATAAAATATGCCAGGGAAGGATGCCGTATAAGGGATATTTCCCAAGAGGTACAGAAGACTGTGGAAGCGGAGGGCTTCGGTGTTATAAGAGATTTCTTAGGACACGGTATCGGAAGAGATATGCACGAAGACCCGCCCGTTCCCAACTATGTATCCAAGGGAAGCAGCCCCCGTTTGCAAAAGGGCATGACCATCTGTATAGAACCCATGATCTGCGAAGGTGACTGGGAGGTGGAGGTGCTCATGGACAATTGGACGGCTGTAACCGTTGACGGCGGCCTCGCTGCCCACTATGAAAATACTGTTGTTATCACTGATGGTGAGCCGGAATTGCTTACCTTGTAGAATGAGAAGGAGATGTATTTATGGCGAAAAAAGACGTCATTGAAGCTATCGGGACTGTTGTGGACGCTCAGCCTAACGCTATGTTTAAGGTGAAGCTGGAAAACGGTTTCGAGGTGCTTGCCCACATTTCAGGAAAAATCAGAATGAACTATATAAGAATCCTTCCGGGAGACAAGGTAAAGGTAGAGCTTTCACCTTACGACCTGACAAGAGGAAGAATTATATGGCGTGATAAGTAATAATCCTTAAAAAGGCTTGGCCGGGCAGATTTTGCTCCGGCTGCCGGGAGGATTTTGTAAGTAGAGGAGGAGAAATTTATGAAAGTTAGAGCTTCCGTAAAACCTATCTGCGAAAAGTGCAAAATTATCAAGAGAAACGGTAAAGTAATGGTTATCTGTGAAAACCCTAAGCACAAGCAGAAACAAGGTTAATTAAAAGTTAAAAGAGGTCGGAGGAAATCACCGGGAATCCACCGTTATGACCTTTTCAAAATTATTAAGTGATCCTGTCTAGTCGCCCCCGGCAAGGCGAAGAAAGATAGGGGAAGGAGAAAAATATGGCTCGTATAGCCGGTGTTGACTTACCAAGAGAAAAAAGAATTGAAATTGGTTTAACTTACATCTACGGTATCGGAAGACCTACAGCTAACGCTATTTTGGCTAAGGCTGAGATAAGCCCTGATACAAGAGTTAAAGACTTAACCGAGGATGAAGCTGGTAAAATCAGAAAGATTATCGACGAAGAGTACTTAGTAGAAGGAGATCTGAGAAGAGAAGTTTCCTTGAACATCAAGAGACTTATGGAAATCGGTTCCTACAGAGGAATTCGTCACAGAAGAGGACTTCCCGTAAGAGGTCAGAAGACTAAGACTAACGCAAGAACTCGCAAGGGTCCTAAAAAGACCGTTGGCAGAAAGAAAAAAGCTAAATAAAGGAGGTAGGAAATAATGGCTAAGACTGTAAAAAAAGCAGTAAGAAAGAAAAAAAGAGAACGCAAGAATATTGAAAAAGGCCAGGCACATATCCAATCCACCTTTAACAATACTTTAGTTACTCTGACAGATATGGGCGGAAATGCACTTTCATGGTCATCCGCAGGCTCCTTAGGTTTTAAGGGCTCCAGAAAGTCTACACCATTCGCAGCACAGATGGCAGCTGAAGAAGCAGCTAAGGGTGCTATGGAACACGGTTTAAAGACTGTAGAAGTTTATGTAAAAGGACCCGGTTCCGGCAGAGAAGCAGCTATCAGAGCTCTTCAGACTGCAGGTCTTGAAATTACTATGATTAAAGACATCACACCGATTCCGCATAACGGATGCAGACCACCTAAGCAGAGAAGAGTATAATAGAGGGGAGGAATAGAGTATGGCAGTAAATAAAGATCCGATTTTGAAGAGATGCAGATCCCTTCAGATAGACCCAAGCCACTTGGGAATTTATAAAGAGTCCAACCGTAAGCCGAAGCAGAGCTTCAAGAAGATGAGCGAATACGGACTTCAGCTTCGTGAAAAGCAGAGAGCAAAATTCATCTACGGAATGTTAGAGAAGCAGTTCAGAACAACTTTCAATAAAGCTGCAAAGAAAAAGGGTATTACCGGTGAAAACCTGTTGGTAATGCTTGAAGAAAGACTTGACAACGTAGTATACAGAATGGGATTCTCCACCACGAGAAGAGAAGCAAGACAGCTGGTAGTTCACGGTCACTATACTGTAAACGGCAAGAAAGTAAACATCCCTTCATATCAGGTTAAGCCCGGTGATGTAATCAAGGTTACTGAAAAGAGCCAGAAGTCTCCTAAGTTCAAGGAGATTAAGGACATGACCGTAGGCACTCCTGCATGGGTATCTGTAGACAGAGATAAATTGGAAGGAACGGTTTTGGCTGATCCCACAAGAGAACAGATTGATACTCCAATCGAAGAACGCTTAATCGTCGAATTGTATTCCAAGTAATATAGCCTCGTAATTTGAAGAAGTTATTTGAAAACTTGGAATGAAAGGAGGATTTTCAGTGATAGAAATCGAAAAGCCAACAATCAACAAATATGTTGATGAAGACGGGTGCTATGGTAAATTCGTAGTTGAACCTCTTGAAAGAGGTTACGGTACTACCTTGGGAAACGCTTTGAGAAGAATTCTCTTAAGCTCCCTTCCCGGAGTAGCTGTAACGTCAGTAAAAATCGACGGCGTGCTTCATGAGTTTTCTACTATACCGGGTGTAAAGGAAGACGTAACCGAGATAATCTTAAACCTTAAGAAATTAGCGGTAAGACTTCATGGCGAATATGCCGACACTAAGAGAGTAATCATCAATGCGGTAGGTCCTATGGATGTGACCGCGGCAGATATCATCGGTGACAGCGAAATGGAAATCATGAATCCTGATCTTCACATCGCAACCCTTGAGGAAAATGCTACTCTCGTTATGGAGATAAACTTGGCAAGAGGCAGAGGATATGTTCCCGCAGAAATGAACAAGACTGAATCTACACCGATTTCAGTTATTCCTGTGGACTCCATCTACACTCCTGTCAGAAAAGTTAACTTCACGGTGGAAAACACTCGTGTAGGTCAGGTGACTGACTATGACAAGTTAATCCTTGAAATCTGGACCGACGGCTCCATAGCCGCCGACGAAGGCGTTTCCATAGGAGCTAAGATAATGCAGGAGCACTTAAACCTGTTCATCCAGCTCACAGACGCTGCCGGTGACTTGACCATCATCGTGGACAAGCCGGAAGACCAGACTGTAAAGGCTCTCGAAATGACCATTGAGGAATTGGAACTTTCCGTTCGTTCCTTCAACTGCTTAAAGAGAGCAGCTATTAACACAGTAGAAGAACTCACGCTGAAATCAGAAGATGATATGATGAAGGTTAGAAACCTTGGTAAGAAATCATTGGATGAAGTAAAAGCAAAACTTGAAGAATTAGGTCTTTCCTTAAGACCTAGTGACGAATAATCTTGCAGGAAAGGAGAATCTTAAACTATGCCGGGATATAGAAAATTAGGCAGACCTACAGCTCACAGAAGATCAATGCTGAGAAACCTTGTAACTGACTTGTTCAGAGAAGGAAGAATCCAGACAACAGATTGCAGAGCTAAGGAAACCAGAAGAACAGCTGAAAAGTTAATTACATTAGCAAAGCGTGGCGATCTTCATGCAAGAAGACAGGTTTTAGCCTATGTCTTCGATGAAACTGTTGTTTCAAAGCTCTTTGAAGAAATCGCACCTAAGTATGCAGATAGAAACGGTGGATATACAAGAATTCTTAAGTTAGGACCTCGTCAGGGGGACGCCGCAGAAGTGGTATTCTTAGAATTAGTGTAGACCAAAGACTAAACTGAAAAGGGGCTGTCCTAAAGAAGACTTGTAAGTCGGCTTTAGGGTGGCCCCTTTGTTGTGTGGTGGGCGAGGTTCGTCGATTCGGACCTCAACTCCATCTCGCGCGGCTTCGAGTGTAGGTCTGGGCCGGCCACCAGCTCGGATGGCTCGACCGCCGTAGCAGGATGTCCCGATTAGGCTGCCAGTTACATCTCGCGCGGCTTTGCCCAGACTCACCGATTTGGCCACAGTGTCATCTTGGGCTGCTTTACTCAGAATCACCGATTCGGCCGACTGCCCAAAAATCATACCAATCCGCCTGTCTCAGGCAGTTTGGCATGACAAAAATGGAAGTTTTTACCTTTTTCTGAGGCATAATCACACCAAAAGAGAATTTTTGGCGATTTGGTATGACGATTTTCGGAGGATCTTTAGCCAAATCACCCGAAAAGGCTGGATTGGTATGATTTATGAGCTTCCACAGCCAAAGCCCCCGAAAAGGCTGAATTGGCATGACTTTCCGGGTCCCGCAGCCAAAGCCCCCCCAAAAGGCCCGATTGGTATGATTTTCCTGGGTCCAGCCATCCAAAACCCCATCCACCCCACTCCCCTACCCTTGGAAATTCTTGACTTCCTCAGTGGATGGTGATAAAATAAAGTGCAGGGTAGGCACATATATTTACGAGAAAATGGCAGAACCTGCTGAAAATTTAATAAGGCTTAGATGTTTCTCGGGCTACGGTGGCTCGGGACTAAGATGGAATCCGGTTCAAGTCCGGAACGGCACCCGCCGCTGTAAGTGAGGAGCCCGCCTTCACAATGTCACTGGCACAAAACAGGCAATATGTTTTGCTCCGGGAAGACGAAGGGGAGCAATGATACACGAGTCAGAAGACATGCATCGTAAGTTAATGAAAGGCTGTCTATCTCGGGGATAGGGAAAGACACCTTTAATGAAACGCATAGTACAGCAAATACGGGCTGCAGAGACTGGTTGGAAATAACCTCTCGGCAGTCCTTTTATATTGCCTTGCGAAAATCCTGGGCCGACAATTTAAGGTTAATGGGCCAAGGGATGTCGCAGAGGTAGGGGAAAAGTTGGATTTCACATATAGGAGCAGTGATGAAGGGCAAGATTCAAGCGGGAATAGGGGAAAGCAGCACCTTTGCCGGGTATCATCCGGCAGTCAACTTCATATATTTTGTCTTTGTCATAGGAATCACCATGTTCAGCATGGATCCGGCATTTTTGGCTGTAACCCTTGGGGCAAGCTGGACTTGGTCATATATACTGTCAGGCTCTAAGGCCTTGAAATTCAACATGTCTGTAACTATACCCATAATGATCGTCATGGCCCTAATAAATACATTTTTCGTTCACAACGGCGCCACGGTGCTTTTCTACCTTTTGGGAAACAGAATTACCCTTGAAGCCTTTTTCTTCGGATTGGCCGGTGCAACTATGATTTCATCGGTGGTGGTCTGGTTTTCCTGCTTCAATACCATTATGACCTCGGATAAGTTCATCTACCTCTTCGGAAAAGCCGCCCCCGTACTGGCCCTGACCATTTCCATGATCTTCCGCTTCATACCTCTTTTAAAGAATCGGTACAGTGAAATTTCTATGGGTCAGCGGTGCCTGGGGAGACACGGCAGCGGCAAGACCTTCGACAGAATGAGGCAGACGGCCAAGGAAACCTCTATACTGATTTCCTGGTCCTTGGAGGCCTCCATAGAAACCTCCGACTCCATGGAGGCCAGAGGCTATGGCCTGAAGGGTCGCACCAGCTTCCACCTCTTTAAGTTTACGAGGAGGGATAAAAGGCTGCTCCTATTCATTTTGCTGCCGGGAATTTTGACCGCGTTGTCATGCTTTATGAATTTGACGACGATTTACTACTACCCCACCATCAGGCTTGGACAATGGGGCCTTTGGAAAATATTGGCGCTGCTGTGTTACGGCATACTGCTGTCTACGCCGGCAGTCATAGACCTACAGGGAGAAAAGAAATGGCGAGCATAGGAATACGAAATTTGACATTTACATATCCGCTGGCGGAAGGCCCTGCGCTCCGAGATGTGAGTTTAGATGTGGAGCAGGCCGAATTTATAGTTCTCTGCGGAAAATCCGGCTGCGGAAAGAGCACCTTGCTCCGTCAGCTGAAAAAGAACCTGTTTCCCTACGGGGAAAAGGAGGGCAGCGTAACCTACCAAGGGGTGGAAGTGGCTGAGCTGCCCGACAGACAGAGCACCACAGATATAGGCTTTGTCCAACAGAATCCGGACAATCAGCTGGTAACCGACAAGGTGTGGCACGAGCTTGCCTTCGGCCTGGAAAGCTTGGGAATGGATAACGGCACCATTCGCCGCAAGGTGGCGGAAATGGCCGGCTTCTTCGATATGCAAACCTGGTTCCGGAAAAGTGTGGCAGAGCTCAGCGGTGGACAGAAGCAGCTGCTCAATCTGGCGTCGATTATGGTGATGCAACCCAAGGTGCTCATATTAGATGAACCAACCTCCCAGCTGGACCCCATAGCCGCAGCTGAATTCCTGAAAACCGTATATAAGATTAACCGCGACCTGGGAACCACCGTAATCATTTCCGAGCACCGTCTAGAAGATTTGATTCCCATGGCGGACAGGGTGGTGGTTATGGACCGAGGAAGCATCATAGCCGATGACAGTCCGGATAAAATAGGCTGCTTTTTAGCAGGGGAAGGAAAAGAGAAAAGACATCCCATGTTCTACGGCCTTCCTTCTGTGGTGAAAATACATTCAGCCTGCCAAGAAACAAAAAGTCTGATGGAATCCAAATCTGACAGAAAGGATGAGACCTCGGCACCTTTGACCATCCGTGACGGCAGGCTCTGGCTGGAAAAAATTCTGCCGACCCCCGAAGAAATCATGGACAGGGAGCCTGGGAAGGCAGCGGAGGAGAAAGCTTACAAGGATAATATAGAGAATATAATAGAGATTAAAGACCTTTGGCATCGTTATGACCGCCACAGCCCTGAAGTCTTGAGGGGCCTTAATATGAAGGTCAGGTCAGGGGAGCTTTTCTGCCTAATGGGAGGAAACGGAGTGGGAAAATCCACCACCTTGAAGGCGGTAGCGGGCATACTGAATCCTCGGCAGGGCAGTATAGTCGTAGACGGCCTCAAGGTATGCAAAGAAAACATCAACAGGCTTATGGGCAAAGTTATGGCTATGGTTCCCCAAAATCCACAGGCCCTTTTTACGGAAATCACCGTGGAGGAGGAGCTGGCAGAAGCCCTTCATAATCGGCAATTATCCATAGATGAAATTGCACTGAGAGTGGAAAACATGCTGGAAACCATGGAAATAGGCCATCTTAGAAGGTCCCATCCCTATGACCTGTCAGGAGGGGAGCAGCAAAGGTTGGCCCTTGGGAAAATCTTGCTCTTAGAACCTAAAATCCTGCTTTTAGACGAGCCCACCAAAGGGCTGGATCCTTTCTTTAAAATTACCTTGGCAAAGATTTTCCGAAGGCTGAAAGAGCAGGGGGTGACCTTGTTTATGGTATCCCATGATGTGGAATTCTGTGCAGAGTACGGAGACCGCTGTGCTCTTTTCTTTGACGGAGATGTGGTATCGGAGGGGCCGGCGCGGTCATTCTTTGCGGGGAACAGCTTTTACACCACCGCCGCCAATAGAATCGTAAGGAAGTGGAAGGAAGACCTTGTGACCTGGGAGGAGGTGGCTGTATGGGTAGAACAGAATATGATACACCGGGGCTGAAGGCTGTAAAAAAGCGTACCTCTGTGGCCGCCCTCATGATTTTTTTCATGATTCCCGGCATTATAGCTTTGGCTACAGTCTTAGGGGGAGAGCGATTCTATATGCCGGTAAGTCTGGCTGTGATTTTTTGCTGCATGGCTCCCTTTTTCATGGTATTCGAAAAGCGGAAGCCTAAGGCCAGAGAAATCGTTCTGGTGGCCATGATGAGTGCCATTACCGTATCAGCACACATGTTTCTCCATGTGACGGTACCCCTGCAGATAGGCACGGCCATGGTCATTATAGCAGGAATTTCGCTGGGGCCGGAGGCCGGCTTCTTAGTAGGAGCCTTATCACGATTGGTATGTAATTTCTACATGGGACAGGGGCCTTGGACACCTTGGCAGATGTTTTGCTGGGGCTTGCTGGCTTTTCTGGCGGGCTTGGCCTTCAACAAGGCGGAGCCGGGGCAGAAAAGAGCGAGGCTCAAATCAGGAAATTTTTCCGTGGTGATAGGGCCGGTACTTTCCATAGCAGCCTTTGAAATATTGGCTTATGTCATTTGCCTTCTGACGGGACAGAGCCTTATAAAGGAAGCATCCTGGCTTGTATATATATGTGGCTTTCTGGGATTGATAACCGGAGTTATCCTTCAAAGAAAGAGATTGCCTGTGGACAGTATTACCATTACCACCTTTACCTTCTTTACTACGGTGATTCTATATGGAGGCCTGATGAACCTGTGCAGCTTTGTGACTTCCGCCGGAATGACAGGCGGAGGAGGGCTCAACTGGAATACCCTACGCCTTCTTTATGTTTCCGGTTTATCCTATGATGTGAGTCACGGGGCAGCGGCAGCCTTCTGCATTTTCCTCATTGGGGATGTGATGATAAGGAAAATCGAGAGAATTAAGATAAAATACGGTATTTACAGATAAAAAGGAGATGTAAATATATGGAAGAAAAGAAAGATTTGCAAAGGGAACTTACAGAAAAGCTGAAGAAGAAGCGCCTTAGAAAATATATCTTGGCTTTGATTGCTTTGGCCATAGTAATCTATGCAGCCTCTGTTTTCAAAATCGAGGGGAGGGATTCACCGCTTCCCGACGGACAGGGGCAGGTAGTAGACTATCAGCAGGAGCGAGCCAAAGCCACGGAGCAGGAGAAAAGAGAGGTTAAGGCAGAAGATAAAAAAGAGACTAAGGGGGAAAAGAAGGATCAAGAAACCAAGGCCTCGGAGAAAGATTCCAAGAAAGACAAGGACAAGTCGGCAAAGGAACTGAAAATAGACAACAGCAAAGACCCGACCGCTTCAAATGAGGGAAACCGGGCCTATAAGCCCGATGTGGCGGAAGATGTGACGGTGACCATAAGCATAAGCTGCAAAACCCTTTCCGACGACATGGGAAAGCTGGAAAATAAGTCCATAGAAGAGTATATACCTAAGGATGGTTGGATTTTGCAGGCCACCACCTATAAAGGAACCACGGAAAACACGGTTTTCGATGTGCTGAATACGGTTTGCCGAAACAATAAGGTTCACATGGAGTTCAGCTTTACGCCGGTCTACGAATCCAATTACATAGAAGGGATAGGCTATCTATACGAGTTTGACGGCGGACCATTGTCAGGCTGGATGTATAAGGTCAACGGCTGGTTCCCCAACTACGGCTGCTCGTCCTATTACCTGAAAGACGGAGATGTGATTGAATGGGTTTATACTTGTGACCTGGGCAAGGATGTAGGGGATAACTCCATGTCCAAATAACAGAAGAAGAGAGGAAGAGAAAATGAAAATGAAAATGAAAAGAAAATCCATATCTTTGCTTTTAATGCTGATGCTTGTACTGACCATGTGCTTGGGAACCATGGAAAACGCCTTCGCAGCATCCTATGACCAGGTTAAGGCGGCTTGGGAAAAGACGGGGGACTATCTGTATAATACCGTAAAGACTCCGGCCAACGGCGTAACCGGTGGAGAATGGTTTATGTACGGCCTGGCAGAAGCAAAATATAATATGCCCAAGTCCTATGTAGACGGCTATAGGAAGACAGTGGAAGCTGCTTTAGAAGAGGGCTACCGCGGGGTCAAGGGCATCCTCCACGATAAAAAATATACGGAATATTCACGAGTTATAATCGCCTATTCGGCCTTGGGCTTAGACCCTACCGATATCAACGGCCATAACATGGTGGCCATGCTGGCGGATTTTGACAAGGTGGTGTGGCAAGGGATAAACGGCCCCATCTTTGCTCTGCGCGCCTTAGATGCAGGCGGTTATGAAATTCCTAAAATGACAGCTGAGGAGCAGAAGGAAAGAGGAATCAAGAACCTGGCAAGCCGCCGGAAGTACATTGATTATCTGTTGGAAAATCAGCTGCCCGACGGTGGCTGGGCCTTAGGCGGAAATGTTTCCGATTCGGATTTGACCGCTATGGGTCTGGAATCCCTGGCACCCCACTATAAGCAGAAAAAGGTGAAGGCGGCCATAGAGAAGGCTATAAAATGCTTATCTGAAATGCAAGATGCGGATGGAGGCTTCAGCAGTTGGGGCACACCGACTTTGGAAAGTGCCGCTCAGGTAGTCAGCGCCCTGTCCAATGTGGGTATTAACGCCGATAAGGACAAGCGCTTCAGAAAAAACGGTAAATCCGTATTGGATGCCATCATGACCTATTATGACGATGAGGGTGAAGATGAAGGCGGCTTCAGACATGTTAATCAAGCCGGAGGCGGCTTTGAGCCTGTTGTAAACCAAATGGCTACGGAGCAGGCCTACTATGCCTTGGCTCAGTACTACGAAAACATTCCGGCCACCCTTTCTCAGGTAAGGGTATCCTCCCCTAAAGGTAAAATGGTCAAAGTATCTTGGGAAAATCAGCCTAAGGCAGACGGCTTTCAAATTAAAGTGGCCTTTGATAAGGGCTTTTCAAAGACTGTGAAAACAGCCTATGTAAAGGGGAATTCCTATAAAATCAACCTGAGCAGCATAGGAAAAACCGGCACAAAAGGCACTTGCTATGTTAAGGTGAGAGCCTATAAGGTAGTAAACGGAAGAAAAGCCTATGGCGCTTACAGCTATGTGAAAACAGTAGCTTAGAATAATTGAAGCTAATGGCGGTCCGTTTATATGCAATTACAAGGCTTAACCTTGACCAATGGCCCTTGTAACGGTACTATATTTCGGTAAGCAAATAGAAAATATTTTGATTTGGTAATGTTCTTTATTTACCTCAATATGCTGAGCCGCAGCTGACTTTGCAAAGCACATACCTTGCAAAATCTCCCCTGCAGGAGACAAGGAGGTGTTGAACATGAGACGGAAGACTATTTTGGCTGTAGCTTTGCTGACTGGTCTGATACTCCTGTTAGGCGGCTGCGGGTCGGAAAAACAGGAGGCACTGTGGACTTCCATATAGGAGTCAGCTATTCCGATGAAGCGAAGAATTTTTCGTGGACAATTATTGGCAATGAAAACAGTGATGTTAAAGGGTCCGGCCAATTAAAACCCGGTAAGGAAATTCTAAAAGAGTGGGAGAAACGTAATGGAGACGACTCCTACCAGCTAACCTTTGAGCGGGGCGTTAATCCAGACGGAACGGGGACCAAATGGACAGCCGATTCCGAAGAAATAAGCGAATAGAAATAGGTGAACAAAGATAGATCATAAAAGCACTGTCCTTTTGAACAGTGCTTTTTGCTATATAACTTCAAACTCCGCCAGAAACGGTCTCCAGTGGACATCCCTGAGATAAAGGCATACCTGCTCCGCATCGCGAGCCAGAAAGAGCTCATATATCTTTTCGTGCTCCTTGTTGGTGTCCGTGAGTATTTTCTTAATATCGGGATTCACGTCTTCATCATAGCTCCTTTTTAGGAGCTGATTTTTAAGGTGGGCTAATGTGTCAATTAAAGTTTCATTACCGCATTTATCTATGAAGGTATGATGGAAAATATCTTGCTGCTTGTGATACATGTTGTAGTTCCCTTGTTCTATGGCCAAAAACATGCTATCGATATAAAACCTCATATCGTTTAAATCTTGGGGTTCAAGCTTGGCGCAGGACAGCTTTGCGGCTTCACCTTCGAGAATACCCGTAACATAATAAATCTCTTTTAAATTTTTCAGGGTCAGAGTACGCACCAAAAAACCTTTCCTGGGCACATTTTCCAAAATGCCGTCACAGGAAAGCTCGATAAGGGCCTCACGCACAGGAGTTCTGCTGACGGATAGCTTTTCGCATATAATGTTTTCGTTTACTTTTTCTCCCGGAGCTATTTTGCCTAAAAGAATTTGCTCTGCTATATAGTCGTAAACATGATCAGTTAAAGTCTTAAATTTGTTCATTTTTTTCTCCGATTCTTATGATGATAATAATATACCACAAAGAATCTGTTTTTCAAAGAGAAAATACTGCTGGACAATATTAAATATACAATATATAATATATTATATAAAAAAGAGTAACTTATGAAGGTTACCGAAAAGGAGGAGAAAAAATGAAAAAGTTTAACAATGTAATCGTGAGAAGACCTTGTAAGGCACTGGTAAACGGTATCACTTCCGCACCGGAGTTAGGCAAGCCTGACTATGAGCTGGCACTAAAGCAGCATGATACTTATATCGAGGCATTGAAACAGTGTGGCGTAGAGGTGACAGTGCTCCCTGCCGATGAGCGTTATCCGGACTCCTGCTTTGTGGAAGACCCGGCTCTCATCACCAGAGCCTGTGCCATCATCACCAACCCGGGCGCCGAGTCCAGAAACGGTGAAAAAGACGAAATTGTTGATGCTGTCAGAAAGTTTTTCCCTGAGGATAAGATAGAATACATCAAGGCTCCCGGCACTCTTGAGGGGGGCGATGTAATGATGGTAGGGGACCATTTCTATGTGGGAAGATCAGCCAGGACCAACGAAGAGGGTATAAGACAGCTGACCGAAATTCTTGCAAAATATGGAATGACCTGCTCGGAAGTTGTTTTAGAGGAAGTCCTTCACCTGAAGACCGGCGTAAACTATCTGGAAAACAACAATATGCTGGTAAGCGGTGAATTCGTCAACAAGGCGGATTTTGCAAAATATAACAAGGTGGAAATTCCCGTTGAGGAAGCTTATGCTGCTAACTGTATATGGGTAAATGATACGGTAATCGTTCCCAAAGGTTATCCGGCAGTGCTGGCAGCCGTTCAGAGCCTGGGCTACAAGACTCTCTTGGTTGATACTTCCGAATACAGAAAGTTAGACGGAGGTCTTAGCTGCCTGTCCCTTAGATTCTAATAAGCTTTAATAAAAGAAAATCTCCAAAGCGTGTATTTTAGGAGGATTAGAATGGATAATAAGAATAATGAAAGAACCTTAGGCGTATTCCCCTTGGCCATGTTCGCTGTGGGGCTGACCCTTGCCAGCGGTGTATTCAGCTTGTCGGGAGATTTTGCGGCAGGCGGAGCCTACACCTTGGCCACCTTAATAGGCTGGGCGATTTGCGGTATAGGAATGTTTGCGCTGACCATGTGCTTCTTTAAGCTAAGCGTCGTAAAAAAAGAATTGACTAACGGAATTTATACCTATGCAAAGGAAGGCTTCGGAGACTACGTAGGCTTTAACTCGGCCTGGGGCTATTGGATGAGCGCTATTCTGGCGCAGATTTCATTTATAACCTTGCTTTTTGAAACCTTAGGCAGGTATGCCGGCATTTTCGGAAACGGAAATAATCTGTTCTCCTGCTTTATCGCATCACTCATAATGTGGGGCTTCTCCCTGCTGATTTTAAGAGGTGTAAATCAAGCGGTAATCTTAAATGCAGTAGTAGTTATAGCAAAGGTTGTACCTATTTTAGCCGTTGTACTGGCCATAATATTGGGAGGAGCTTTCCGTTGGGAAACCTTCACTCAAAACTTTGGCGGTATAGGCGAGCTATCACTTTTAGAGCAGGTGAAGAGCACCGTATATACTACGGTATGGATTTTCATCGGCATTGAGGGAGCAGTAGTTATTTCGGGACGTGGAAAAACCACCAAGATTGCAGGTCAGGCCACAATCCTGTCCTTTGCCTCTCTGTTTGGACTCTACTTCCTGATTTCAGTCCTTTCCATGGGTGTTTTGCCGGCAGAGGAATTGGCTGCCCTTCCCAATCCGTCCTTAGGAGGGGTTTTGGCTTCTGTAGTGGGACCTTGGGGAGCTACCCTTGTAAATGTGGCTGTGGTAATATCCTTGGGAGGAGCACTTTTCTCCTATACCATTCTCTGCGTTGACAGCGCCTTCGGACCGGCTGAGCACGAAGCCTTCCCGGCTATTTTAGCCCGCAAAAATAAAAATGGAGCACCGACCTGGGCGGTAATCATAACAACCCTGATAATTCAACTTTTCATCGTAATCATATATTTTAACGATGCTACCTTCCAGGCCTGCTATGCACTTTCCACATCGGCCATAATGGTGCCCTATGTATTCTCGGCATTCTACTATTTTAAGGTAGTCGCAAAGGGAGAGGATATAGAGCATGAAGGCGGAAAGCGTGCCGTTCCATGGCTCATCGCCATATTCGGGGCTATATACGGAGTTTGGCTTCTCTATGCTTCCGGCTTGACATATATATTGGTGGCCACCTTGCTTTACGCACCGGGAACACTGATGTATCTGTATAACAGAAGGAAGAAAGGGAAAAAGCTCTTTGAAAATACAACGGACCTTATAATCTGCGTTTTGCTCATGGCAGCAGCAGTAGTTTCCATGGTTTTGACCGCCAACGGAACTGTGGTCTGGTTCTAATCAGTTATATATAAAAAAGGGTATATTGCTAAGAGGGGCACAGCTCGGAAAGATTCTGAGATGTGCCCTTTGTGATTCTACTTTTTTATATTGATAAGCCTCTCCCGTCGGGGTATAATTAAATCAAAATAATTGCTGAAAATGTTTCGAGAAATTGAGCTTGAAACGGGAAAAGCAAAATAAGGAGTAGAGACCGGATGAATTTAGACCATTTAAATAAGGAACAACGGGAGGCAGTGCTTCACACCGAGGGGGCACTGCTGATTTTAGCGGGAGCAGGCTCCGGCAAGACGGCCACCATGACCCACCGCATAGCCTATCTCATAGAGCAGGGGGTGAGCCCTTACAACATCTTGGCTGTAACCTTTACAAACAAGGCTGCTAAGGAAATGCGAGAAAGGCTGGAGAGGCTGGCAGGCACTCTGCCCGGCATTTGGCTTCTGACCTTTCACTCCATGAGCCTTCGTATTTTGCGGGAATACTATTACGAGGTAGGCTACGATAAAAACTTCGTAGTCTATGATACGGTGGACCAAAAGACCTTGCTGAAAAACATATTCAAGGAGCAAAACATCGACACCAAAATGTTTCCGCAGGCCTATGTGGCTTCCATCATAAGCAAACAGAAGGAGCAAAATCTGTCTCCCGACGAATATCTGGCGCTTAATGGGGGCAATCCCAAGGCCAAAGTCATTTACGGCGTCTACGAAGAGTATCAGAGGCAGCTGAGGAAAAACAACGCCATGGACTTCGACGATTTGCTGGTCTACGCCTTGCAGGTCTTAAAGAACAGCGGAGAGGCTCTGAAGAAATATCAGACCCGATTCCGCTATGTTATGGTGGACGAGTATCAGGACACCAACCATATTCAGTACGAGATAATCCGCCTCATAGCCAAGGGAAGCGGCAATCTTTGCGTGGTGGGAGACGACGACCAGTGCATATACCAGTGGCGAGGAGCCGATATCAGCAATATCCTCAATTTCGAGGAGGATTTCAAGGGTGCCAAGGTTATAAAGCTGGAGCAAAACTACCGTTCCTACGGAAATATTTTAAATGCGGCCCATTCGGTTATAAAAAACAACAGAGGGCGAAAGGATAAAAAGCTTTGGACGGACAAAGAGGCCGGCCACAAGCTGGTCTATAGGCATACCGACAGCGATAAGGAAGAGGCCCAATATGTGGCTCAGGAAATAGAGCTTTTAGGCGGCGGGAAAGCCACGGAGCTTACGGGAGGCAGGAGCTTTGACGATTTTGCCGTGCTCTACAGAACCAACGCTCAGTCCAGACTGTTGGAAGACGCCCTGAAGCGCCGCCGTATACCATACAAGATTCTTTCCGGCCTGAGCTTCTACGAGCGAAAAGAGACTAAGGACATGATCTGCTATATGCGCTTGGTGACCAATCCTGCCGACGATTTGGCCTTTAAGCGAGTTATCAACGAGCCGAAGAGGGGCATCGGCCCCACCACCATAGGAAAGCTGGAAGCCTTGGCGGGAGTGAAAAATCAGTCCTTGCTCGGGGCTATTTCCGACGATGAAATTCTCTGGAGTCTGCCCCAGAAGCCTCGCGATGCGGTGGGAGAATTTTTGTCCGTCTTTGAATATTGCCAAAGGGAGAGGGAAAACCTGTCCATTGCTGAAATCTATGATGTTTTGCTGGTGAAAACCGGCTATATGAAGGCCCTGGAGGAGGAAAACACGGTGGAATCGGAAGGTCGCATTGAGAACCTGCTGGACTTCCGTTCCTTCATTGCGGATTTTGAAGAGGAAAAGGAGAAGGCGGGAGAGCCGGCCACCTTGGAGGAATTTTTGGAGAGAGTGTCCACGGAAAGTGATACGGATAAGTACGACGAAAACTCCGGCAAGGTGACCCTGATGACCATGCATAGCGCCAAGGGTTTGGAATTCCCCGTGGTGTTCCTTGTGGGCATGGAGGAGGGACTCTTCCCCAGCCAGAGAGCAATGGAAACGGAAAACGGAGTAGAGGAAGAGCGCAGGCTTTGCTATGTGGGCATGACCCGCGCCAAGGAAAGGCTTTTCCTGACCAGTGCCGCCTATAGGATGATGTACGGCCAAGGAAACTACACCATGGAATCTTCTTTCCTGAAAGAGGTGGACAGCAAGCTCTTCGACGAGGCGGGAGACGCTATATACAAGCCGGATACGCGGATAAAGAATAGATTGGGCGTAAACACGGGCAGCCTGGACGGCTTCAGGGAAGAACCCTACAGACCTTATGACCCGCTGAAATATGCAAAGCAGCAGGTTAAGGAAACGGCAGCCAAGGCGGAAAATGATTTTCAGGTGGGGGACAGTGTAACCCACGACAAATTCGGCTTCGGTGTAGTTGTGGATGTAGACACAAAGACTGTCACTGTAGCTTTTGAAGAGGGTGACAAAAAGAAGCTGGCGAAAGCAGTAGCGCCCATTAGAAAGGTTTAGACTGTTATGGATAAAATTGCAGAAATGAAAAAGCTGGTGGAGCTTCTCAATGAAGCCTCCAAGGCCTATTATCAGGAAAGCCGCGAGATAATGTCTAATCTGGAGTACGACAGGCTCTATGATGAGCTGGAAGCTCTTGAAGAGGAAACGGGCATAACCTTGGCCAACAGCCCTACGGTAAATGTGGGCTATGAGGTGCTTTCCTCCTTGCCCAAGGAGGCCCACCAAAGCAAGATGCTTTCACTGGACAAGACTAAAGAAGTGGGCAGGCTTATGGAGTGGCTGGGCCCGATGGAGGGGCTTCTGTCCTGGAAGCTGGACGGTCTCACCGTGGTTCTAACCTATCGGGATGGCAAGCTGTTTAAGGCTGTTACCCGCGGAAACGGCGAGATAGGAGAGGTAATAACCAATAATGCCAAGGTGTTTGCAAATCTGCCTCTTTCCATAGGATTTAAGGGGGAGCTGATTTTGCGGGGTGAGGCGGTGATTTCCTATCCGGAATTTCAGCGTATAAATGAAGAGATAGCCGATGAAGCGGCAAAATACAAGAATCCCAGAAACCTGTGCGCCGGCACGGTTCGCCAGCTGGACAACAGGATTACAAAGGAGAGAAATGTGGGCTTTTACGCCTTTTCCCTGGTATCGGCTGAAGGCTTGGATTTTGCAAAGCGGAAGGAGCAGCTTCAGTGGCTGGCGGCCCAGGGCTTTCAGGTGGTAGAGCACGAAACCGTCAGGAGAGAAACCATGGAGGAGGCCGTAGCAGGCTTTGCACAGCGCATAGGCGAAAATATACTGCCCTCCGATGGCTTGGTTTTAATCTTTGACGATATCGAATACGGAAAATCTCTGGGAACCACGGCAAAATTCCCCCGAGATGCCATAGCCTTTAAATGGCGTGACGAGGTGAGGGAAACCACCTTAAAGGAAATAGAGTGGAGCGCATCCAGAACGGGCCTCATAAACCCTATCGCCGTTTTTGATCCGGTGGAGCTGGAGGGTACCACCGTAAGCCGCGCCTCGGTGCACAACATCAGCGTTATGGAAGAACTCAAATTGGGAATAGGCGATGTGATAAGAGTTTACAAGGCAAATATGATAATCCCTCAGATAAGCGAAAATCTGACGGAAAGCGGCAATCTTATAATACCGGACACCTGCCCCGTATGCGGAGGCAGAGCGGAAATCGCCGAAGCCAAGGGTGTAAAAACCTTGAACTGCCCCAATCCCAACTGCGGTGCAAAGCAGATTAAGGGCTTTACCCATTTTGTCAGCAGAGACGCCATGAACATAGAAGGCTTGTCGGAGATGACCTTGGAAAAGCTGGTCAACGAAGGCCTCATAAAGGAAGCCGCCGACATTTTCCATGTGGAGAAATTCCGTGAGGTCATAGTTTCTATGGAAGGCTTCGGGGTGAAATCCTTCGAGAACCTGAAAAAAGCCGTGGAAAAGGCCAAGACCCCTACGGTTCAGGCTTTCCTCTACAGCTTAGGCATCCCAAACATCGGGAAGGCCAATGCGGCCTTAATAGCCGGACATTGCGAAAACCGTTGGGAAAGGGTGGCTGCACTGACAAAGGAGGAACTGACTACCATTGACGGCATAGGTGATATTATGGCAGATGCTTATGTGGAGTTTTTCGCCGACCCTGAGAAGAAGAGAATTGTAGAGGACCTGCTGAAGGAGGTAACCTTAGACGAAAGCTACCAGGCTTCCGGTGAGGCGCTGAAGGGAATGACCTTTGTCATTACCGGCTCTTTGGAAAGCTTCGCCAACCGAGATGAGCTGAAATCCGCCATCGAGAAGGCCGGCGGAAAGGTAGCCGGCTCCGTGTCTGCAAAGACAAACTACCTCATAAACAATGACCTTACCTCCACCTCGGGGAAAAACAAGAAAGCCAAAGAGCTGGGAATCCCCGTAATAGACGAAACCGAAATCATCAAGATGCTTTCATAAGATGAAGGGCTGCTCCGCAGCCCTGTTTTTATGCCGGCAGCCTGGAAACTGTGGGGAACGGAAGGATTTCGGACGATTTCCCCACAGTTGGAAGAACCCGACCGGCGGCCAGCCGCCTCAGGCAGCCTCGAAACTGTGGGGAAAGGAAGGATTTCGGGCGATTTCCCCACAGTTGGAAGAACCCGACCGGTTATGCCCATATAATGGTGTAAAAAGAAAAAGACAAAAAAAGATGAGCCACAAGTACTTATCCTGTATAATGTTAGTTACGACACAAAACATAAAGGAGGTACATCATGGCTCAAGTTAATATTACACTATCTCATGAAGAAGTGCTACAAATTTTATCAGGAAATCGCGATGACG